>VXNP01000152.1 GCA_009840525.1 Gammaproteobacteria bacterium
CCCCCCCCCCCCCCCCCCCCCCCCCCCCCCCCCCCCCCCCCCCCCCCCCGGGGCAGGGAGGGCGAACTGCTCGAGGCGATTGTGGGACCGGACCGGGGCCTCCGCCGCCGGGCGGCGCTCGACCTGGCCGGGTGGGCAGGTGTCCCGGCCGAGGAGCTCCCCATCCGCACCGGCGATCCACCGCGGACGCTTGCCTCCGGCGAGGACGAGACCGGCTTCGCGACCGCCCGGGCGCTCTATTCCGGAACGGTGGCCGACGAGGGCCGACGCCTGCTCCGGCGCCAGGTCGCCCGCTACCACCGAACCCAGCCGCTCCGACCGGGCATGCCGCTCGCCGAGGCCCGCGAGGCTCTGCCCCCCGGCACGGGCGCGGAACTGGCCGATGCGCTGCTCGCGCACCTGGCGGACAAGGGCGAACTGGAGGTCCGCCGCGAGCTGGTGCGCAAGCCCGGCTTCACGCCCTCCCTCACCGCGGAGCAGCAAGGCGTGCGGTCGGGCCTGGCGGAGCAATACCGGGCCGCGGGTCTCTCGCCACCCTCCATCCGCGATCTTCCCGCCCCGCTCCGCGACCATCCAGACCTGTGGCCCATCCTCAAGCTGATGGAACAGGCCGGCGACATCGTCGTGTTGAACGACGACTTCTTCGCCGACGCAGACGCGGTCGAACGGGGGGCACGGGACGTTCAGGAACGGCTCGTGGGCCGATCCGGCCTCGGTCCCGCGGACTTCCGCGAGGTTCTGCCCGTCACCCGCCGGCACCTGCTCCCTCTGCTCGCCTGCTTCGACCGGCTCGGGGTCACGGTTCGGCGCGGCAGCGGGCGGGACGTGCCCGCCACCCCGGTTCCGACCTCCTGAGCGACGCCTGTCGCGGCCTGACGGAAGAGTTGAACATTTCGAGCCTGAGCGGTGTCCTATCGAAGCAGCGAGGCACGGCAAGCCGGCGCCCGTCGATGTTGACAGAGAGGGTGGCGCCCTCGTACCATGCCGTGGTGGTGCAGACTCATTTTTTCCAGGATGCCTGGGAGGGCTATCGTTCCTAAGCTACTGCACAGAAAAACTGTGCGGAGGGGTTGATATGAGACGCTTCCTACGCGTCTTGACAGGCCTCCTCCTCATCCCGCTCGTTGGTCTGGATCCTACCTCGGCCCAGGAAACGGGTGATCGGGGACGCCAGCAGAATCCCGGATTCGAGTTGCGTCAGAACTACCCGAATCCGTTCAATCCGGAGACCCGCATCCCCTTCTCGTTGGGTGAAGAGTTGTTTTCGGGCGGGGAGCCGGTCGTCGTGTCGATTCGCATCTACAACGTGCTCCAGCAGTTGGTCGCCTCCCCCACGGCCCTGCGCAACCCGGGCAGCGACGGCTTCCCCGTGTCCGACATGGAGTACGAAACACCGGGGGACTATGAAGCCTACTGGGATGGCCGGGACCTCGAAGGCAACCAGGTTGCGTCCGGGATCTATCTCCTCGTAATGGAGGTGAACGGTCGCTCGAACGTCATCAAGATGTTCGTGACCAAGTAGGCCTGCGGCTGGCCGCCGCTTCTCCCGCACCCTACGATTAGCCTGTCCGCGCCCGATTCGCGGGTCGCAGTCGGCCATCGCCCGACTGTTGCGGGCGACCGCTTCACGGGAGGAGCCGCATGACGCCGCTCGACCGCCGCAACTTCATCCGCACCACCGCAGCCGCCGGTCTGGCCGCGCTTCCCGCCGGAGGGCTGGCGGCCCGCATCGCCGAAGGCGCCGAGTCCGCATCAGGCACCCCATCGGCCAGCCCCGCGCCCCCGAGTCTCGCCCTCGACGATCCGCTCGGCGTCCGCCCCAGCTTCCCCGTGACCGGGGAACTCGCCTACCTCAACACGGCTTCCGTCGGGCCCATCCCGATCCCCGTGCGCGACGCGCTGTATGCCTACGCGGACGGCAAGATGCGGAGACAGGGCGGAGGTTCCGGCCCTTCCCCGCGGCAAAGAGCCGTCGCCGGGTTCGCCGGGTTGTTCGGGGCCGGCGAGGACGAGATCGCCCTTCTCTATTCCACGACGGACGCGGAGAACATCGTCGCTAGTGCGCTCGACTGGCGCGAGGGCGACAACATCGTGGTCGACGAACTGCATTTCGTCTCCACCTACGTGCTCCACCGGCAGCTCGAGCAGCGGATGGGGGTCGAGCTGCGTGTGGTGCCGTCGCGCGACGGCGTGGTCACCACCGAGGACTTCGAGCACCGGACCGACGCGCGCACCCGGCTCGTGAGCGTGGCGTGGGTGTCCAACCGGAACGGCTTCCGCCACGATCTGCCCGCGCTGGCCGAGCTGGCGCACGCGCACGGGGCCTATCTCTACGCCGATGCCGTCCAGGCGCTGGGCACCTTCCCCGTGAATCTGCGACAGGAAGGCGTCGACTTCGCCGGCGCCAACGGCTACAAGTGGCTGCACGCGGACTTCGGCTGCGCCCCCTTCTTCGCCCGCCGCGAGCACCTTGAGTGGATGGCGCCCGACCGCTACGGGCACCGGCAGGTGGCCGAGACCCTGCCGGGGCATCGCTACCGCCTGCGCAGCAGCGCCGCCAGGTTCGAGTACGCGAGCCTGGCCAACGGTCCGGTGGCCGGCATGGCGGCCGCGCTCGACTTCCTCGCCGAGGTGGGGCTGGACCGCATCGCCGGGCACACCCACGCGCTGGCCGGCGAACTGCGCGCGGGAGCGGAAGCGCTGGGGATGCAGCTGTTCACCCCTCCCCGCAATCCGTCTCCCATCGTGAGCTTCTACCACGGCCTGGAACATGAAGCGCTGGCGAAGGCGCTCGCCGACGAGGGCATCGCCATCACGTTCCAGGAGGAAGGCCGCCTCCTGCGCGCCGCCGTGGCGATGTTCAACAACCGCGAGGACGTGGACCGTCTGCTGGGGGTGCTGGCGCGGATGGTCTAGGACGCTCGCCCGCGCCGGTGCAGGCGACGGAGAGAAGGCGGACCGCGAACCGACGTCAGTGCTCCAGCAGCGTCTCCACGTGCGCAGCCGCGGCGAGCGCCGTCCCGTCCAGGTTGTAGCCGCCCTCGAGCAGCGACACCAGGCGCCCCTCGCAGCAACTGTCGGCGTAGTCCATCGCCATGCGGGTCATGCGCCGGAAGGCGTCGTCCGTGAGGTCGAAGCATCCCAGCAGGTCGTCACGGCGGCTGTCGAAGCCGGCCGAGACGATCACGAAATCGGGGTCGAAGGCGGCCACCGCGGGCGAGAGCGCGTTATCCCAGTAGCGCAGCATGTCGGCATCGCTCGACCCGCACTCCAGGTGCACGTTGATGTTCAGACCCGCGCCGTCTCCCTCGCCGGTGAGCGACGGATCGCCGGTTCCGGGATACGCGTTCCAGTCGTGGGACGAGAAGAAGAGCACCGACGGGTCGTCGTAGAAGGCGTTCTGGGTAGCGTTGCCGTGGTGGTAGTCCCAGTCGATGACCAGGACCTTCTCGTGGCCGTGAATCTCTTGGGCGTACTTCGCCGCGATGGCCGCGTTGCTGTAGTAGCAGAAGCCCTCTTCGGCGCCGGTATTGTTGGCGTGGTGCCCGGGAGGCCGGATGGCGCAGAAGACGTTGCGCGCCCGCCCCTCGGCGACCACGTCCACGCCGGTGAGCGCGCCGGACACCGCGAGTTCCGCCACCGTCGCGCTCACGCCCAGTTGGCGCACCGAATCCACGTGTTCGCCGGTGTGGTGGGCGCGAATGCGGAGCAGGGGATCGACGGTGGGCGCGACGGGCACGGTCGCCTCGGTGAGCCCACGCGCTTCCAGCTCGGCCCGCATGCGCACCAGCCGCTCCGGGATCTCCGGCGGGCGGGAGCCGTTCGGCCGAACGAGCACGTGATCGAGGTAGCGCGGGTCGTAGATGAGGGCGGTTCCGGCGGCCTGCGGGGAGGTCCCGGATGGGCGTTCGCGGCTTGACGGGGAAGCATCCGCGCCCGCGCGGAAGGGTCCGCCACGCGCGGGAAGCGTCGTTGCCAGGGCGGGCAGGGCCCCGAGCGCCACGGCTGAGGATTTCACGAAATCGCGCCTGTCCATGACCACCCCACTTGTCGACCGGGATCGCTTTTCCTCCGGCGGGCATAATACTTCTGTTGTCGAGTCGCCCGAAAGATTGTCTGATTACGGTCACCCCAGCCGGAGGAAGCCATGAAGCCCGAACCCAGGTCGGCGTACCGACTCGCCATCGTCGCCGCGCTCGCGACGGGGCTCATGCTGCTCTGGATCATCGGTGCGGTCGGGCTCATCGGCGTGGAGGGCGATCCATTCGACCGTTCGTACGGGGGCGTGCTCGCCGTCGGCATGATGGGGGCCCTGATCGCCCGCTTCCGGCCGCGGGGAATGGCGCGCGCGATGGTCGCGGCGGCGTTCGCCCAGGCGCTGGTGGCCGTAATCGCCCTGATCATCGGCAAGCAGCACTCCCCGGTCAGCTCCGTGGTAGAGATCCTGGGCCTGAACGGGTTCTTCGTGGTGCTCTGGGTGGTGTCGGCGCGGCTGTTCATCCGGGCCGCGCGATTGCGGAGCTCGGCGGAAATGACCACCCGCGCTATCCCGATCCTGATCGCCATGGGGCTGGCGTTGCCGGCAACGCTCGAAGCCCAGGCCGGCGCGCCGGGGCAGGCGTCCGCCCCGCCCAGGACCATCTTCGACGGGGCGACGGTGATCGACGGCACCGGAGCTTCGGCCAGGACCGGCGTGGCCATCGTGATCGAAGGAGAAGGCATCGCCTCCGTCGTCCAGGCTGCGGACCTGACCGACGAGCTACGCGAGGGCGCCGAGGTCATCGACGCGAGCGGATGGTTTGCCATCCCCGGTCTCGTCGAGTCGCATACGCACGTGGCTACGATGGCCAACCGCGCTCGGGCCGAGTTTATCCTCAACCGCCAGCTGTATGCGGGGATCACGACGGCGCGTGACATGGCGGGCGACGTGCGCTCGCTCATGGACCTGCAGCGCGCTTCCCTGGTCAAGGAGATCGACGCGCCCGACCTGTACTTCTCGGCGCTCATGGCGGGACCGGTGTTCTTCACCGATCCGCGCACGGTCTCGTCGGCGGCGGGCGAGACGCCCGGCGAGGTGTCGTGGATGCAGGCCGTCACGGAGGAGACCGATCTGGCGCAGGCCGTGGCGCAGGCTCGGGGCACCTGGGCCACCGGCATCAAGACCTATGCGGCGATCGACGGAGACCTGCTGGCCGCGATCACCGCCGAAGCCGACAGGCAGGGAATTCCGGTGTGGTCGCACACGCACGTCGGGCCGGCGCGGGCGCTCGAGGTGGCCGGGACGGGCGTGCGCTCGATGTCGCACGTGTGCAGCGTCGGCAGCGCGGCGATCCCGGACGGCGTCTTTCGCGAGGGGCAGGAGGGGCGCCGCACCGGGTTCGTGGAGGTCGACCTGAAACACCCGGCGGTGGATTCGGTTTTCGCGCTCATGAGGCGGCACGGCACGGTGCTGGACGCGACCATCCGGGTCGTCGTCCAGGTCGGGCTGAGGCGCATGGCGGCGATCGACACGGTCAACGCGCCCCTTCCCGGTGAAGCTGCGGAGGGCGCGGAAGCAGGGCCGGGACCTCGGCGGCCGCCCATCGACCGGCGCCGCCGCGGCGTGCGTGCCGGGTGCGAGACGGCCGACGCGATTGCACTCACCCGCCGGGCGTGGGAGGCGGGCGTCATGGTCGCGACCGGGACCGACGGCATGACTCCGCCCACCTCCGATTTCCCGGCGCTCTTCGACGAAATCCGCCACCTGCACGACGACGTGGGGATGCCGATGCTGGACGTGCTGAAGGCGGCCAGTTACCACGGTGCCGTCGCGCTGGGGCTGGAAGACTCGATCGGCACGATCGAGCCCGGCAAGCACGCCGACATCGTCTTCCTGCGGGAGGACCCGCTGGCCGGGCCGGAGAGCCTGCGCTCGGTGGAACTCACGGTGAAGCGCGGTACGCCGTACTACCGGCGGGACTTCGTGCTCGGAGCGCCGCGCGCAGGACCACCGGGACGATGACGGCCGAGTCGCACCCCCTCGCGCTCCTCCGCGAGGTCAGCACCATCCTGGACGAGACGGCGGACCTGGGGTCGTCGGTGCGGCCGATCCTGGGCGCGCTTTCGCGGCGCATGGAGCTCGAGTGCGCGACGCTCACGGTTCTAAACCGCCGGACGTCCGAGATCCTGCTCCACGAGGCGGTGGGGCTGACGGACGACCAGCGGGAGCGCGCGCGCTACCGGCTTGGCGAGGGCATCACGGGACGCGTCGTCGAGACCGGCGTCCCCGTCGTCATCCCTTCCGTTGCCACCGAACCGCGCTTTCTCAGCCGGGCCCGCCCGCTCGAGGAGCGCGACGGAACCGGCTTCGTCTGCGTCCCGGTGCGGCACGGTAACGAGACGATCGGAGCACTGAGCGCCGAACGCCCCTGCGGCGAGGCGGCCTCGTTCGACGAGGACATCCAGATCCTCTCGGTGCTGGCCTCCCTCATCGCCCACGCCGTGCGGCTCCGGCAGTTCGCGGAGGAAGAGAAGGCGCTGGTTGCCGAGAACCGGCGGCTTCGGCGGGAGCTGGCCGACAGGTACAGGCCCGACAACATCGTCGGCAACTCGCGGGAGATGGTTCCGGTGTTCGAGATGATCGGCCAGGTTGCGGGGAGCGATGCCACCGTGCTCATCCGCGGGGAG
Source organism: Gammaproteobacteria bacterium (assembly GCA_009840525.1). Classification (GTDB taxonomy): domain Bacteria; phylum Gemmatimonadota; class Gemmatimonadetes; order Longimicrobiales; family Gaopeijiaceae; genus BD2-11. Next base: position 6,667 of record VXNP01000152.1, read on the forward strand.
AGCGGCACAGGGAAGGAGCTGATCGCCCAGGCCGTGCACTACGGGAGCCGGCGGTCCGAGGGTCCCTTCGTCCGCGTCAACTGCGCGGCGCTCCCCGAGGGGCTCGTCGAAAGCGAGCTGTTCGGCCATGAGCGCGGCGCGTTTACGGGTGCGCTCCAGCAGCGGGCGGGCCGCTTCGAGCGGGCTTCGGGCGGAACGATCTTCCTCGACGAGATCGGCGATCTGCCCCCGTCCGTTCAGATCCGGCTCCTTCGCGTGCTGCAGGAGCGCGAGTTCGAGCGGGTTGGCGGGAACAGGATGCTCAAGACCGATGTCCGGGTCGTCGCCGCAACCAACCGGGATCTCGAAGCGGACATCGAGGACGGCCGCTTCCGGACGGACCTCTACTACCGGCTGAACGTCTTCCCGATCCATGTGCCGCCGCTGCGCGATCGCCGGACCGACATCATCCTGCTCGCGGACCACTTCGTCGAGATGTACAACCGGCGGCACGGGCGCGCGATCGTCCGCCTCTCCACCCCCGCCATCGATCTCCTCATGGCGTACCACTGGCCGGGCAACGTGCGCGAGTTGGAGAACGCCATCGAGCGGGCCGTGCTGCTGGCGGACGGCGACGTGATCCATGCCCGCCTCCTCCCGCCCAGCCTCCAGATGGCCACCCCGGGCGCGGGGCGTTCGGGGCCGCTCAACGTCCAGTTGGACGCGCTCGAGAAAGAGCTGATCGTCGACGCGCTCAAGGTGAGCCGCGGCAATCGCGCCGCAGCGGCGCGCCAGCTCGGCATCACGGAGCGGGTGATGGGGCTTCGCGTCGCCAAGTACGGCCTCGCCGGACGCTGACCGCCGGCGGCCTACAATTCTGTAGCTTCGTTCTCAATCCTACCAAAATGTAGGAACCGCTGTTTGCGGCCGTGCCCCCATCCGCCTGCGGCACATCCCGCAAGAACAGACACGGCAACAGGTTGCGCATCCAGCACGTCCCCCGGCATGCCGCTTGCCCTGCACCGCCCCGAACCGGTCGCGGACCGAGCAGCCCGCGGACGAATCCGCGCGCCCGCGCCCACGCTGGACCGACTCCCGGGAGGTGAACCATGCGGTTCCTCATGACGCTTGCGTCAGTCGTACTCCTCGCCGCCTTTCCCGATGCGGCCGCCGCGCAGACGGCCTCGGCGGCCGACGCGCTCTTCGCGGTCAACAACACCTGGATGATGGTGGCGACCTTCCTCGTCTTCGTCATGCACCTGGGGTTCGCCACCCTCGAGTCCGGGCTGACCCAGTCGAAGAACACGGTGAACATCCTCTTCAAGAACATGGGGATCATCGCCATCGGGCTCCTCACCTACACCCTGGTGGGGTTCAACCTGATGTATCCGGACGAGTTCGCGCTCGGCGGCTTCCTCGGCTTCACCGGGATGGGCATCGGCACGGACGCCGCCGGGGTGACGGCCGAGTACAACCCGGGCTACACGTATTGGACGGACTTCCTGTTCCAGGCGATGTTCGCCGCCACGGCGGCGACGATCGTGTCCGGGGCCGTGGCGGAGCGGGTGAAGCTCGGTTCGTTCCTGCTGTTCGCGACGATCTACGTCATGTTCGTCTATCCCGTGGTCGGGTCGTGGAAGTGGGGCGGGGGCTGGCTGGACGGGCTGGGGTTCTACGATTTCGCCGGTTCGACGATCGTCCACTCGGTGGGCGGCTGGGCCGCGCTCGCGGGCGTGATCTTCCTCGGTCCCCGGCTGGGGAAGTACGTCAACGGCGAGATCCGGCCGATCCTCGGCCACAATCTCCCGCTCGCCGTCATGGGGATGTTCCTCCTCTGGCTGGGCTGGTTCGGCTTCAACGGGGGTTCGGTGCTGAGCGCCGACCCGGGACTGGTCTCGTACGTGCTCGTCACCACCTCGCTCGCGGCCGCCGCCGGCATTGTCGGGGCCATGGCGACGACCTGGGTGGTCCACAGGCATCCGGACGCCTCGATGGTCCTGAACGGGGCGCTCGCCGGGCTCGTCGGAGTGACCGCCGGCGCGGATGTGGTGAGCGTTACGGCCGCGGTCATCATCGGCCTCGTCGCGGGGGTGATCGTCGTCATCTCCGTCGAGTCGTTCGACCGCGCAAAGCTCGACGATCCCGTCGGGGCGATCTCCGTGCACCTGACCTGCGGCGTCTGGGGGACGCTCGCCGTGGGGATCTTCAGCGCGGATCACAGCCTCCTGACCCAGTTGGTGGGCGTGGCGGCATGCGGGGCCATCGCCTTCCCGGCGGCCGCGCTCATCTTCCTTGTCCTCAGGAGTACCGTCGGCCTCCGGGTGAGCCCCGAGGAGGAACGGCGGGGCTTGGACCTCGCGGAGCACAACATGGAAGCCTACCCGGATTACACCATCTTCACGGCTCGCTGAGACCACCCACCCGAGACGGGAGTGCATGATGAAACTCGTAATTGCGTACGTTCAGCCCGATCGGCTGCACAGCGTCAAGGAAGCGCTGGCCGAGGTGGAAGTGGGACGGATGTCGGTGACCAACGCCCTCGGCTGCGGACAGCAGGGAGGGTTCACGGAGACCTACCGGGGAGCCGACTTCGAGGTGAGGCTCCGCAAGAAGGTGCGCTTCGAGATCGCCGTGAACGACAATTTCCTGGAACGGACCAAGCAGGCGATCATCAAGGGCGCGCGCACCGGGAACATCGGCGACGGAGTGATCTTCGTGCTTGAACTCGCGGAGTGCTACCGGATCCGGACGGGTGAGGAGGGCTCCCCCGCGATCGGCTGAGGTCTACTTGTTGATCCGGTACATGCGGACGTACTGAACGTCCAGTTCGTCGGTCCAGACGCCGAGGACGTAGTCGTCGCCGATTTCCATGTAGGGTGCCTGGTACTGGATGAAGGCCCGGTGGAGCCCGGGGGGCAACGCAACGCTGCCCAGCCAGGTGCCATTGGGTGCGTGGACCTCGAAGGGCGGGGGGTCAGCGCCGGCCACGTAGTACGGCTGGAGCCAGAGATGTCCGGTTCCATCCACGTGAATGGACCGGAGAACGGGGAGGTGCGGCGCCCGCGGCATTCCCCGCCACATCCGCCGCAACCCGTCGACCCGTTCCGGAGCGGTCTGGTCCGGATCCGCGAAGGCGATCTCCACGATGCCGTCCAGGTGGAGCTCGAAGAGGGCGCCAGTCGCCTCCCGCGGAGCCAGGTCGCGGCGAAAAACGGCCGTAGTCGCGCCATCGCGAGGTGAGATCATGCGCACCGACCAGGCTTCCGTGTCGATCACAGCGAGACGCCCAGCCGCGGCACCGTACTCTGGCTCCTTGGCGAAGATATAGGTGCCCTGCGACAAACCTCCTTCCTCCCGTGCCCGCACAACCTGTTCCCGGCCCGGCACCACGATCAGCGACCTCACTGTGCCATCCGCAGGGTCCAGCGTCGCCACGCGCTCCAAGGGCCATCGGACGACGCCAGTGGGAATCTCGTCGCCGGACTCGATGAAGCGCACGACGAGCAAGCCGTCCACGATACCTACCGCCTTGTCGGCCGCGATGGCCCTGCCGGCGGCCTCGCCCTCGGTGACCGCCACCCGGAAGCTTCGCACCAGGCCGCCCTGCGGGTCGAAGAGCTGGGCTCGCAGCAACGCTCCGTCGTAGGTCACCAGGGAATCGCCATCCGTGATACCGACGAAGTCGAGACTCCTGAATTCGCCCGGTCCTTCGCCGGACCTCCCCGCGCGCCACAGGAAGTTGCCCGCTGCGTCGTAGCGGCGCAGTTCCGACGCAGCCCGCTCGGCAACCACGATGTCGCCGTTGCTCAGACGCACGGCCGCGACCACATCCGTGAACAGGTACTCGGGTGCGCCAGTGACCGTGCCGATTTCGAGGAGAGGCTCGGATTCGACCGTCCAACCCTCATCGGGGCCCCACACCGGCGCGACAGCAGTTGCGATGGGAATGCCGGCCGAGTCGGTGTGGGCGGTGTGTACGGGTGGAGAGGCGGAGTCACAGCCGGCGGCGGCCATGGAGATGGCCGTCGCGGCCAGAATGCTCCCGAGTGGTCCGCGAGTCCTCATCTTCATCCCCGTAGAGTCGTTGTCACGCCTCGTCGTGTGGACGATCGCCAGCGCCGAGTTCACCGCACGACCCGCAGCCGCACGACGTATTGCACGTCAAGATCGTCGCGCTGCACGCCGTAGATATGCTCCCCCCGGGCCATCATCGGATCGAAGCCGTTTGGAGGCGTCATCGTGCCCAGGTAGCGTCCCTCGCGGTCGAAGATGTCGTACTCCGGCGTCGCGAACGCGTGCAGGCCGAACTCCACATGGTCGTCGGGTCCAAACGCCGACACCTGAAGCGCCCGCTGCACCCAGAGGGTTCCGTGGGGGCCTCCGAACAGGTTCGCAAACGCCGGGAAGTGCGTTCCGAACTCCATGGTGCGGATCATTTGTTCCCTGTCGGCAGACAGAGGTCCACGCCCATACGACTCTCGTATGCGCTCGCGCAGTGCCCGCCGGTCGGAATCGCGTAGAGGCTTCCGTTCGAAGGACTTCGTAACAACGCGTTCGAGCTGGCCGGTCGGATCCTGGATTTCAAGCCTGTAGGCCGAGAGACGCCCGCTGGCCAGGCGACCATCTTCCAGCAGTGCCCATCGTGGCTCGGGCGAGAATGCCACCATCTGCGGCATGCCGTTCCGGAAGGAGAGGGCCCCACTGCTCCGCATTTCGAGCAGCGTGTCGATGACCTCGCCGCCACTGTCTCGAAGCAGTAACAGGGTCCGGGACGCGTCGCCGGTGGCAGATGAGGGATGTGGCCTGAGTACTTCAAGCAGGAGCCCATCCCGGGCGCGCCAGTCGATAGGGATCCCGCCCGCCAGATCCATCGGGGAATGGCCAGCGGGCGATCCATCCGTGAGGAACCTCTGTACCCGTCCATTGAGGACATCCGGTACCAGGATCGTGTCGCCCCCGCCGATCAATACGGCGGATGGCGAGCTCAGTTCGCCCGGTCCGCTCCCCCGCTGGCCGAATGCGCTGAGGAACTTGCCGTCAGGGTCGAAGACCCGGATTTCGCGGGCCATCGAATCGAGAACGTAGATGCGGCCGGAGTCGTCAACCGCCAGACCTCTGATCGACCCGAACTCCCGCATCGGATCACCGTCCACCACGCCGATGCGCAGCTCCTCCTCGAGCCTCCAGGCCGTGGCCTCCATCCACAGGCCGGCTACGGGGTTGGCGACGACGGTCACCCCGGCGCTGTCGTAGACGGTGCCCGCCCACTCGCTGGCGACGCGCGAGTCCGCGCTGCAGCCAAACCCGGCCGCGGAGGCCATCGCCACTGCGATGAGTCGCTTCATACCCACTACGCGGCCCACTACGGGGGCCCATGGCCGGCTCTCGCGGCTCCACCGGGTTGCCCCGGGATGGCTATCGCGTTGGTTCATCTCCCTTTGCGTCGGCATCGGCGTACCATGGGTCGCGGGATGCCGCGGCTGCAAGTCGCTGTATCTTTGAGCGAAGACTACCAACGCTCATCCACAGTGAAGGAGGCGCCGTGCCCGACCTTCCCCTCCACGACCAGGTCGCCGTCGTTGCCGGTGCGACGCGAGGCGCCGGCCGCGGCATCGCGCGCATGCTTGGCGCCGCGGGCGCCACCGTCTACTGCACGGGCCGCAGCGTCAAGGGCCGCCCCGCCACCCCCGGGCGCCCCGAGACGCTGGAGGAGACGGCCGAGCTGGTCACGGCCGAGGGTGGGCGGGGCATCGCCGTCCGCGCCGACCACACCATCGAGTCCGAGGTCGAGCAGCTCTTCGCGCGCATCCGCGCTGAAGCGGGCCGGCTCGACATCCTGGTCAACGACATCTGGGGCGGCGACGCCCTGACCGAGTGGGGAACACCCTTCTGGGAGCTTTCCACCGCCAAAGGGATGGCGCTGCTCGAGCGCGCCGTCCACACCCACATCATCACCAGCCGGCACGGCGTGCCGCTGATGGTCGAACGCGACGCCGGGCTCATCGTCGAAGTGACGGACGGCGCCACCTTCGGCTACCGCGGAAACCTCTTCTACGACCTCGCGAAGAACGCGGTGATCCGGCTCGCCTACGCCATGGCCGCCGACCTCCACGCGCACAGCGTGACGGCGCTGGCCGTCACCCCCGGCTTCCTGCGCTCGGAGGCGGTGCTCGACCATTTCGGGGTCACCGAAGCCAACTGGCGCGAGGCAATCGGGAAGGACGAGTACTTCGCCGAGTCCGAGACGCCGTGCTTCGTCGGCCGCGCGATCGCAGCGCTCGCCGCCGACCCCGATGTCGCCCGCAAGAGCGGCGGCCTCTACTCCAGCTGGGAGCTGGCGAAGGAGTACGGCTTCACCGACGTCGATGGACGCAGGCCGGACTGGGACAGCTTCTTTCTACGCAAGGTGCAGGGAATCGTCGAACGCGACGCGCCGCCGGACGAGATGGACCGGTTCGTCGTGCGCAGCCGCTTCTACCAGGCCGAACTCGACCCGTCCGCCGCCAGGGAGGCCGAGCGCCTGCGCGCCTGGCTCGAGCGGCACGAGTGAACCCGGCTGGCAGTCCGTGAGCTGCTAGGCCTCCTTCACCCACCTCACCAGCTCCCGTAGCGTGGGCCGCTTCCCCTGCATGAGGATCCCGACGCGGTAGATCCGGCCGGCCACCCACGACGTGCCCACCACGGCGCCGGCCATGAAGACGAGCGACAGCCCCGTCATCCACCAGGGCACCGCTCCCTGCAAGGCCCGCGGGAACATCATGATCGGGCTGAAGAACGGGAAGAGCGCCACCCAGTCCATCCACGGCATCGTGCCTCCCCCGAGCGTGGCCGACTGCAGGATCAACGGGATGATGAGCAGCATGATCACCGGGAACTGGGCGTGTCCGGCTTCCTCCTCGGTGGCGCACATGGCCCCGACCGCCGCGAACAGGGACGCATAGAGGAAGTAGCCGAGAAGGAAGAAAACGATGAGGAGCACCAGGGCGCCAGGCCCCGGCAGGACCTGCGTGAAGAGCTCAAGGTCTGCGTTCGGTATCTGCGCCGCGATCATCGGTGCCGCGACGAGAAGCAGAATGCCGGCGGATGCCGCCCAGATCCCCATTTGCGTCAGCCCCATCGATCCCACACCGAGCACCTTGCCCAGCAGGAGCCGCCACGGGGTAACCGACGAGATCACCACCTCCACCACGCGGTTCCGCTTCTCGTCCAGGACGGACCGGAGTACGAAGGCCCCGTAGAGCAGCGTGGCCATGTACAGAAAGAAGGCTCCGCCAAAGCCGAAGGCCATCCCCGACATCCGGGCCGCCTCGGCCTCCGCCTGGTCTTCCACTTCGACGACCGATTCGAATTCCAGCCGCCCGCCTTCGATGAGCGACCGCAACTCTTCCCCGGTGCCGATCGTCGCCAGGTAGCTTTCCAGCGCGACGTCGTTCACCGCGGACTCGAAGAGGGCCACGCGCGTGATGCCGGGCGAGTCCTGCCCGTGGTAGGCGAACACCCCCTCCGACAGCGTGCGGTCGTCGAGCACCAGGTAGGCTTCCAGTTCGTCGTCGATGACCTGACGATCCAGTTCTTCCAGGCTGACGTCCGGGCCCATTACCTCGACGTCGTAGCCCAGTCCGTCGAGCCGCCCGGCCACTTCCTCGCCGATGCTGGCGGTGAAGTCCACCAGGGCCAGCTCCCGGTCGGAGTCCGAGGCCTGCACCGCAATGAAGATGTTGAGCCCCATGATCCCGATCATGAAGAGCGGAAGGGCGATCGTGCCGATGATGAAACCCTTCGTCCTGACCCGCTCCAGGTACTCCCGCCGCAGCACCACCCAGACCTGCCTCATCGCGCGCCTCCCTTCGGCTGCAACGCCGGTTCGGTCGATTCCTCCCCTGCGTGGCGCACGAAGATCTCGTGAAGGCGGGGCTCCAGCAGCTCGAAGCGGCGCAGGTTGACGCCTTCGCGCATGGCGGCGCCGAGCAGCTCGTGGTGGGAGATCCGGCCCGGCGGAATGTGCCAGGCGCCGTTCACCTTCTCGGCATCGACGAGGCCCGCCCGGTAGAGCCAGTCGGGGTCGCCCTCGAACTCAACGGCCATCGCGCCCGTCCTCTCCCGCCGCTTGAGCTCCCTGAGGTCGCCGTCGAGCACCTTCCGGGACCGGGAGATCATGCAGACGCGCTCGCACAGCCGCTCCGCCTGTTCCATGAGGTGGGTGGAGAAGAGGATGGTCTTGCCGCGTTCCCTCTCCTCGCGGACGATCGACTCGAGCACGTCCTGGTTGATCGGGTCGAGCCCGCTGAAGGGCTCGTCGAGGATGAGGAGGTCCGGGTCGTGAAGGATCGTCCCGATGAACTGGACCTTCTGCTGCATCCCCTTCGAGAGATCCTGCACCTTCTTGGCCGCCCAGTCCTCGAGACCCAGCCGATCCAGCCACCCTGCCGCCCGCCGCTCGGCATCGCGCCGCGCCAGACCCCGGAGTTCACCGAGGAAGACGAGTTGTTCGATCACCTTCATCTTCGGGTAGACGCCCCGTTCCTCGGGGAGATATCCGACCCGGCCCCTGCGTTTCATGTCGGGCGGGCCGCCGAGCAGCTCGACAGAGCCCGCGTCCGGCAGCAGGATGGCCATGATCATGCGGATCGTCGTGGTCTTGCCCGACCCGTTCGGGCCCAGCAATCCGAGGATGGTGCCCCGGGGGACGTCGAGGTCGAAGTCGGAAACTGCGGTGTGCGCCCCGAACGACTTGGTGACGCCCGAAAGCCGGACTGCTGTTTCGTTCACGTATCGGCTCTCTGCTGAACGGGCTTGAGATGACATCGATGGCCGTTGGCAGGTACGTTTGTGGAGCCGGAATGTTCAAATTCGCCCGGCGATGCCGGCTCTGTCATGTGCGCGGAGGGAAGGCGGCCGCGGCGTTGGATGCGTTGCGGCTTGGAGACCTCAGCACGACCGACAGCCGTGTACGCTACAGGCGTGCACCGTCGAATACAATTCCGGTCAAAGGCGGAGTGGGGAAGTCTCAGCCACGAGGTGTCACGCGACAGGCCTATGTTACTGATTCAGTAACAATCATGCTCGTGTTGACACTTTGCCTTACAGGGCCTAGCTTCCTTCTTCTCCCTAATTCAACAGGACGCTCATCTGGTTCAACGTCATGGCCAGATCCATCCCGCCTTCGCTTGCCGCGCTCGTCGAGCACCTCGAACTGGAGCGGAAACCCACCGTCACCCTCGAGGAGATCTCCCGCATTGCCGAGGAACAGGGGCTCAAGACTCCTGGGAGGATTGTCGCTCACCGCCTCGCTCGGCTCGGATGGCTGCTTCGCACCCCGGTGCGGGGCGCCTGGGAGTTCGCACCGGCCGATCGCGCCGGCGCGATCCCTGACGCGGACCCACTCCTCCCACTCAAAGCGCTCCTCTCGGCCTCCCGCGAAGATCTCCCCGCGGCCCTGGCCCTTGGGTCGGCGCTGTGGATCCAGGATCTGGCCGAGCGATCTCCTGACCGGGGTGAAGTCGCGTTGCCCTACGGAATACCCATTCCTCCGGCACTCCGACGCGAGTACCGCGTTCTGCGGCACACCGCCCATCTGGATCCAGCTCACGTTGGAGGTCTTCCGGTCCAGCGACCGGCCACCGTCCTAGTCCACTTGGCCACTCGCCCCACGGCTGTCCGGAGCTGGTCGAGTGTGCTGGACTGTCTCGAGGCCCTGACCCAACTCTCGAGCTACGATGAGATCGCGACCGAGCTACGGGGGCGGCCGAAGTCCGTCCATGTACGTCTGGCCTACCTTACGAGCGGAGTCGAACCCGAATTGTCTTCTCGGCTGGGGATTGAACCAGCAGGGAAGGTGTGGTTCGGTCCGAGACGGACGTTACGACGGCACGATTCGACCTGGAACGTCGCCGACACGGTGCTGCCCTACCATCCTTCGGAGGTCAGGAGGCGACCGTGATCGGCGACGATCACGCGCTTACCCCTGGGTATGTGGCCCGTCACGTTCCACCCGGTTCCAAGATCGGAATCCACGTGGCCGTGCTCGATATCGCACAGGATTTCCTGCTCGCCCACTTGGCCGAACGGGGCGTGCTGGGAGATCTCGCGATCTTCAAGGGAGGGACGGCCCTCCGGAAGTTGTTTGCTGGCGCACGGGGCCGATTCTCGACGGACATGGACTTCGCCTCACGGGAACCGGAGGCCGACCGTTACGCACTGGCGGAGATCATCGCTGGCGAAGCCGATGTTGCTCTCGGGCCCTTCCGCTTCCGGCCGTCGAGCACGAGAGGCCGCTGGCACATCGCCGTGGAGAGCCCGTTTGGGAATCCCGCGATCTCGGTGAAGCTCGACGTGGGCCCGCCAACCTGGCTCGAGCCCGAGCCAAGGCCGTTCGTCCCCCACGCTACGCACGACCGGTACGGTTTCACCCTGCCGACTATCGCGTCGGCGCGGTTGGAGGAGATCCTCGCCGAGAAGATTGCCCGCTTGACTCGGAGCGGGACTGCACGGGACGCGTCCGATCTGGTTTGGGCGGCGACGACGAGCCCTCACTCCGGATTCTTGATCGATCGGGTTCGGAGGCTGGCCATGCTCAAGGTCTGGGTCGACAACCACGGTCTGGGTCCAGCGTGGTCATCCGCCCTTTCGCCGCGCCCATTCGACCCAGAGCGATGGCTCTCTCCGCGAGAGGATTGGGATGATGAACAGATCGGACTGTTGACCCACCCGCCGCCGTCCCTGAGCGAGCTGGAAGCGAAGCTCCACCGGCTGTATGCGTGGCTCGGCGATCTGACAGAGAAAGAAGGACGGTTGGCTTCGGCGGATGCGCGGGATCGATCGGAGGTGATCCGAGCGGTACGCGATCTCGCGCACTCGGCTCTGACGGACACGCACCTCTGGTAATTCAGCCCCCTCGATGTTGCCTGGAGATGCAGCTCGCCCCGTGCGACTATTCCTGATTTGATCGTCTCGACTACGCTTGTACTGGCACAACGCTTGGCTTCCTTCGGCGGGACGAAGTGTCCAGTTCTCGCGTCTCGGGCTGCGCTTCATTGCCCGTTCTGCCCGGAGTCGGCCGACGAAGTTACGAGTTTCACCATAGCCGAGAAGTGCTTGGTGTCCTCCGCCTCGATCATGCGCAGCAGATCGCTGAGCACGGATGGCCCTTCCGCGAGCGCCGTCAAGTCATGCTCCGGTTCGCCCATCGCAATGCTGTGTGAGTGCGTGTGTAGGAACCGGCCTCCAGTATCCGCCTGGCCATGTTTGGAAGGGCATAGTTCTCCTCGAGATCCCTCGATGACGACCCAGTTGCCGCTTCATAGATGCGGGCAAACAGGTACTGGTATTCCGAGTCATACTCAGCAAGCAGTGGATCGAGGCTCCGAATTGCGCTACTCCGCACGTTGTCTTCCTGGGCAGATTCCAGCATGAAGAATCAGGCAGGGCGGTTGCTCCGACCCCAAACCCCTTCGCCTTGTCCAGCACCTTGAGGGCTTCCGATAGGAACGAGTAGCTCTCCAGCCACAAGCTGCTCATCGTACGCTCAACCGTGCGGCGGTTCTTCAATGCCTTCTCCCGAGCCTCCGCCAGCGTCACGACCGGATACGCCCCGGGCCCCACGTTGACGGGATGGCCGTGAATCCGCAGTCTTTGGCTCCCGTCTTGGACAGCCTCCCGGTGGTCGTCGGCTTCAGGAGCAGCCCCGATAGCCATGTACACCACATGTATGTTCTGCCAGCGCTCCCTGGGCGCCAACGAAGTCGTCGAGACCTTTCCGGTGGGCCGCAGGCTGGCTTTCGACGCGGCCAGAGGACGCCTCTGGGTTGTATGCCGGAGCTGCGAGCGCTGGAACTTGACGCCGCTCGAGGAACGCTGGGAAGCGGTCGAGGCATGCGAGAAGCTCTTTCGCGAGACCCGCACGCGCATGTCCTCGGAGAATGTCGGTCTGGCGCGTCATCCCGAGGGACTGGAGCTGGTGCGGATCGGGAAGCCGCTGCGCGCGGAGTTCGCCGCGTGGCGCTACGGAGATCAGTTCGGGCGCAGGCGCAGGCAAAGCATCGTCCGGTGGAGCGTGACGGGCGTGGGGCTGGCCGGTGGCGTTGCCGTGGCGGGCGTTGCGGGAGGGGCCGTGGGCGCGCTCCTGGCGTTCGAGGGAGCCAACTGGGTGAGTCTCCTGAACTACGTTCGGCCCTCAATCCGCTTCCGGCCGGAAGATGGGCTGCTGAGGCGCATGAGTCGCAGCGGTGTCCGTGAGACCCGCATCCGTCCCACCGACGACGACACCCTCTTTCGGGTGCAGGCGCTTCCTCAGCGCTTCGACATCACTAAGGCGGCGGAGTGGTTTGAAGGAGAAGACGCGCTGCGCGTGCTCAGAGCGGCGCTCCCGACCCTCAACGCTCTTGGCGGCAAGGCCCGCATGGTGGAGGCCGCTGTCTCGGAGATCAGCGAACGCGGGCATGCGCACGCGTTTCTTCAGCAGATCGCCGTCCGAAGCGAGGATTATCTTCGCCAGGGGGCTCCCGGCTCCCTAGTCAGGATGCCCGATCCGGTCCGGCTGGCGCTGGAGATGTCCCTCCATGAGGAGGATGAGCGCCGGGCGCTCGAAGGTGAGCTGTGGCGCCTGGAGCGCGCGTGGCGCGAGGCCGAGGAGATCGCCGCGATCGCCGATCGGCTCCTGCTGCCCGACGCCGCCATCGACAAATCCGACCTTTGCTGACCGGATCGGCGTGTAATTAGGTTGTCGTACGCCAGTGTTGGCGAAGCAGCGCATTCGCACGGACTTCCACACGTGTTCTCATCATGATCGAAAAAGGCAAGTCGAGGCCCAGGCCCCCATCGAGACCCGAACCCCGCGCCCGCAGCCGCCGGGATTTTGTCAAGTCCGCCGCAGCCGGGTCCGCGCTCGCTGCGGGTCTTCCGTCAATGCTCTCCGGGGAGGGAGGGCCGAGCGTGCGTGGGACGCTGTCCCGGGAACCGATTCCGCCCGGTCAGGTTGCCCCCTCCGATCGCGTCGGTCTGGCCGTCATCGGCGCGGGCGGCATGGGCATGGCCGACGTGGACACGGCGCTGCGCATCCCCGGCGTCGAACTCGTGGCCGCGTGCGACATCTTCGACGGGCGCCTCGACGCCGCCCGCGAGCGCCACGGCGACATCTTCACGACGCGCGACTACCGGGAGGTCCTCGCCCGCGACGACATCGACGCGGTCATCGTGGGCACGCCGGATCACTGGCATCAGCCCATCTCGATCGAAGCGCTCAGGGCGGGGAAGGCGGTCTACTGCGAGAAGCCGATGGTGCACGACATCGCCGAAGGGCACGATCTGATCCGCGCCCAGGAGGAATCGGGACGCGTATTCCAGGTGGGCAGTCAGGGAATGAGCTCGCTGGGCAACGAGAAGGCGAAGGAGCTGTACGAGCAGGGCGCCATCGGGCAGCTCAATTATGCGGAGGGTTTCTGGGCGCGCAACGACCCCATCGGGGCATGGCAGTACCCCATCCCGCCCGATGCCTCGGAGGAGACCGTCGACTGGGAGCGCTTCCTGGGACCAGCCCCCGAACGTCCCTACGATCCCCTGCGCGTCTTCCGCTGGCGCAACTATCGCGACTATGGCACGGGGGTGGCCGGCGACCTCTTCGTCCACCTCTTCTCGAGCCTTCACTTCGTGGTCTCTTCGCGGGGACCCACGCGCATTCAGGCTGCGGGAGGGCTGCGCTACTGGAAGGACGGGCGGGAGGTGCCGGACGTGCTTCTCGGCGTCTTCGACTATCCGGAGACGGACGCGCATCCGGGGTTCAATCTGTCGCTGCGCGTGAACTTCGTGGATGGCACCTCGGGCAGCACCTTCCTGCGGCTGGTGGGAAGCGAGGGCGCCATGGACGTGACCTGGACCGACGTGGTGCTCCGCAAGAACGTCGCGGTCGATCCCATGGACGCCTTCTCGCAGGAGAAGATGGCCGAAGCGGCGGCGGGCGAGGGCGGTCTCCCCGCGCGCGTGCGCATGCTTCCGCCCGCGGAGGCCCGTTATGAAGTCGAGCGCGGCTACCGGGGCGCGCACGTCGATCACTTCTTCAACTTCTTCCAGGCGATCCGCGGAGGCCGGCCGGTCATCGAAGATGCCGCCTTCGGCCTGCGCGCGGCGGCTCCGGCGCTGGCGTGCAACCTCAGCTATTTCGAGGACCGGATCGTGCGCTGGGATCCGGACGCTATGAGGCTCGCCTGATGGACCTGTCTCCCACGAGCGGGATGACATCCATGTCGGCTGGCCCCGATTCGGCGAGCGAGACGGCCCGGGCTGCGAGCAACCGCCGCTGGATACTCCTCTCCCTGGCAGCCGTCCTGTGCCTGATCGTCAACTGCGGGGACGAAGTGCCCGCGGTGCTGGCGCCCCCGCCCCCGCCGGGGCTGGTTGCCACGAGCGTCACGCTGGAGCCCTCATCGGTGACGCTCGACGCGCTGGGCGACACGATTCGGCTCGCCGCCACGGTGCTCAACCAGAACGGTGACGAGATGACCGGGGTCCCGATCGGGTACACGTCCACCGACGCGTCGGTGGTGCGGGTGGACGGGTTCGGCCTGGTGACGGCGATCGGGAACGGAAGCGCGGTGGTGACGGCCGCGAGCGGCGCGGCGACGGGGGTCGCGACCGTGACCGTCGAGCAGATGGTGGCGCAGGTGCGGGTGTCGCCCGACTCGGCCACGCTGATCGCCATCGGGGACACGTTGCGGTTCGAGGCCGAGGCGCTCGACTCGCAAGGCCGCGGGGTGCCGGGGAGGCACGTGTTCGAGTGGTCGAGCAGCGACTCGGTGGCCGCGGTGGACGAGGACGGCCTGGTGACGGCGGTGAGGAACGGAAGCGCGGTGGTGACGGCCACAACCGGGACGGTATCCGGTGGGGCGACGGTGAACGTGGAACAGGTCGTGGCGGAGGTGGAGGTGTTGCCGGGCTGGGTGACGCTCTTCTCCGTCGGCACCACAGCCCAGCTCAATGCCAGGGCGCTGGATGCGAACGGGGTGGAGGTGCCCGACACCGAATTCGAGTGGTCGAACGACCGCGGGGCGGCGCGCGTGAGCGCCACGGGCCTGGTGACCGCGGTACGTGAAGGGACCGGAGTGGTGACGGCCACGACCGCATCGGTTTCGGGGAGCGCAGCGGTGACGGTGAGTCTGCTCGTGGGCTCCGCCAAGGACCGCGCGATCCTGGAATCGGTCTACGATGCGACCGAAGGCCGCTTCTGGAGGAACAACCGCAACTGGCTCAGCGACGCACCGCTGGGGGAGTGGTACGGTGTCGAGACCGATGTCGAAGGACGAGTCGTCGGGCTCGACCTGGTCGCCAACAACCTGGAGGGGCACATCCCGCCCGAACTCGGCCGGCTCGATACGCTCCGGGAACTCCGACTCGATGCCGCAACGGTCCCCCAGACCTGGTGCTATCGACCGTCCACTCCGCCCGAGTCAAGTGCGCGCAACGGAAGCGACATCGGCTGGTCCGGATCCGCACGGGAAGGGGGAAGCCTGCACTGGCTCTCGTGGGCGAGGCGCACCGGCGCGGGCCGCGAGCACGGGGCCGGCCTCGTGACCGATATCCCCATGGGCGCGCCGCTCAACGCCGGGACCGGCCTGCGGAACGGCGGCAACGGGTTGGCGGGGCCCATTCCGCCCGAACTCGGCGAGCTGGCCAACCTCGAGACGCTCTCCCTCGATCTGAACGAGCTGTCCGGGACAATCCCGCCCGAGCTGGGGAAGCTCGCTAACCTGAAGACGCTGTCACTCTCGCGAAACCGGCTCACGGGCACGCTCCCGCCGGAACTGGGCAACCTGATCCGACTCGAGAGCCTGAACCTCGCGGTGAGCTACGATCTCACGCTCACGCCCCCGCGCCCGCGGTATGTGCTCTCGGGAGGGATCCCGCCGCAACTCGGGAACCTGATCAACCTCAAGGAGCTGGATCTCAGGGGGCACAAATTCACGGGCACGGTCCCGTCGGCATTCGCCAGGCTCGCGCAGCTCGAATACCTGTCGCTGACCTGCAACTCGCTCGACGGCCCGATTCCTTCGGTACTCCGACAGCTCCGCCGCCTGCGCCACCTGGATCTGTCCGGCAACCAGTTCGAAGGAGGAATCCCCGCGTGGATGGACGATCTGGACGACCTGGAATTCCTCGATCTCGCCAGCAACTACTTCCTGACGGGGCCAATACCGACGAGCGTCACGCGGATAACGGGGCTGGTCCGGCTGAGCCTCGGCACCAACCGGCTCTTCGGGGTGATCCCGCCGCGACTCGGGCGCCTGACCAACCTGGAATCCCTGGCGGTGGGCAACAACCTGTTGACCGGCGCGCTTCCGCCCCACCTCGGGAATCTGCCGAATCTGGAGTTCCTCTCGGTGTTCAGGAACGCCGGTCTCACCGGGGCGCTTCCCCGCGAACTCATGCAAGCCCCGCTGGACGACTTCAATTGGCAGGCCACCGGCCTGTGCGCCCCGCGCGATCGTGTATTCCAGTCCTGGCTGGAGAGTATCCTCAACCACCAGGGAGGCCCCGGCTGCACCCTCCCGCCGCGCGAAATCTTCACCTCGTTCTTCGAGGCGACCGGCGGTGCGGGCTGGACCGACAACACGAACTGGCTGAGGGATGCACCCGTGGCTTCGTGGTTCGGCGTGACCGTGGAGGACAGTCTGCTCACGGCCCTGGAGCTTCCCGACAACGGGCTGGCGGGCACGCTTCCCCCCGCGGTGGGCGATTTCCTGGACCTGAAGCGTCTGGACCTGGGGGACAACGCGCTGACGAGCCGTCTGCCCCCGGACCTCGGAAACCTGACGGAACTCGAAGCCCTCGACCTCTCCGGCAACGGGTTTTCGGGACCGGTCCCGCGCGATCTCGCGCTGCTCGGCCGGCTGGAGCGCCTGGACCTGTCGAACAATGAACTGGCAGGCGCGCTCCCCGGCATCCTGACAAGCCTGAGCGCGCTTTCCGACTTCAACTGGAGCGAGAGCGGTGCCTGCGCCCCCGAGGTGGCATGGTTCCAGACCTGGCTCGAGTCGGTCGAGACCCGCTCGGGGCCGACCTGCGACGGGATCTTCTCGGTGGCGGTTGCGGAGGCGCACCTGTCGCAGGCCACCCAGGGGGTCGGCGGCGGGGTGCCGCTCATCGCCGGGCGTCCCGGGCTCGTGCGGGTGCTGGCCACCGCGGACCGTGCCAACGACTTCAGGCCGAGCGCCCGTGCCGCATTCGTCGTGGATGGGCGGGAGGCTCATGCGGCCGAGATGGCGTTCGAGTCGACCCGCGGCCTTGCCGAGAACCTTCCGGGACGGCTGGACCAGTGGTATCAGGCGGCGATTCCGGCCGCGGCCCTGCGTCCCGGAGTCGAGATGGCCGTGCGGGTCGATCCCGACAGCACCATGCCCAGAGCGACGCTGGATGAAGTGCGCGTTCCTCTCGACGTGCGCGAACTGCCGCCTCTGGAGCTCACGATCGTGCCCGTGGTTACCGGATCCAGCGCGGACGCGGATGTCCTTGAGTGGGTCCGGGACGCCGACGATCCGGCGGTTGAGTTCATGCGGGCGGTGCTGCCGGTCGGCGAACTCGATCTCACCGTTCGCGAGCCGCTCACCATCGCTTCGGCCCCGGATGCCTCAAAAGGCGCGGAATGGATCGTCATCCTCGAGGACATCGAGCTGGTCCGAAAAGCCGAAGGCGGAAGCGGATACTGGTATGGCGTGGTGAACCGCGACGGAGACCAGGGCATCAGGGGAATCGCCCTGGTGGAGGGCCGGGTCGCCCTCGGCGTTCCCGATGCCGAGGTCTTCGCGCACGAACTGGGTCACAGCATGAGCCTCATGCACTCGCCCTGCGGGAATCCCTGGCAGGTCGATCCCGACTACCCCTATCCGGACGGCAGTATCGGCGTCCTCGGCTACGACGCCCGATCCGAGGAGCTGGTGGACTCCTCGACGCACGACCTCATGTCCTACTGCCACCCGCAATGGATCAGCGACTTCAACTTCAGGAAGGCGCTCGAGTACCGGCTCCGGACGGAGACGCGCTCACGCGCCGTGGCCGCCCGGGAGGAACCCCGGGGCAGCCGGCTGCTGCTGCGGGGTCACCTGACGGCAGAGGGCGAGCTCCACCTGGATCCCGCGTTCGCGCTCGACGCCCCGGCACAGCTGCCCTCGAGTTCCGGTCCCTACCGCGTCGAAGGCTTCTCCAGCGATGGCATCCGCACGTTCGCGCTCGATTTCGACATGGAGATGGTCTCGGAGGGGGGCGGCAGCTTCTTCTTCCTCCTCCCGTTCGCCGAGGATCGCATCGCCGCGCTCGAGCGCATCGTGCTCTCCGGACCGGAGGGTATCGCGACGCTGGACCGGGAGACGCGCGCGTCGCCGGTGGCCATCGTGACGGACCGCGCAACCGGACGGATCCGGTCCATCCTGCGGGGCGAAGCCGCCGCGGCGGCCAGTGCGATGGTGGCGGCTGACGGGCGTTCCGGGGCCGTGCCTCGCGACCGCGTGCTGGTCAGCTATGGATTGCCGGAACCGGTGCCTTGATGGATGGAATACACAAAATGCGCAAAACACGTAAGACGATGAGACATGGCTTCGTGGCTGGGTGCATCCTGGCCGCGGCGTGCGCAGATGCCGCCGACACTCCGCAGCAGACCACGCCCGACGCCGACATGGCAGCGGCGGCCGCGGGACAGGCCGCACCCCCAAACACCCTCACCGAAGCGGAGCGTGACGCCGGCTGGCGCCTCCTCTTCGACGGCGAGACCACGAATGGCTGGCGCGGCTACAACCGCGAGTCCTTCCCCGACACCGGATGGGCGGTGATCGACGGCATGCTGGTCGTCGGTGCGACCGCCGTGGATCCAGATGTCCCGGTGGGCGGCGACATCGTCACAACCGAGTCGTTCTCGGACTTCGACCTCAGGTTCGAGTTCATGCTCTCGGAGGTGGCCAACAGCGGCGTCCTCTACCGCGTAATCGAGGAGGAGGGAGCCGAAATCTGGTTCAACGCCCCCGAGTACCAGGTGCTTGACGACACCGCGTACATCGAGATGGGCACGATGGACATGCGCACCCACCTCACCGGCGACAACTACGACCTGCACGCCGCCGGCGAGAAGACCCTGCACGGCCCCGGCGAATGGAACGAGGGCCGCATCCGCATCGCGAACAACCATGTGGAGCACTGGCTGAACGGCGTGAAGACGGTGGAGTACGAACTCGGCTCCGCGGAGTGGGAGGCATTGGTCGCCGCCAGTAAGTTCGCGCCCTATCCGCGCTACGGGCGCGCGGCGTCGGGTCCCATCGGGCTCCAGGACCACGGGCGCAACGTCTTCTATCGCAACATCAAGATCCTGCCGCTGGGGCCGGTTTCGCTCTTCAACGGCGAGAACCTCGACGGCTGGCGCGTGCACGGAACCGAGCGCTGGTATGTGGAGAACGGGGAGCTGGTGTGCGAAAGCGGCCCTGATGCCGAGTACGGCTACCTGACGACAGATCGGATTTTTCGAGATTTTGACCTGACGGTCGATTTCAGGCAGGAGGCGGACGGCAACAGCGGCGTGTTCTTCCGCTCCGGCGTGGAGGGCACGATCGTGAGCGGCTGGCAGGCCGAGGTGGCGCCGCCGGGACTCTTCACCGGCGGGATCTACGAGTCCTACGGGCGCGGCTGGCTGGTGCAGCCCGATGCGGCGCTCGACGCTGCGCTGAGGATGGGCGACTGGAACACGCTGCGGGTCCGGGCGGTGGGCGACCGGATTACAACCTGGCTGAACGGGACCCGCATGGTGGACTTCGAGGATGCGACGATCGGCGAGGCCGAGGGGTCGATCGCGCTCCAGATCCACGACGGCGGGGGGATCAAGGTGCGCTGGCGGAATCTCAAGATCGTGGATCTTGGGGGGTGAGGCGCACGGAAGCTCCCGCGAAAGCCGTCCTCTTCGACCTGCTCTCGGCGCTGATCGACTCGTGGTCGCTCTGGGACGACATCGCGGGGAGCGAGGAGCGAGGCCGTCGTTGGCGTTTCGAGTACCTGCGGCTCACGTACGGGACCGGCGCCTACGTGCCCTATCTGGATCTCGTCGAGGAGTCGGCGGCAGCCGTCGGCCTTCCGCGGGAAATCGCCGGTGAGCTGGAAGCGCGCTGGGACGAGCTCGCCCCGTGGCCGGGGGCGGGCGCCTCGTTGCGGCGAGTCGCACGGGGAATGCCGATTGGCGTCGCCACCAACTGCTCTCAAGTGCTGGGCGTGCGCGCGGCCGAGCTGGTCGGAGCCCCTTTCCGCTCGGTCGTCACGGCCGAGTCGGCCGGGTTCTACAAGCCCGACCCGCGCATGTATGGCGCAGGGGTGGAGGCCCTCGGCGTCCCCGCGGGCAAGGTGTTGTTCGTGGCCGGTTCCCCGCGCGACATCCAGGGCGCGGTCTCGGCGGGCCTCAAGGTCGTGTGGCACAATCCGGCGGGGCTCGATGGGGGCGGGGCGGAGAAGCTCGCTGTCGCGGTGATCGACGATCTGGGGAAGCTGGACGGCGTGATCGAGTCGCTCTGAATGATGTTGCCCCTGTTGTACCCGCTACTCTCGCAGCCATGGGCGGGGATGGCCGTTGGGGCCGGCATCGCCGTGATCGGGTTCTTGCTCGCGGTCGGCCTCCGGCGCCTCCAACCGGAGCCGCGCTCCCTCTGGTCACGGGCCGGGACCCTCGTCGTCTTGGGCGCCGGCGCGTCTTCGGCGATTCTGCTCTGGGGCGGCATCACGGTCTTTGTCGACATCTCGCGGCTCGCGTTCGACCATCCGCCGCCCGGCGCACTCGTGGATGTCGGCGGCTACCGCATGCACATCCTCGCCGAGGGAGACGCCGGGGACGGACCCACGGTGATCTGGATTCCGGGCGGTCACGGCCAGGGGCTCGCGCTCTACCACCTGCACGCCGCCATCCGCAACGAGACCCGCTCGATCCTCTTCGACCGCCCCGGGACCGGGTGGAGCGATCCGGGGCCGTTCCCGAGACGCACCGCGCTCGAAGCCGAGGAGCTGGCGGCGTTGCTCGAAGGGGCCGGGGAGGCGGGACCGTTCGTGCTGGCCGGGCACTCCTACGGCGGGCTGCTTGCGGCGAATTTCGCCCGGCGCCATCCGGACCGGACCGCCGCCCTCGTGCTCCTCGACGCATCTCCCCCCGATGCCTTCATCTACGCGCCGGCATACGGCGCGGGGGCCCTGGAAGAACTGGTGAACGATGCCGAGCGACAGGGCCTCGCCAAGGTGTTCGGCGGATGGACCGACCCCGGCGACGCGCTGGCCGGGACGGACACCGAGATCGGCGAGATCGTGCGCAACCAGCGCCGACTGCTCGCCGGGGTGGGTGACGCCGTGGAGGCGAACCGCCGGCGCCCGGCGTCGTCCTTTGCCGAGGCTTCGATCTTCCGCGAGTTCGCTGCGAACGCAGTCTCGGCCACGGCCCCGGACCTCATGGTGTACGACGGCGAACTCGGCGACATGCCGGTGCTGGTCGTGATCCCGGACGAGAGTGCCGCAGGAATCATCGAACCGCTGGGAATGGACGAGGCTTCGACCACCCGCGCCATCAACTTCTTCGAGCGCGTGCGCGTGCGGTACCTCGAGGTGTCGTCCGACGCGCGCCTGATCCACACGCCCCCGGGAACCGAGCACAACTACCCGTATCAGACGCCGGAATTCGTGGTCGAAGTCGTGCGTGATCTGCTGGCGGAGCTCTCCGCGGGATGAATCGCCGCCGCTTCGTCCAGGTCTCGGCAACCTTCGCTGCGGGCGCCGTGGGTCCGGTGGTCATGGTGCTCGAGATTCGAGGCTTTCTGGAGGATGTCCGATGAAGGTCAACATGCACGAGGCGAAGTCGCAGCTTTCACGTCTCGCCAGGCGCGCGTGGCAGGGAGAGGACGTCGTGATCTGCAAGTCGGGACAGCCGTGGCTGCGACTGATTCCGTATCGGGAGCGACTGGAACGCCGGGAGCCGGGTGGGCTGGAAGGCCAGATCCGAATGAGAGCCGACTTCGACGGGGACGATGAAGAGAAAATTGAGACTTTCGAGAACTATACGCTCTTTCCTGGAACCGCGTGACCATGCGCCTCCTCCTGGACACGGACACGTTTCTGTGGTGGGTGTCGGATTGGGGTGAAATCGACGAAGCCACCCGGGATGCCATCGCCGATCCCGGGAATCAAGTCTTCGTGAGCGCTGTGTCGGGTTTGGAAATCGCGGTCAAGAAGGCCCAGGGTCGGCTCGTCGCGCCGGACAGCCTGAGCGCGGTGGTCGAGGCGAAGCAGTTCGAGCACCTTCCGCTGACCTTCGAGCACATCGAGAGAGCCGCGGCTCTGCCGATGCATCATCGTGACCCGTTCGACCGGATGCTGATCGCGCAGACGCAAGCCGAAGGGCTTGTCCTCGTGACAAGAGACGAGCGCATGCGTTTGTATAACGTTTCGACCCTGGCGGTCTGACGGACACGCGGTCCTCCCGGCTCATCGACGACTCCCCCCGGCGGGGACACCGGGCCCGGTCGCGTCGCTATCGGTGGCGCCCGCCTTACACCAGCACCTGCCTGTCCCGCTGCACCACGCGGCCGTCGACGGCGATGGTCGGCGCCCACATGAGCAGGTCGTAGTGCGTGGGGGCGACGATCTCCCCTCCCAGGGTGTGGCTGGTGCCGATGCCGATGTGGATCGTGCCCATCACGCCCTCGTCCTCCAGCATCTCCCCGGTGAGGCGCGCGTTCGGGTTCAGGCCCACGCCCAACTCCGCGACGTTGAAGCAGTGCCGGTCGCCGAACGACTCCAGGTGCTCGCGCAGGAAGTCGGCCTGCGCGGCGCCGGTCATCTCCACGATGTAGCCCTCGCGCACCGAGCAGACGATGGGTTCTTCCAGGATGCCGATGCCGAGATAAGGCACGGATGCGTCGGCGATGATCGTGCCCTCGGCCGAACCCGTGACCGGCACCACGTTGACCTCGATGTCGGGGACGGGCGCCAGTTGCCCGGGATCCGGGATGTTGGTCAGCACGTTGGCGACGCGGCCCTCGATGCCGAAGCGGAGATCGGTGCCCCGCGGGGAGGTGAGGCGCACCGAGCGGCCTTCGGTGAACGCCGCGCCCAGCCGGCGGCAGACGTCGGCCTGCGCCTCGAAGTCGGTCTCGAGCAGGGCGGGGCTGGTCATGATCGCGTCGGTGTACGCCGTCATCATGCACACCCGCGCTCCCGCTTCGAGGGCCGCCCGCATCGCACGCGTGTGGGTGATGGAGATGCGGACGGGGGAGAAGATCACGGCCGCCTCGGTCATGGCGCGCGCGACCGGCGGGGGTGGCTCCTGGCCGTCCTGGTCGCGCACCGGGATGACGCTGACGGTGACGGCCGCCCTGGCCTCGCGGGCGGCCCCGGCGACGGCATCCGCGTAGCGCCGCATCTTGGGGTCGGTCACCACCAGCACCGCCTCGCCCGGCTGGACGCGACCGTTCACGTGCACGAGCCGCCGCGCGCCGGGAGACAGGTCGACGCCGGTCTCAGGTATTCCCGTCTCAGACATTCCCGCCTCCGCCGCTGCCCGCTGCAGTCACGCCGGCTTCAGCCACGTCTCCTCCCGAAGAACTCGTCGAATCGGCCATCGAAGATGATCGCGGTGTAGCCGTCGCCAGTACAGTTGGTCGCGGTGCGCAGCATGTCGGGGATGCCTCCGGAGAGGGCGATCCAGCTCGCGATGAACTCACCCTGCGCCGGGCCCTCGAGCCCCAGAATGCTCGCGAAGAGGGTCGCGCTCCAGAGCGCCGTGCCCATCCCGGCCGGAAGCCCCGGGGCGGCGATGGTGAAGAGCACGACGGCCGGCCACGCGGCCAGCATCATCATCCAGCTCAGCTCCAGGCCGAAGACGTGGCTCACGACGAAGGGCCCGTAGGCGACGTAGGCCAGCGCGCTGGCGTCCAGGTTCACCACCGCGCCGAACGGCAGCACGAAGTCGGCCACCTCGTCGCGCACGCCGACCCGCTTGGCGTTGGCGAGGTTGACGGGGAGCGTCGCCAGCGACGAACACGTGCCCGCGGCGAACAGGGCCGTGGGGAGGTAGTACCCGCTCAGGACCGGTCCCACGGGGCGGCGCCCGACCCGGCGCACGAGCACGAACGTGTAGAACGTCCACCAGACCAGCACGAGCGCGCCCGTGTAGGCGGTCATGGTGAGGTAGTGGGACAGCCCCAACCTCGCTCCGAAGCGGACGCCGAGGGTGATGCCGAAGGCGAGGATGAGCGGCAGCATCACGTACGCGAGGCCGCTGCCCGCGCTCTCGATGGCGTCGGCGATGCGCTTGAGCACCCGGTAGGTCGGATCGTGGCGGGCGCCCCAGAGCCCCAGCAGCACGCCCGCAAGGATAGCCAGGAGCGGCCACGAGGCGCCTCCCGCTCCGAGGCTCTCGAGCATCGTAGCGGCTTCGGTCCAAACGCCCCGCCCGCCCGTCGTCAGTGGAATGCGGAAGATGACCGCGGACGTAAAGAGCGCGATGAGCCCCGCGACGGTCGACGTGAACACGTACCAGAGAACCACGGCGCCAGCGAACCGCCCCGCCAGCCCGCGCCGCACCAGGGTGGCGATGGCCGGGCTGAGGGCGGCCAGGATCAGGAGCGGCACGATGGCAACCACCCACGCGATCAGCGTGGCGGTGGCGTCGGCGACGGGGGCGAGAGGGCCCGGGAGAAGACCCCCTGCCGCCAGACCCGCCAACAGAGCCAGAAACGTCCACACGTACGTGGGGATCCTGCGGGTTGCCGTCAGCCTTGCCTCCTTTCGGTTCGGGCGCGCATATCATAGCCGCGGAAGGCGATGTTTGACAATTTCCGGTGCAGGTGCTTGGTTCGTTGGTTTGAACGACCGCGGCGTTTTCGTTTGGACGAACATTGTTCTTTCGTTTAGACGATACAAATACTACGTTTGGACGATGATCGACACCACGTTGTATCCCCGTTTCGTCGAGCCGCACCTGCTTGACGCGCTCGCCGACTCGCCGGCGGTCCTGATTCACGGGCCCCGCCAGTGCGGCAAGACCACGTTGGCGCGGATCGTGGGAGCGTCGCGCGGATACAGGTACGTCACCTTCGACGACGATGTGGTTCGCGGCGCCGCCGAGGAGGATCCGCTGGGGTTCGCCGCTGCCCTCCCCGCGCGAGTCATTCTGGACGAGGTGCAGCGAGCGCCTTCGCTGTTCACGGCCCTCAAGATGGAGATCGACCGGCGGCGCGTCCCCGGACGGTTCCTGCTCACCGGCTCCACGCATGTGCTCCTGGTGCCGAAACTCTCGGAATCGCTGGCTGGCCGCCTTCAGACGCTCCGGCTCCATCCGCTGGCGCAGTGCGAGTTGGAACAGAGTGACTCCGGTTTCCTGGATGCCCTGTTCGCAGCCGAAGTCGCGATCGGACACACTGCCCGGCTGGGTGACCGCCTTCCTGCTCGCATCGTCGCCGGCGGGTATCCGGCAGCGCTTACCCGTCCGCCGGGCCGTCGGCGCGCCAACTGGTACAACGATCACGTCAATGCCTTGGTCCAGCACGATGTACGCGACCTCGCGAGCATCCGGAAGCTCGACATCCTTCCGCGGCTGCTCGCGGCCGCCGCAAGCCAGACCGCGAGGATGTTCAACGCGAGCGACCTGGCCGCGCCTTTCGAGGTGAGTCGGCCGACGATACGCGACTACACGACGCTGCTTGAGCGGGTCTTCCTTGTGGAGCGCGTTCCGGCCTGGCACAGCAACCGCTTGAGCCGGCTCATCAAGCGGCCGAAGTTACACCTGTGCGACACTGGAATCGCCTCTTCGCTTCTTGGCCTGGACGGTCCGGCTCTGGCTTACGACCGTACCTTGCTCGGCCAGCTTCTCGAGACCTTCGTGTTCCAGGAACTTCGGCGACAGGCCAGCTGGAACGATGCGCGCATGTCCTTCCACCACTTCCGCAACAAGGACGGGGCAGAGGTGGACATCGTCATCGAGCGTGGTGCTACCGGGGTCGCGGGCGTCGAGGTCAAGGCGTCGGGGACGGTGGGAACAGGGGACTTTCGCGGTCTCCGCAAGCTCCGGGAGGCACTGCGAGAGCGATTCGCCGCCGGCGTGGTCCTGTACGATGGGGAAGCCACGGTGCCGTTTGGCGATCGGCTGTTTGCGGTGCCGCTGCGGCAGCTCATGGAGGGTGCCGGATAGCCTGTCCGTGGCGTGGGATACCGCTTGGTATTTTCGTTTGGATAAACGCTATTCTTTCGTTTGGACGGACATCAACCTTTCATTCGGACGTTGATCTGCCTTTCGATTGGTCGACGCTTCGCGTTCCGAGGCCCATAGCGTCAAAGGTCCCAATCTCACCTGCACCGCGCGGCGATCGCTTCGATTGCCGCATCGATCTCGTCGCGGGTGTTGAAGAAGTGGATCGACAGCCGGAAATCGCGCGGCTGCCGGACCGGCGACGCGAGGATGCCATCGCCTTCGCGCAGGTCGTTGTAGAGTTGCGTGGCGTCGCACCCCTCGGGGAGTTCGAGCACGAACACGCCCGACCGGTCCGGCCGCGTGCGCGGGGACGACACGCCCAGCCCGTCCGCGCCGTCTGCCGCCTCGATCGCATGGTCGACCAGCGACTGGATCCGCTCCTCGACCCGCGCGAGGCCGATGTCCTCCATCCACTCGACGGCGCGCGCGAAGCCGGCGAAGTCTGCGAGGGCACGGGTGCCGAATTCGTAGCGGGAGGCGCTCGGGAGGAGGGTGTACGCGCCTTCGTAGTCCATGGTCGCGTGGCTGTGGGAGCCGGCCCAACTGAGCCGCACCTCGTCGAGCACTTCCCGGCGCACGAAGAGCGCCCCAGTGCCCTTCGGGCCGAGCAGCCACTTGTGGCCGCACGTCGAATAGCAGTCGCAGCCCAGTGCGCGGAAGTCGGTGGGGACGCAGCCCGGGCCCTGCGCGCCGTCGAGGTGGTAGCGCACGCCGCGGGAGCGGAGCAGCGCGCCCAGCTCGGCCGACTCGTCGGTGCGCAGCGTCCGTCCGTTGTTCCGGGACACGTGGCTTATGCTCACCATGCGCGTACGGTCCGAGAGCTGGCGGCGCACCTCGTCGAGGAGTCCCGTCCCCGTGCTCAGGTCGATCTCGCGGATCACGATTCCGAAGCGGTCCCGCAGGACGTACCACGGGATGACGTTCGCGGGATGCTCCGTGTTTGAAATCACGACCTCGTCGCCCGGCATCCAGTTGAGGCTCCATGCAACGATGGAGATTCCCTCGGAGGTGCTGTGGGTGAGCGCGACCTCGTCGGCTTCGGCACCGAACACGCGCCCGAGTTGCGCCCGCAGGTCGGGTTCGATGCGGCCCATGTCGGTCGCGATGCGGGGCTCGGCAGGGCTTTCGTTCTGGAAGGCGAGCCGTTCCCGGACGTGGTCGATGACCGCCTCGGGCGAGGGGCCGATCCCCCCGGTCTGGAAGTAAAGGCTGCCGGTCGAGGCGGGGATTTCGGCGCGGGCGCGGGCTACCCAAGCCTCCTGGGGTGTCGTGAGGCCGGGCGGTCGCAAAGCCGCTTCCGCCTCCGGGCCGGTTGTGTGCTCAGCGCCCGCGCCATCCCTCCCGCCGAGCCAGGCGAGCCGCCCAACCGGCACCACCGGGGCCAGCGCCAGCGCCCCCGCGGATCGGCGAAGAAAGCTGCGTCGACTGCTGTTCATGGGTTCTTCGCGAGCGCCCCAAGCGCTCCGCGATACCGTTTCTGAGCCTCGGCGGCGATGGCCCCGCCCTCCGCGACATCCGCGTCGTAGGGGCTTAGCAGGATCCCGTGCGCCGTCTCGACCACGAACACTTCGTCACCGGGCGCCAGGTGGAGGCGCTCCACCATATCTTCAGGTAGCGGTGCCCCGACGGATGCACCCATTTGCCGCAGCTTCACGTTTCGAACCATGAATCTCCTCCAGGTAGCACGGAGATGCTACTCGTCGTCGCGCAACCCAACAAGTCCTAACCCTTCACCTTCCGGAACCGCCATCCGTGCAGGATGCTCCCGTAGTGATTGAACGAGCGTCTGGCCTCGGCATCGTCGAAGGGATAGTCCGCGCCGAGCTGTGTGGCGGCGGCAAGCCCGGTGACGAAGCAGGTTTCCTGGCTGTTGATCAGCGTATGCGCCCCACAGTGCCAGGTCCGCCGCCGCCCCTGGATCCTGCGGAATAACGGTACGAGCCATGCGACGTGGCGCACGTCATGCACGATATGCTGGAACCACCACTTTCCGATAATCTTCCGATTATCGATTCGGCTGATGGGATTGTAGGTCACCAGGCAGGGCCGGTCGGACCGGCCGACCCACGGCTGCTGGTTGTGCATGATATACGTGATCTCATAGTTGTCCGGCCTGGCGCCGTATTGTTCAATATGATTGCTCCGGGTAGTCAGGGGTTTCGCTTCGTTGTCCGGAAGGACGGACGCGTCGGAGTGGATGATGGTATGGTTGTGAAGTTCGCTCTCGTAGCGCACCGACGAGAGAATGTAGCGCTCGAGCAGCGTGGGGTCGTCGAGCATCATCAGCGTCTGGTTGGCATTGCATGCGAAGATCACCTGGTCGAACGTCTCCCTGGCGCCGGTCTCGTCCTCGACCACCACGTGCGACGGCCTGCGATACACCTTGCGAACCGGCCGGTTGAGGTAGATCCGGTCCCGGAAGTTCGCGGTCAGATGCTCGTAGATGCGCCGCGTCCCCTGGTCCCAGGTTTGCATGGGCGTGGCCGACTCGATGTCGAAGAACTCGAGGTACCGCGAAAAGAGCGCCGCCGGCATGTCGAAGACGTTCGTCGCCATCAGGAAATTGACGAACATCGGCTTCAGCACCTTGTACCTGAAGTCTCCGGATAATCCAGCCAGGTTCAGGACCGTCCCCATGCTGACGTAGTTGAAGGGATTGAGGGCGTTCAGGGACTTCGACCGGGACCGGGTCAGCCAGCCGAACCGGTGCAGCCACCTGAGGATTCGCTGAAACTTGGCAATCTCGGGTTGAAGCTGCTCCCTGATGTCGGAGTCGAAGTCATGGGCATAGATGCCGCCCCGGTATTTCACGCTGTAGCTGAATCGGGTGTCGATCAGCTCGATGCCGTACTCCTCCATCAACAGCATGATGTGCCGGTATACCGACGGTATGCAGGCGGTGACGGAGATGTCGAAGGGAATGGAACTGCCGTCGCGCTGGGGCATGTCCGCGGTGACCGCGTTCCCGCCGATCCGGTCCCGGGCCTCGTACAGCCGGAAGGCGAACCGATCCGGGTGGCGGTCGAGTGCCCATGCGGCTGCGAGCCCCGATACGCCTCCGCCGATGATGGCTATGCGGCGGCGGCTCATCCCCGACGACTCACCCGTCGCCGAGCCCGGGGCGAACGGTCACACCAAAACCCAGATGCATCGTCCGGCCCAGGGTATCGCCCACGGCCTGTGCAAATGTACCCGGTGGCTCCTCGGCCACCAGCTCAACGGTCGTTGTGCCAGCCGACACCGCCAGGATCGTCAACACGGAATCCCCCAGGGCAGCGGTCGCCACAGCCGGATCCGAAGAGGTCACCGACAGCGTCAGCGCCGACCCGTCGCTGAATACCCGTTGCGGGTCCTCGATTACCACGGTCTCGTCCACCTCCACGACCAGATCCGGAATGAATCCCACCACGCGCGGCGCCTCGCGCGGCGGCACCAGTGGGTCGTGAGCGACGGCGACCATGTCGCCGCCCTCCTCGCAGGCGACGGCGGTGCAGATGCCCGTCAGCAACACCAGGTATCTCATGGCCATCGCTGGTACACCCATTGCCGGCCGTACGAACAGTCGGCCACGATCTCGATCGTTCTCTCATCATCGTGCCATCGGCCTTCGTCGACGCAGCCGTCGTTCCAGGGTTCGAACCACAGATCGCCATCGTACCATAGCCAGTGACCACCCACGGTGAGGGTACGGCGCTCGCCGGATCGCTCCGCGGTATGTTCCACAGTCACGGCGTATTCCCCGAAGTTCATCACCTGTAGCTGGGAGTGGTGGACCGTATAGGTTTCTTTGCCATCTCGACTGACCAGCGTTTGCGGGAGAACGCCATTGATGCCGGTCAGCCGGTAGCTGCCCCGGACCGCAGGTCTGTCAAGGCCGTCATCGTCGATGATCCCACCATCGCAGCCCAGGAGCGCACAGACCAGACCGAGCATGGCGGCTCGCTTCACCCGGCATCTCCCAGGGAGGAGCGGGATGTCCCCTGCGAACCTGGCGGACCTCCTCCTCAACGGGTCATGACAGGCACGTGCGGTCATTCCTCGTTCTCCCTCGGACGCACGGTCACGTGGAAGCCCGATCGCACCGTGTGCCCCAGCGAGTCGCCAAGCACCCGGGCAAACGTGCCCGGTGGCTGCGAGGCCATCAGGTTGACCAGCGTCATTCCGGGCGATACGGCAACGATGGTCAGTACGGAGTCGGCAAAGGCAGCCGTCGCCACGGCCGGATCGGACGATCTGGCGAAATGGGTCAACGGAGAGTCGTCGGAGAACATCTGCTGCGGGTTCTGCAACACCACGGTCTGACCGGTCGCCATGGTCAGATCGGGAATGAAGCCGGTCAGCCGCGGTCCCCTGTCGCGTGGCGGGATGGATTCCTCCTCCGGAGGCACGGCATCCGCGATGACCGCGTCTTCGCAAGCCACGGCGGCCGACATCCAGATCAGGAGCATCATGTATCTCATCGTTCGTAGCGCCAGCTCCGGTTGTACGAACAATCACTCAGGAACGCGATGTAGCTCCTCTCGGGGTACCAGCGCGCCCGGTCTTCGCAGCTGTCTCCCATCGAACGGAATCGCAGTTCGGTACCGTACCTGCGCCAGCGGCCACGCACGGCAAGGGTCCGTCGCTCGCCGGTCCGCTCATCCGTATGGTCCGCCGTCACGGCATACTCCTCGTCGAACATTTCCAGCTCGGAGCCATGAACCGTGTAGGATGCGCCGGTATCACCGTCCCGTACGGGCTGTGGAATGGGACTCCCGTTGATGGTCACCAGCCGGTAGGTGCCCAGGAGTTCGCCTCTCACGCGGGCTGGCGGAGCGGTGCTGCTCTCGCAGCACAAGAGAATACAGACCAGCCCGAACACCACGGCTCTCTTCATCTGTCGCTGCGGATCTCCGGGAACCTCGGTTGCTCGCGCTCGTCTTCCTGCCGGTCCACACCGCCCGGGGACTGGCCTCTTCACAGGTCTTCTTCCAGGCAGCGCGGGAAGAAGATACCGTCGCCTGCGGCGAAGCGACCGCCTACCCAATAGACGATCATGCCGGTCGGAATGCGACACCGGCCCCGGGCGACGATGCCCAGGACGCGCGGGATAATACAGGAATCATACAGGCCAACATACAAGATGGCGGACAACCATACAGGATCCCGTGGAAGGCTGAGGCGCGAGGTGCTCAGAACCTCAACCCGGACCGCACTCCTCCTGACCGCCAGCCGTTCCTGACAAGAACGACTGCGGCGTAGGGTCTGACGAACACCCGTCCGAACTCGACGGTCGCTCCAGCACGGAAGAGCGCGCTCGTCTCCCGCTCGTTTATCGAGATGTCGCCCTCGATAATCCGCTCGACCACGTGGCTCTCCATAGTTGCGGTCAGGGAGGTGATGATGGTCACTGGTGCATCTGGTCCGGTGACCCGGCGGCCGACGGCGAGCCCGGCGCCGTAGGCCGGCTTGCTCTTATAGGGAAAGTCGGAAGTATCTCTCGACCAGACCCCCTCCAGACCTGAGGTGAGCACTGCGCATATGGAGGGCGAAGGCGTAGGCAGTGGAACCCCCAGGGCCACGCGGGCGCTCGTGAAATCGAACTCCTGGTCGTACTTGTCGGCGCCCGAGAACTTCAGGAGTTCGCTGGTCGCGATGACCGGTCCGACGCGGAAGCCGCCGGCCCCTCCAATCCCGCTGACGTCCTGCGCCCACAAGCCCGTGACCGCCCGCGAAGCACCCAGGTATCCCTGGCCGGTGAACCCGAGGCAGATTTGCGCTTCCAGCGAAGACGCGGCCCAAGGCCCCAACGCAACCCAAGGCAGCAGCAGACGCCCGAGCCATGCCGAAGTCCGCCGGCGATGCGATGGTGTGCCGGGCAGTGATCGAAAGCTGGGCGACCTCTGGGCTTCAGTCATGTAGTGGCTTCGCCATTCGGTGCTTCGACGCGTGTTCAATCTTCGCCTTTCGTTGCTCGGGCTGCCGTACACTTCATCGTATTCCAACAGGGGAGCGAATGTGCCGGGTGGATTGTGACGGTTCCCCGTGCGCGGACCGCAGCCCATCTGCTATGCTTGTCGTCTGACACCGCGCGCGACTCGCAGCACCCCAAGGAGACCCGCATGACCGCCCGCCGCCACTTCCGCACCGCCCCCGCGTTTCTCGCCCTCGTGATCGCCTTTGCACCGCCCGTCCAGTCGGCCGCCCAGCAGCCGAGCGGCCTCCTCGACATGGACACCTACATGGAGATGGAGTCGGTCGGGAGCCCCCGCATCTCTCCGGACGGCAACTACATCCTCTTCACGCGCGGGAGCGTGGACAAGATGAACGACCGGAACAAGAGCGAGCTGATGATCATGGATCTGTCCACGCGGCGGATCAGCGAACTCGAGACCGGCAGCTTCGAGGTGTCGTCGCCGATCTGGTCGCCGGACGGCACGCGGATCGCCTTCCTGTCCGACAAGAGCGGGACGAACCAGATCCACGTCATGTGGCTCGACACGCGCGAGACCAAGCAGCTCACCAACCTCGACCGGGCCCCCGGCGGCATCCGCTGGTCGCCCGACGGCGGGCACATCTCGTTTACGAGCTTCATCCCGGAGACCGGATCGCCGCTGCCCATCACCATGCCCGCCTTCCCGCCGGGCGCGAACCTGGCCAAGCCGGCCGTGGTGGAGGACCGCATCGCGTGGCAGCGCGACGGGACCGGGTACACCCGCAGGGGCAACACGCAGATCTTCATCGTCGATGCGGACCTGGGGGGCACCCCGCGCCAGATCACCTTCGGCGACACCTCGCACGGCAACCCGCGCTGGGCGCCGGACGGCACGAAGCTCTACTTCAGCGGCGACCTCATCCCCGAGGAGGGATATGAGCGCGGCAACTCCGAGGTTCACGCCATCGATCTCGCGACCCTCGAGATCACCACGCTGACGGACCGCCTCGGTCCCGACAACGGCCCCATCCCGTCGCCCGACGGGCGCATGATCGCGTACACCGGCTACGACGAGAACGAGAACTACAGCAACCTGTCGCACCTCTACCTGATGGACGCGGACGGCTCGGGCAGCCGGATGCTCGCCGGCAACCTCAAGAACTCCCCGAGCGGGGTCACCTGGGCGCCGGACGGGTCCGGCCTCTACTACACGCTGGGCGAGGAGGGCTCGTCCAACCTCCACTTCGTGTCCACGAGCGGTGACATCGAGAAGGTCACGGACGGCGTCCACTACATCTCCGGCGTCTCGATCGCGAACAACGGGCGCGCGGCCGCCATCAATTCGACCTTCTACCGCCCGAATTATCTGATCACATTCGACCTCGACGACGCGGATGAGCTCGAGACCCTGGTCGACTACAACGAGGACGTGCTCGCCGGCATCACGCTCGGCGACGTCGAGGAGATCTGGACCGAGTCCGTCGACGGCTGGCCGGTGCAGGGGTGGCTGATGAAGCCGGCCAACTTCGATCCGGGGCGCGAGTACCCGCTGCTGCTGTGGATCCACGGCGGGCCGGTGTCCATGTACACCGTGCGCTGGAACTGGAACTGGCAGAACTTCGCGGCGGACGGCTACGCGGTCCTGTGGACGAACCCGCGCGGGAGCACCGGATACGGCCAGGACTTCGTGAACGGCATCAACTACCTGTATCCCGGCAACGACTTCCACGACCTCATGGCCGGCGTTGACGCCGCCATCGACCGCGGCTTCATCGACGAGGACAACATGTTCGTCACCGGGAGCAGCGGCGGCGGCGTGCTCACCGCCTGGACCGTGGGACACACCGACCGCTTCCGGGCCGCGGTGTCGCAGCGGCCGGTCATCAACTGGCACTCCTTCGTGGGGACGACGGACGGGTCGGGCTGGTACCGCCGCTTCCGCTCCTATCCCTGGGAGGACCCGGTGGAGTACGCCGAGCGCTCACCGCTGCACTACGTGGGCAACGTCACCACCCCGACGATGCTCCTCTCGGGCGTCGAGGACCTGCGCACCCCGATGCCCCAGGCCGAGGAGTTCTACCGCGCGCTCAAGGTGCTCGGCCAGGAGACGATGCACGTCAAGATTCCGGACGAGTACCACGGCTCGCGCTCCGTGTCGCACCGGATCATGACGCAGCTCTACATCAAGGCGTGGTTCGACAAGTACCGGACGGGGGCGGTGACGCAGCAGGACGGCGGATAGGAAGCCGCGCTTCGGTGCCCCGGCGGGCCGCCGAATTCACCACATCCCACGCCCGACGGCCACATCGCCGGCCCCTGACAGAATCGCCCTGTCACCAGTGGCCAGCCGAACCCCGAGCTGCCGTGCGGCCACCACGAATTCGGCGTCGTATGCACTGAGCCGGCACTCGAGAGCGACATCCAGGACGCGGTCGGCCGAGACGCTCACCACCCGGGGGCCCAGCACCGTGGCGGCGTCGTCGCACATGGCCTTGGCCTGGTCCGGGGTCATTGAGCCTCGGCGCACGAAGCCCAGGAGCACGTTCGTCAGCTCGCTCGTGAGGGTCCGGGGCGCGGCCCACTCCGGGTCCTTGAGAAAGAGCCGCGCGGCGTCCGCTCCCTGACGGCCTCCGACGACGAACCGCACCATTACGTTGGTGTCGACGACGATCACGGACGTCCCCGGTTCAACCGCCTCTTCTTCACCGTCGCCAACGCCCGCCTACTCGCCTCTCCTCCAGCGCCTGCGCCCTTCCTCGCGAAGCCGGCGCAGTCTCTTCTCGTTCAGGTCGATGGGCCCGAGCCTCTCGTGGCGACGCCGGATCCGCTCCAGGAGAGCGGCCGCATCCACCGGCTGCGGGCGGACCGAAGCCGTCAGCCTGGCGAGGATTTCTCCATTCAGGCTGCGATGACTTCTCTTCGCGGCCGCCTTCAAGTCTTGATGCAACTGTTCCGGAATCCCCCGGAGCGCCACGTCGGGCATGCTCCCCACCTCCTCCGAGTCTCAATGATATCGTTACGATATCATAATAACATCACCGGTCCCGGAACGCTTCCCACCGGCGGTCGTGGATCCCGTCCATGACCAGGCCGGATCCGCCCGCTAGCGAGCCTCTATGCTAGCATATTGCTGGCGAATACGCTACGTTCCGCTGTCAAAGGCGGCTCTGACGAAGCCGGCACCAGGACGCTGACGCCGCCGGTACCCTTTCGCCGACGCACGGGAGGACGCTTGGGCGTACTCACCATCCGCAACGTGGACGACGATGTGATCGCTGCGCTCAAGGCGCGGGCCAGGGCCAATCATCGCTCGCTCGAGGGCGAACTGCGCTATCTGCTCGAACGCTCCGCAACTCCGAGACCCCCGCTCGGTCTGGTGCGGGAACGGGCCCGGATGGCCGCCCGATATCGGGCGGATTCGACTGTTGCGACCACCGCGTCCGACATCCGGGTCCCCGAGGCCGAGCCGGCCGGGCCGGCCCCCGACGCGGGCCCTGGGGTCGAGGCCGGCGGCGGAGAATGGATGGGCGCCATGAGCGACCTCGGCGAGATCGTGGGCGACATCGTGTCCCCGGCGACCGACCCCTCCGAATGGGCCGCGCTCCGCCCGGACATCGCGGAGCCGAACGGCGTCGACAAGCCGTGAAGCTGCTCCTCGACACCCACATCTGGCTCTGGAGTCTGCTCGATCCCGACCGGCTCAGCGGCCGGACGCGCAACGAGCTGATCGACCCGGCGAACACCCTGACGCTCTCGTCCGTCAGCATCTGGGAAGCGCTGGTGCTGGCCGAGAAGGAACGCGTGCTGCTCCGCCCCGATCCCTGGAGCTGGATCCGTACCGCCCTGACCGTCCGGCCCCTGCGTGAACTCCCCGTGACGTTCGACATCGCGCTGGGCAGCCGCACCGTCCGCCTGGGTCATGACGATCCGGCCGATCGCTTCATCGCGGCCACCGCCGTGGCGCACGGACACACCCTGGTCACCGCGGACGCGTCGCTCCTGCGGTGCCCCGACATCCGGGTGATGCCGGGCGTTTGAAGGCGATTGACTTTAGCCCCCGCGGGTGCCGTTCGGGACCGGGTGCTCCGGGGTCAGCAGCGCCGGTCGGAGGCCATCCTCGTAGCCGACGTCGAAGAGCATTCCCTCCGAGACTTCCCCCATCATCTTCCTTGGCTCCAGGTTGACGATGAACAACGCCTGCCGGCCTTCGATCTCGGTCGGATCTTCGCGCTCCTGCTTCATTCCCGCGAGGATTGTCCGCGTGTGGTCGCCGAAATCGACCCTGAGTCGAACGAGCTTGTGCGACCCTTCGACGTCGCTGACGCTCTCGATCGTGCCGACGCGGGCGTCAACCTGATTGACGACACCGATGTTGATGGTGGGCTTGACCCGTGCAGGCTTCATTTCTTGCAACCCGATCCCTCCCGTGGAGCGTTCTCCGGCCGCGCCGATTCGCGGCCGCTGGCCAGCGAAAGGTAGACGCGAGCCCGAAAGCGTGGAAGCTTGAGCGAATGGAACGGAAGCTGATGATCTACGGCGCGACCGGCTACACCGGCCGGCTGGTTGCGGAGGAGGCGGTTGAAGCCGGCGTACGGCCCGTACTCGCCGGCCGCGATGCGGAAAAGCTCGGCGCCCTGGCCGATTCCTTGAACGCGGCTGCGGGCGGCGAGTCCCGGAGCGCGCCGCTCGAGACCCGCGCGTTCGGCCTGGACGAACCGGCGAGGATCACCGCGGCGCTCAGGGATATCGATGTGGTGCTGCACTGCGCCGGCCCCTTCTCGCGCACCGCGCTGCCGATGTTCGAGGCCTGCCTCAGGACCGGTACGCATTACGTGGACATCACCGGCGAGATCAGCGTGTGCGAGGCCCTCGCGGCCCGGGACGCGGAGGCCAGGGAGGCGGGGATCATGGTGCTGCCCGCCGCCGGCTTCGATGTGGTGCCGAGCGACTGCCTGATCGCGGATCTTGCCGCGCGGCATCCCGGTGGGCGCATCGTGCGGCTGGGCCTGCTGGTTCGTTCCGGAGCTTCGCGCGGCACACTGAAGACCGCGCTGGAGGGCGTAAGCGCGATGCGCATCCGGCGCGACGGTCGCATCACGCGGGTCGGCGCGGGCAGCCTGCGGCACGAGTTCGACTTCGGGCGCGGGCCGGCCGCAGCTCTCGTGACACCTCTGGCGGATGTCTCGACGGCCTGGTGGTCGACCGGCATCGAGAACATCGAGGCCTACTATCGCGCCGGAAGAAGACTCCCGCAGCTCATGCGGCTGAGTCGATGGTTCGGCTGGCTGCTGGCCGGGCGGACGGCCCGGGCCCTGCTGGGCAGATGGATCGACCGTGGACCCGAGGGGCCGAGTGACGCGGAGCGCAGGACGAGCGAGGGGATCCTGGTCGCGGAGATCGAGGATGCCCGGGGCGGGCGCGCCGCCGCCCGCATGCGCGTTCCCGATCCTTACGGATTCACCGCGAAGACCCTGGTGGCTATCGGGGTGCGCGTGCTGGACGGCGACTTCAAGGCCGGATACCAGACGCCGTCCTCGGCGTACGGTGCCGACTTCGTTCGCGAGTTTGATGGTGTGGAGTGGGAGCTGCTCTAACGCGCCATCGAGGTGCTGGTATTCAGCCCTCTTTCGCGAGTCGGACGCTCGCAAGTCGATTCATGCTTATACCCTGTTCCGCCGCCTGTATGGCCAGGGCACGATGCGTCTCCGGTGGCACGCGCACCACGAACTTGCCACTGTAGAGGCGATCTGCAACCGGCTGCGGAGCCGTCTCACCGTTCGACTGCATGTCAGCGACGCAGTCGGCAACGAGTTGTTGGATTCCGGAAAGGGCCTCCCCGGGAGTCGGCGCCAGCCAGGTGAGCGACGGGAATTCGGCACATAGCCCTACATGCTCAGCATCTTCAGCAGACCACGTGATGCGGTAGGTGTAGTGGTCGGTCACTCCATGCCCTCCAGCTTTTCGATGGCCCGGATCGCTTGGCGGACCTGGTAGGGCTTCGCCATCCCTTTCGCGCTCTGAATGTTCACGCGCGGATCTCCCGCCCACGGCATCCGGTAGACGCGGTGGCTACCGGTGCGCTGGCGTGGCTGTCCGAAGGCTGCGTCGCACACTCTTGTCAGATCCCGGAACCGAACACCCCTCGGGTTCTTGCGGAATGCCTCGATGGCTGCCGGTATCTCCCCACGCTTCATGGTAGCATTAATGATACTAGGATCCAAGGTGACGGCTCCGCGGTCGATGCGGAACTCCAACCTAGGTGGAATCCGTGGGCGGCCGAATGGCCGGATGGGGCGTGGTGGTTGCGGTGACTAACGCGCCAGCCAGGTGCTGAAGCGTTCGTTCAGCTCGTCTTGGTGGTCGACCCAGAAGGCCCAGTCGTAGCGCAGGGCGCGCGCCTCATTGGCGGGGGTGGCCGGCATGTGCGGGTCCATCTCGACACCGGTAGCCAGATGGGTCGTCACCAACGGCATGCCGGACCTGCGGGTCGGTGAGTAGGAGATACGGCGGCTGATCCGCGCGAGCGACTCGGCGCTGGTCGCGAAGCCCACGTAGCGTAGTGCCGCGTCGAGCCTGGGTGTGCCCCGGACGACCCCGATCTGGCCGAACGCGAGCAGTTGGCCATCCCAGATGATCACGAACGGCTGGTCCTCCAGGACCTGCGCGTTGAAGATGCGCCCGTTGTACGCCGTGCTCATCACGACCTCGCCGTCGGCAAGCATCTGGGGCGGCTGGGCACCCGCCTCCCACCAGATCACCTCGTCCTTGATCGTATCGAGCTTGCGGAAGGCACGGTCGAGCCCGTCGGGCGTGCTCAGAGTCGGGTAGACCTGGTCGCGGGGCACTCCGTCGGCGAGCAGGGCAAACTCCAGATTCGCCTGCGCAAGACGCCGCATCCCGCGCCGGCCCGGAAACTTCTCCAGATCGAAGAAGTCGGCCATGGTAGCGGGCTTCTCGCCCGGGATAGTCTCCTCGTTGTAGACGATCACCGTGGACGCGTACAGGAAGGGGGCGCCGCACACAGTCTGCGTCTCGGCAACGAAGTCCTCGGCTGCCGGCGTGCCGTCGTAACCGGGAGGCAATGCGTCGATGTCGATCGGCTCGAGCAGACCCTCGTCGCATGCCTGCACCGCGTCGGCGATCTCCAGGCTGACCACGTCCCACTGGGTGTTGCCGATGTCCACCTGGGCGCGGATCTCGGCGAGCCCGCCGTTGTACGCCCCGAGGTTGACGGGGATGCCGGTCGCCTCGGTGAACGGGACGATGGTGGCTTCCTCAACGGCACGTCCGTAGGAGCCGCCCCACGATACGACGGTGATTGGCTCGGGCCGGTCCTGTCGGCACGCGGCGGTGGCGAGGACCGCGAAGGCCGAAATCAACGCCTTTCGCAACCCGCCGCGCCCGCGCTGCATGACGTTGCTGAGGGACCGATCGACCTTGGGGTTTCTGGGCATCGAGTACCTTTCTCTTCCGGGCCAGCTGCGTGCAGACCGAGTTCGCGCCGCAGGGAACGTACTACACGGCATCGAATAGTACCTTCTTCCGGTGCCGTTCGTGACGAACGTGGAAGGTCCGCGCTTCCGGAAGACGGCGAGAGCGGTAGCGAGAGATGACTCCGATGCGCATCCGTAGCCTGGCTCTCCTCTGGCTGA
This sequence comes from Gammaproteobacteria bacterium, assembly GCA_009840525.1. Classification (GTDB taxonomy): domain Bacteria; phylum Gemmatimonadota; class Gemmatimonadetes; order Longimicrobiales; family Gaopeijiaceae; genus BD2-11. The sequence continues at coordinate 46,451 of VXNP01000152.1, forward strand.
TGTCTCTGGCCCTGGCCGGCTGCGACCTTCTCGGGCCCGAGTACATCGAGACCCGGGAGGTGACCGTCGGGCCCACCTTGGCCAAGTGCTACGGTGTGGGTCCGCAGTCGTGCATGGTGGTTGACGGCGGGTTCTTCTACGACGGAATCGAAGGATTCGACTACGAGCCCGGCTACGACTATCGCCTCCGGATCGGCAAGTACGATCCCTGGGGCGGGGGAGAGCCGCCGCAGGATGCCGGCCGGTACGCCTATCGTCTGCTGGAGCAACTGGAGAAGACGGTCGCACCCTCCACCCCCGCAACGGTGTCGCTGGCTCCGACGCGGGTGACCTGCATCCAGGGTGACGACTTCTGCCTCGTGCTGGACGGCGAGCTGTACGACGACATGATCACGAGCTTCGAATACGAGGCCGGCGATCACTATACCCTTGATGCCAACAGATATCGCGATGGCCGGTATCTGCTGAACGAGATTACTTCGAGAACCAGGGCAGCGGGGACGGAAGACGAGATTACCATCGATCGGCACCGGGTTCAATGCGACGACGGCCATCCCGGGTACTGCAAGGTCGTGAACGGCGCTCCGTACCGTGGCGAGATCGTCGGCTTCCAGCCCGCGCACGACTACGACTATCGTCTGCGCGTCGAGAGGTTCGACATGTTTCCCGAGGGTGTGACCCCGGCGCCTTACGTTCCGATCTACGGGTACCGCTGGCTGGAGACGCTCGAGCGCACGAGCGGCTGATTCCTCGCGGCGCGACTCTTGACTACCGTGAGCGGTCGACGATGAACTGCCGTTCTCCCATTGCGACCAAACCGTGCGGACCGGCGACTTCGATCTTGAGTGCGTATTCTCCGTCAGCGAGATTGCCGATGTCTACATCCATGGCCATCGGCTCCGTCACTGCAGCTACGGCTTGCTCCCAGGATACCTCAGGCATCCGCGGGGCCGATCGGATACGGAGCGCGCGCAGCGCCCGGGTCAGGAATCCAGGTCGCTCGCCTTCGACGGAGAGCGTAACCCGCAGTGGCCAACCAGCCACGACTCCGTACACCTCCCAGTAGACGGCCAGTTCGCTATCCGCGATGGCCGTGGTCGCGAGCATCCGAGCCACGGCTTCGTCACGGCTGCCGGGAAGATCGGGCCCCGAAGGCAGAACAAGCAGGGGATCCGACAGTACGATTCCTTCGGTGTCGAGCGGCAGAAGACCAGTCCGGGCCCGCGCGACCGCGCGGCGCTCGTCAAATGACTCCACGCTCACTGCCACCGGCGTGTGTGGGACGACCGTTTCGAAGACGGGAAGTGTCGTATGCGGGGGAGCCTGGAGAAACACTGGAAAACTGCCGGGCCCGTCGCTCAAGAGAAAGACGGTTCGAGGTGCGACGAGCTGGGCTCCGTCGAGGCGGGCGGCCGCTACCACGACCAGTGAGTCCTGGTCACGGAACCGTGCAAACTGCGCGGGCACCTGAAAGACCGGCCCGTAGGTGGCCGGAGTGTAGCGCTCGTCGTCCCTGCCGGCCTCGAGGTGGTACCGAAGCGCGCCCATCCCGTCGGTGATTGCCGAGACGGGCGTAAAGCGGTACCTGGCCGCACGCAAGCTCTTCCAGCGCGGGGTTGGCGTGGGCTGTGGCGACCACGAGTCCTCGGGTCCCCGGCGCACGAGGAGACCTTGGTGTGGATACCCGTGCTCTCCGCCGCGTGCTTCGAGGAGACTCCAATGCAGCACCGACTCGACACCTCGACGTATATGGGCTGTCCAGCGGTCATTGCCGGGAATAGACCACATGGGGTTGGCCAGCCACCAGAATCGCTGCTCGAAGTCACTGCGCTCGCGACCCGTCAGCCGCTGGTAGGCCGATCTGTCGTTGCCTTCCAGCAGGTCGCCGATGCCCGTCAGGAGCGCCGCCAGAGCCGGATCGGCGTCGGGCAGCGCGGAACGGAAGTAAGCCGCGGCTTCCGCGGGCCGGCCACCCCGTTCGTGAACCATGCCCAGGAGCAACTCGCACCACCAGGCGACAAAGGTACATTCACCGGCCACCGCCAGGGTCTCCTGAAAGTCGCTTAGCCGGGTATGCGCATAGACGACCTGGGCGAAGGCCAAGGCATCGTCCGGCCTTGCGGCGGCGGCCTCGGTGAGGGCGGTCAATAGCTCGGCTACTTGGTCCGGCCGACGTCGTCGGCGAACTCGCCAGTTGTGGTCTTCGTGATCCCCGTTGAAACACAGATCGCCATCGTCGGCGCTACAGCCCGAGCCCGCCGTGGTCCGCACCTGCGAAGGACCGTAGTAGCTGCCCAGAACCCACGCGACATCAGGCGCGAGCGGCTCTTGCCATTCGACTTGGGCTGAGGAACTCTCCTCATCGCGGGCAGTATTTTCCTGCGCGTGGGAGTCGCGTGGTGCGACCAACGGCAACCCGAAGAACGCGAGCGCCAAAGCAGTGAGCGAAATCGCTGGTGTCGCAAGCCTTTGCGGAGTTCGGACGAAATCGGCAAATGCGCACTGTAGGCGGTGCAAGTAGAGCATTTCGGGCGACATGAGAGCGCGACCAGTAAACGAGGCGCGGAACATACGAGGAGTCGCGTCGTCATGACAGACTGCCTGAACACCGTGACAGCCTCCAACAGCCCGACCGAAGCGCACTCAACCGTCGGCACGCGCATCCACGTCATCGGCAACAGCGCGTCAGGCAAGAGTACGCTTGCGGCGAGGCTGGCGGACGTGCTGGATGCGGCGTTCGTCGAGCTGGACGCGCTCAACTGGTGGGCCCAGTTCATGATCTGGCGGAAGCACGATTCGCTGCTCGGATGGATCATCACCCAGCATGCCCGCAAGCGGTCAGCCGAGTGACCCCCGCTCCTTCCACTCCACCGCGTGCGGCACCCCTTCGCTCGCCAGCTCCTCCAGGATGGCGTGCACCGCGTCCGCGAGGCGCTCGTCGAAGAGATGGGAGTGGTCGAGGTACCAGGCCACCCAACCCTCGCTGAGCAGGTGCTCCTTGAAGGAGCGACGGTAGGACTCCCACATCTTCTCTTCCATGGCCCCGGTTTCGTGCTGGTAGACCAGGTTGCCCATGTGGCGGAAGATCGCCGTCATATAGGAGTTCCAGCGCAACCGCTCCCCGGCCGTGAGCCCGTCCGGGTCGTCGGCCGCCCGGGCGAGGAAGTCGGCCAGTTCGGGGTCCCGGAAGACGTGCTCGAGCAGGCGGATACTGTTCTCGACCATCGAGTTGAAGGTGGCCGCGCGTACGCTCTTCGTGTTGCGTTGCGTCTGCTCGATGCCGAGCCTCATCCGGCGCGCGACCAGAAGCAGCGACGCCACGACACCCACGGCACCGATGAACTCGCCCAGGTTGCCGAGGATATCCAGGTTCATTCGGGAAGCGCCAGAGAGGCGTGGTGGTGAGTGGGGTTGAATCAGCGCATCCCTTCGGGGAGGCGCCTAACTGCCACATAGGGCACGTCGAGGTCGTCCGTCTCCACGAAGGCGACGAGGCCGCCCGGGCCGAAGGCGGAAGGCATCGCGGTGGAGCCGGGCGGGAGGGTGCCCAGGTAGCGTCCGTCCGACGAAATGAGGTCGATGCGGTTGCCCTCCGTGTCTCCGTCACCTCGGTGAAGGACCCAGATGGTGCCTTCCCAACTCGTGGTCAGGTCAACCACGACGGGGACCTCGTCGAAGAACTCCATCGCCTCGATCTGGCTGCGGCGCATTTCTCTCATTTGCTGTTGAAACGAGTCGCCGCCGCGAACGGGCGCGAGTGCTTCCAGGCGCCGCTCGATCTCAGCGGCCCTGATGCGGCCCGTCGCGCGGCGGGGTTGGAACGGACGGGTCAGGATCCGGGTCACGAGGCCGCCCGGCACGGCGGACTTGATCGCATACGTAGAAGAGTCGGTGTACACGAAGGCTCCGCTGGGCAACACGCCCGCCCTGAGCACCGGCCTGAATCCCTCCGCATCACCAGGGGGCCGCCACCCCGCGGCAACCGAGTCGATGCGGACCTCGTCGCCACTCAGATCATAGCTCAGGACATGCCGGAACGAGGGTTCCGACGACTCGTCGCCCGGATCGGCGGTCATTCTCAGATAGCGGACCTCGGATGTCGCGAGGACTCGATCCATTCCCGGGAAGACCTGAATGCCGCCAATCATCGCAGCGCTCATCTGCGCACCTGGAAAGCGGGCCATGCGTTCGAATTGGCCGTCGGCATCAAAGAGGGTGAATCCCATTTGTCCCAGGTCGTAGACGGTCACCCGCCCATCCCGCATGACCGCGAACTCCGCCATCAACACTGTGTTTCTTCCGAATTCGCCCGGGCCTTCCCCTTCTCGAATGAACTGGCGCACCAGGTTGGCTTGCAGGTCGACGACGTTGATCCGCACCGCCTCGGTGTCGAGGATGTAGAGGTTGCCGGCACCGTCGAAGCCGACCCCCGCGACGCGGCCGAAGGTGTCCCAGCCGTCCCCATCCAGCGAGCCCACCCGGTAGATGTCCTCGAAGTCGGCGTCGAGGGGAAGGTCTTCAGCCGGGAGTTCGATTACTTCCTGGGCAGCGAGTGGGTGGGCCAGCGTTGCGAGGATCGCGATTGACAGCGTGGCCATTGCGATGGCCGTCGCATAACTCGTCCGCTCCTGCGTCGTCTTCCCAGCCATCGTTCGTCTCCTGCGGTGTTGCCGCTACGCCATCCCCGCTAACACGCGATGCGCTGCGGCCGAAGGCGCGGCATCGCCGTCCTGCGTACATACCGGGCCACCTCGCGCATGCCGTCGACGCCGATCCGGGCGCCAAACGCCTGATTGTAGTTGGTTGTGCCGTTGATGTCATACGTGTAGCGGTTGCCGCGGGCATCCTCCACGAATTCGATTCCGGCGATCTCGATCCCTTCCTCGATGCAGAGCCGGATGTACCTCCGGACCAGCGGGTCGCCGGCCGCGATCGGCGACGGGCTGAAGAGGTCGGCAGCACCGGTGCCACCCGCACCCGTCCAGAGGCTCTCGCGGTTCGGAGGGATCGGATTGCACGCATCCGAGGGGCAGAGTTCGAACCCCCCGGCCGTGGAGCTCCGCATCGCGAACACGAAGCGGCCGCCAACGATCTCCACCCTCGTGATGAATGGTTCGGGTGCCGGGATGTACTGCTGGAGGATCACCCTGGCGCCGGGCCCGGCGTCAAAGCTCCTGTCGCCAAGGTGCTCTTCGAGCTTCCCGGGGTCCTGGAAGAGCCGGATGCCCAGGCCCTTGCCCCCCTGATCGTGCTTCGTGATGAACGGGCCGTCGAAGGTTGCGGCTGCTTCGCGCAGATGCTCCCTCCCGACGGCCAGCACCGTGCGCGGCGTCCTGATCCCGTGTCGCCGCAGGACGAGGTCCTGCCGAAGCTTGCTCATCTCCAGCTCGAAGGCGCCCAGCCCGTTGACGACTCGACGGCCGTGCGACTCCAGCCAGTACAGAAGCTGGCGAGCCAGCTCCACCGTGTGGACGTGACCCCGGGTGTGCGAGGACGGGCTGATGCGGTTCATCCAGATGCCGTCGGGAGGAGGTGCCGACGGATCGACGATCCCCTCGTTCACATGCACGAGGCGGACCCGGAAGCCTTCGCTCTCAAGTGCCTCCCGAAGAGGCGGAATCCAGGCAGGATTTTCGTAAAGGACATTTATTGTCGGTAGCACAGGGCTGATCATTGGTTTGTCTCTGAGGTTAGGGCAGGCGTAGAACGGCGGGGGATCGGAGCACGAAAAAACCGCCCGGATCGGCTGACCGGGGCGGCTCGGAAGCGGCTTGAGCTCGGGACTCAGCGCGTCAACACACCCGGATCCAGGCGGAACATGGACACGAGCACATACAGGTGCAGGTCGCTCCGCGGGCGCGGGCGGATCGGATGTCGGTTGCGTGGATCATGGCGAGGAAGATGTCGGAAACCGGTTTGGGGGACAAGCGCGGGCTGTCAGCAGTCTCAGCCAAGGCGATCCACGGTTGGCCTTTGGTGCGAATCACTCACCCGCCGAGAGCCCGCAAAACTGCTTCAGGCTCTCGGTCGATGACCGTGAGCAGGACACGGGCTGCGCGGTCGGGCACCCGCCGTCCCTGTTCCCATTCCTGAACGGCCCGTACATGGAGGCCGAAACTGTCGGCAAACTTCTGGCGGCTCAGCTTCATCCGCTTGCGCAGCGCCAGGATGTGCTCGGGGGCCGGGTCGTCGACGATTCGGCAGGGAAGGGGTCTGGTGCCACGCACATGGGCGAGCACTTCGCCGAGGGCTCCCTCCAGCTCGTATCCCAAATCGGTTCGCTGGCTAGTCATCGGCATCGCTCCTCCTTCTTGATCTCGGCAACAAGCCGGGAGAGTACTCTTCTGTCCGCCGGACTCAGGTCATCCCGGTCCGCCTTGGCATACGCGGTAAGCAGATAGATGGCGTCGGCACCGGCATGACGGAAATAGATCGCGCGGATCCCACCCCGCTTGCCCCGTCCCGAGCCCGTCCAGCGCAGCTTGCGAAGCCCTCCGGTGCCCTGGATGACAGGCGCAGCACGGGGATCAGCGACGACGGCCGCTTCCATGGCCGAGCGGTCGGGTTCTGGCAGCAGCTTTCGTACGGCGCGTTCGCAGGTTTTCGTGGTAAAGACCCGCATGGCAAATGTGCGGCACTGCGGCATTCGTCGCAAGTGGGATCGCGGCAGCTGAGGATAGGCACTCCTGCGTGGTACGAATCTGGCCGAAATGCGAGGGCGGGCGAATGGCTGGATGGGTCGTCGTCGCCTTGGCGTACGGCGGGAGGGACAAGACCCTGTCGGACGTCACGGCCTTGTTGGAGGCCGGAGCCTACCCGAACGAGCCAGTGCCCAGTCCCGGCCGATGTCCAGCAGGAGCGTGCGGGGAGGCAGGACGAGCGTCCGGATCCATGTACCACGCCTTTGGCCGATGCACAGCGGCTCGGGGCCGCGTCAGAAACCGGGCTCGAACCTCACCCGCGCGACGCGCCGCACATCGAGTGAATCCCTCGTCGTGCCGTAGAGCACAGACTCGGTGACCCAAGGGACACTTCCCACGCTGACGCGGCGCGGCCAGCGATACCGTGCCACCAGCGCGGACCCCGCGTAGACGTCGGCTTCACGCACCTCGTCCCCTTCGGTGCTCGTCTTCTCGACCCACAAGCGTCCGGACCGATCAAAGAAGATGTCGGCAAGCGGCGGCTTGCGGTCGGGAACCCCGGATGGATGGTTTCGGAGGCCGAGCCGCCGCAGGTCGCCGGCAATGGTGGCCCGAGCGCGTTCACGCTCGGATGGGCCGAGCCGCGGGCCAGTTAGCTGTGGTCCCTCGACATGCGAAACAGTCCCGTCGGGGTGTTGGAGCGTGACCGAATACTCCGAGGTGACCGCTTCAGCCCACACGCCGTTGGGGCCGTGGGCGTGAATCCATCGCGGACCGAACGGCTGGCGGACGTAGAAGGTGACGAGAGACTCGCCGATCACGCGTTCAGCCGTGGTCGAGCCCGTCGCCTGCCTTTCTGGATCGGCCAAAGGTACTGTGTCCACGGCTCCGCCAGGAGCGTGATGGAAGCGTGCGACGACAGGCCCGTCCTCGGTCGTCACTGGTCCGATGTCGACAAGCCGGCCCTCGGTGTCGAAGGTGACCGGTGCAACCATGCCCACACCGCCGTGAGCGATCCTCGCTCCACCGTCGTACTCCGCGCTCGCGTCGTCCAGTTGGAACACGCTGTATCGCGTGCTCTCGCGGACCCACAGGTTGCCATCCGGCCCGAAGGCGAGACAACAGGGTTGCGTCAGCTCACCGGGTCCCTCTCCCTGACCACCGAAGCGGAACAGGAAGGAACCCTCGGAATCGAAGACCCGTATCTCGTGCGACTGCAGGTCGGCGACGATCAGCCGCCCGCGTGTGTCCTCGACCATCGACTCAATCCTGGTGAAGAGATAGGGATCTTCACCCTCGATCTCCCCGAACTCCAGATCGATCGTGCCATGGAAAGTCGGGACATCACGCACTGGACGTTCAACGCCTCCCTCCGAGCAGCCGGTCACAAGGTAGAGGGCCAGCAGCACGGGAACGGACATGTGGCCGACAGCGGGGGAGTGTTCGTTCATCGGTCGGAACTCGAAGTTGCGGAAATCGGCACCACACCTGTCTCAACGCTAGCGGAGCCATCTCGCGCAAGCCAGCACCGGCGGACGCCTCAGGCCGCCCGCACCCGCTCGATAAACTCATCGCCGGTGCCGCAATCCAGCGGGGCGTCGCTCACCCTGTCGATGTCTTCGGGTTCGGACAGCTCCTCCAGCAGCCGGGTCAAACGTCCAGCCGTCTCCTCGCCGAATCTGCGGGTCGCCAGTTGGCCCAGAACCCGCCGGGCGCCCTCCCGCGCTCCCTGGTCGAACAACTCATCCAGACTGCGCTCGAATTTGCCCACCACCACCTCCCCAGGTTCTCGGTTTGCTTGATCCAATAGCACTCCCGGATCGTCCCGCCGTTGACCATCCCCATTCGCTGCGGATGGTTCCGGGAGTCGCAGCGGAGCCGACGGGGAAGGTGCGCGCGTCCGCAGCGGTGAGCACTTCGCCTGGGGCTCCCTCCAGCTCGCGTCCCAGATTGGTGCCCTCATCGGCCCATGCCTCTATGGATGCGCCCTGGGCTCTGCGTGAGGTTAGAGGGCCCGAGCCCCCTGATCGCCAATCCATTTCATCTCAAGAGCCATTCCATCGGTGGACGACGCCACCTTCAAGAAGCTGTTTTCCCACCGGAGGATGATCGAGTTGCTGATCCGCCGCCAAATCCCGGAATGGGATGGGAAGATCGAGTACTCGACGCTCGAGCGACTGCCCACGGAACTCATCGATGAACGTCTGCGGCGACGCTACGCGGACATGATATGGCGTGCCCGCACGATCGACGGGACAACGGACCTGGTGCTGCTGCTGGAGCTTCAAGGCAGGCCCGAGCGGCACATGGTTCTGCGCACCACCACCTACAACATTCTCGCGGTCCAGGAACTGATCGAGCACGACAAGGAACTGAGACGGGGCGAGCGCCACCTCGCGGTGGAGTCCCTCGTCCTTCACCACGGGGAAAGGCATTGGAACGCGCCGACCCGCTTGCGCGACCTGTTTCTGGACTCCGCCCCGGATACCTACCGACTAGTGGAGCGCCTGCCGGCCGATGCTCCGCCACAAGGGCCGCTGGACCTTCCACGGATGATTCTGGGGTTTGCCGGAGTGGTTTCCGCGAAGGTCATGACACGGCAGTTGGCAGTGCTGGAAACCGTGGTCGACGGTTGTGGCGACGAGGACTTCGACCGGTTCATGGCCCGGGGCACGAAGGCGATGTTACGTTCGAAGGGATTCGAGAGCGAGCGACTGAAGGAGGCGATGACGATGGCAGCGGTGGTGACGGAGTTTCAGCGCAGCCTGGACGACATCAGGCAGGAGGGAATGGAGGCGGGAATGGAGGCGGGACAGGTGACGGTCCTGCGCCAACAGGCTGCCCGCAAGTTCGGTAGAAGAACCGCCGAGGAACTGGCGCGGTTGCTCGCGGAAATCCATGATGGGGAAGAGATTAGCCGGGTCGCGGCGGCCGTCGTCGATTGCGATGCGCCGGACGACTTTCTGGCACGGGTGCGCGGAGGCTGAGGCTCTGCCAACGGGAAAAACGCAAACGCTGTCTGCGGATTCTATCGCACGTCCCTAGCCGCGGTCCAAGCGTCGCACCTGCGGATGCTGGACGTCCAGCTCGTCCTCCCAGACGCCGAGGATCTCGTCCAGGCCGATGTCCGTGACCCGGAAGTTCTCGGGGATCTCAACGCTCCCGAGCCAGTTCCCGTCGGGGCCGAGCACCAGCCAGGGCTCCGGTCCGCTCCCCTCGCTCATGCCGCGGAAGGAACGAGAAGCGCCAGGACTGTGGGAAACCGCACCAAGCCGAAGGCGTCGTAGTCAGGCACCGATGTCTCGACAACCATGATTCCATCGCCCAGGTACCGAACCTCGCCGATATCGGGGTCGGGCCACATCGTGTGGACCAGCCCGAGGTCACGTCCGAACATGGCCATGCGCCCGTTCCAGTCCAGGACGAGCATGGAATCGCCGATGAGTTCGATCCGCTGAAGGTTCGTGAACTCGCCCGGACCCTCGCCGCTGCCTCCCGCCGAACGGACGAAGCCGCCGTCGGGGGAGAACTTCCGGATCTCGTCCGAGCCACGATTCGCCACGACGATGCCGCCATCCGGCAGCCGCCTCACGTCCCGCACCGAATAGAAGTGGTGCGCATCGCCGGTGCCCGACTCCGCCAAGTCGACCAGGGGCTCCACACCGACCCGCCAGTGCGCCGCATCGCCCCAGGCGGGCGCAAAGGACTCGATGATCGTGATGCCGGCGCTGTCGCGCTGGACAACAAGTGGCGGCAGGTCGTCAGAGGGGGAGCACGCGGCGAAGAGCACGAGCAGGATGGGGAGCCGGATTGGAGATTTCACTCACCGTTCCTCTTGCAGGCGCAGCACCCGAGGACGCTGGACGTTCAGTTCAAACGCCCGGTCCGAGCGGCTCCAAGGTATCGGTAGTTGCTGGGATCGTCGACCCCATCCACCTTCAGCCACCGCCCATCAGGAAGGGGAAACGGCCGTCGGGGACACGCTCCGGCTGACGGCTCGCGTGACCGACCAATACGGGCAAGCCCTGGCGGTCCCCGTCGCGTGGGCCGTGGATCAGCCCGGCGGTGGCGGCCGCCGTCCGCACCCGCCAGTCGTAGCCTTCGGACGTCTTGAGGTCGAGCCCCTCGGTCGCACCCTCATGAGCCGGCTTCCGGGCCTGGGGTATCGGGGTTTGTTCGAGATCCCAACGGGTAGATCGCCTTCGAGAGCTCGGCGTGGCGGCGCATCCGGTAGCTGTTGCCGCGGATGTTGACGATGGCCGCACGACGAGCCACTGGACTTAGTGCCCTCCACTCCCGCCGCGGACAGCACTCATGAGCCCTGCCATGGGGAGATACCCGTTGACAACATGTAACCGAACGGTTACGTATCAACTCATGGATACCTCACAGCTCGATCTCGTGCTCGCCGCGATGGCTCACCCCACCCGCCGGCGGATGATCGACCTGGTGAGTTCAGTCCCCGGAATGAGCGTCACGGCAGTGGCGTCGCACTTCGACATCAGCCGCATCGCTGTGATGAAGCACCTCCGAGTCCTGGAAGCAGCCGATCTCATCACCTCCCGGAAGAAGGGGCGCGTCCGACACCTCTTCTTCAACGCCATCCCCATCCAACTGGTCTACGACCGGTGGACCACCAAATACGCGGGCTTCTGGGCAGGCCGCATGGCCGATCTCAAGACCCGAATCGAAGGCCGTGCAGAAATGGAGGAAATTAAAAGTGCCTGAAACCACCCAAGTATTCCGCATCTTCATCCGCGGGTCCGTTGAGGAAGTTTGGCGAGAGATCACAAAGACGGACGAACCAATCGCGTGCTTCTTCAACTCCCGGATGGACGTCTCCGCTTTGCGTCCGGGATCGAAGCTCGCGATGCGAACTCCCAACAACGCGTACACGGGCGTCGTCGGAGAGATACTCGAGGTCCGGCCGTACCAGAGATTCAGCCACAGCTTTCGCTTCACTCACCTGAACGAACCGGCCAGCAAGGTCATCTACGACCTCGAGCAGGTCGAGGGCGGAGTGGAGTTCACGTTGACGATCGAGGATCTGCCGATCGGCACCAAGTCGGCCAAGCAGATGGTTCAAGGCGGCACGATGATCGTCAATACGCTCAAGAAAGTCATCGAGACCGGCCGACCCAGCCTTGGGACGAGAGCCCTGTTCGCCTTTTTTCGGGCGACGCAGCCGTTCACACCGAACAAGTGTCGGACGGAACACTGGCCGGTCGACTGACCCCCCCAGCATCCAAAGGCACCGAGGAGCCCATTCATGAATTGGAAGCGAGGAAGTTTCGAACCATCCTGTCTGCTGATCGCGGGAATAGTCATGATCGTCCTGGCCGCGACGGCAAGGGTCACGGTGGCGCAATCAGGAGGGAACATGGAGCGCCCTCCGCACTGGCAGGTCCTGCACCCGGATCGGAACGAAGTGGTGGAGCGCCCCTTCGTGGTCATGCGGCCTGGTTGGCACATCTTCGCGGGGCCGGGTGCCCTGCTGTGGGATCCCGGGAGTTTCGCGTCGGGCAACTTCAGCGTCACCAGCAAGATGTTCCTGTTCCCCACGCCCGAAATGGGAACGCCCTTTGGCGTGTTTTTCGGAGGCAGCCAGTTCGAAGGGGAATGGTCCACGTACCTATCGTTTCAGATCCGAAACGACGGGCGGTTTCGCGTCGCCCACCATGCGGGGGAGCAAGTCCACGAGCTTGTTCCCTGGACCGAACACGCCGAAATCGTGCCACTGGAGGCGACTGACGGCCCGGTCGAGAACCGGCTAGCCGTCGATGTCCAGGATGGCGTCGTATCCTTCTTCATCAACGATGCCGTCGTCGCGGAGCTTTCGGACGCGGGACTGACAACTGACGGAGCGATCGGCCTTGCCGTCGGTGGGGACCTGAGCCTTCACGTGACCGAGCTTCTGATCGGCCCGAACCGGCTGGCCGGCACCGGCCGCGATTCGACTCTGACTTGGTCCATGGACAGAGCGCGGATCCTGTTTACCGGATCCCGCAACGGGACGACGGGGCACAGATCGTCGTGAGCGACCTGGGCGGCGACAACCAGCGCCGAGTCACCAGCGGACCGGGCTTCCGGTACAGCCCCCGGTGGTCTCCCGATGACTGGTGGCTGATGTTGTCGGCGAGTGACGACGGAAGGCAATACGATATCCGTGCGGTCCGCATCGAGGACGGGGCCGTTGTTGACTTGGTGTCGACCCCTGAGGACGAGCGGGAAGGTCGGTGGATTCCTGCGGTGCCGTAAGGCGCGGCTGGGACTGCCTGTTTGTCTTGAAGCTCGCCCGCCGAGTAGCTTTCCCGCTGTTCCATGGCCACCGGAACCCCGTGATGTACGTGGCCGACAACGGCCCAAACCCCGCGTCGTCAGCCAACCGATGGAAGGAGCCGAATGAGGATCAAGCGTTGCGCAACCACCGATGGCGCCACGGCCATTGCCGTCGCCGCCGTTGCGGCGTGCGGCGACGGCGCGCCCCCCGCCCGCTCCTCGGCCGTGGTCACCGACAGCGCAGGCATCGAAATCGTCACCAACGACCCATGGACCACGGAGGCTCACTGCGCAATCGGCGACGAGCCAATCCTCTCGATCGGTGCCCGCGAAGGGGATGCTCCCCACATTTTCTTTCAGGTGCGCGCCGCCGCACGCCTCTCCGATGGGTCGGTCGCGGTCGTGGATGGCTCCAGCCGAGAAGTACGCGTGTTCGCCGCGACCGGCGCGCACCTCGTCTCCATGGGTGGTCGTGGCGACGGACCCGGTGAATTCAGCAGCCCCTGGCTCCTATGGGTTCTGCCGGGTGACATCCTCTGGGTAGGCGACTACCTGCCTTGGCGCTTCAATATCTTTTCTGCAGACGGGGTATTCATCCGCTCCGTAACTCCAGACGACTTTGCCCTGCACACCCTCATCCCTCCTGGGGGCGTGCTGGACGGCGGCTCCTCCGTGAATGTGACGCAGGGGACTGGCGGAGCGGGTGGCGACTTCGCCACTCCGGTAAACTTCCTGGTGATCGCACATGGCCCCGACGGTGCCGTTCTCGATACGCTTGCGACCTTGCCGGGAGTGCGTCTCGGCTCGTTGCCCGGATTCGCCGGTTTTGTCGAGCCACTGTTCGAGGCGTCTTCGCTGGTGACGGCCCGCTCGTCCACCGTCGCGATGACCACAGCGCGGGAACCGGAAGTCGGGATTCTGGACGGAGAGTTCCGACTGCGCCGTATCATACGCTGGTCGGATCCTGACAGAGAGGTAACTGGCGCACACGTGCAGGCGGCTCACGAGGACTACATCGCCCGGCATGGCGGTCCCGGAAGCCCGGGCTGGAGCGCAGGGCACGAAGCTGCCATCAGCGACGATCGACCCGTGGCGGAGGTCTTTCCGACCGCTTCGGATCTCATGATCGGGCGTGACGAGCGCCTGTGGCTGAAGCGCTATACGAGGCCCCGCGAAGAACCATCCTGGATGGCCTTCCAAGCGGGCGGGGATTTCTACTGCCATTTCCGTCCCGGCCTGGAATTGACGCCGCTCGAATTCGGGGCCGCCTACCTGATCGCCCTGCACCGCGACGACGTGGGGGTGGAACGGGTCGTCATGTACAACCTGACAAGGAACTCCAGTTGACCCCGATCCACATCTTCATCAGCAGCGTCCAACAGGAGTTCGCGCGGGACCGTGGACATGATCCGGCGGTGCGCCGAGGCGGGTCTGCCCGAGTGAGACGACGGAAGCTCCCCGTCTGGTCGCTGCTGCTTGCGCTGGCGGCGGGATGCGATGCCGGAAACGTCGCCGTCGAACCCGATCCCCTGCCGCCTCCCGGCCAGTGGGAGGCCAACCCGCGTCCGGTGACCGTCACCGTCGGCCCGTTGACGGCGACCCTCTCTGCCGTCGGGGACACGCTCCGGCTGACGGCCCGGGTGGCCGACCAATACGGGCAGGCCCTGACCGTCCCCGTCGCGTGGGCCGTCGATCAGCCCGGCGTGGCGGCGGTGGATTCGGCCGGCCTGGTGACGGCCCGGAGGAACGGGATGGCGGTCGTGACGGCCACGGCGGCCGGCGTCTCGGGCTCGGCAACCGTGACGGTGGCGCAGGCGGTGGCGGCCGGCGTCCGCACCCGCCAGTCGTAGCCTTCGGACGTCTTGAGGTCGAGCCCCTCGGGTGGTGCCCCATCTGGCGCGAGAGCATTTGACGAATGGCCCCCTCCGCCTCAGGCCGTCCGCACCCGCTCGATGAACTCCTCGGCGGTACCGCATTCGATCAGCGCGTCGGCCACCTTGTCGATGCCTTCGGCGTCGGACAGCTCCTCGAGGAGCATGGATAGACGTCCGGCCGTCTCTTCGCCGAATCGACGGGTCATCAGCCGGCGCAGAACCTGTGTCCGGCCCTGGCGGATAGCTTGCTCGATGCCCTGCCGCATCCCCTTTTCAACCAACTCGTCCAGGCTTCGGTGAACTCTGTCCACCAATTCGGTAATCGTCTCCGCTCCTCCCAGCTTCACTTCCTCCGGGTAGTCCCTCATGGCGAACGCGCTCGCCGGCGCATAGACCATTTCCATGGGCAAGCCGCAGGAGTCCTCAACCGGGAGTTCGGGCAGGGTTCTGAGCGCCCCCCGATTCGCCGAGGCCGTGATCGCCAAAGCCATGCCGTCGAGGATGTCGTCGTCGGCCAGGTCCGAGGGTCGGTGTCCGGTCCGAATCTCGTCAAAGCACCCGACGGTGGCGGGGTGGAAGCGCTCCAGCACGGCAACCCGTTCGTCAAAACCGCGTCTTGTCTTCTTGTTGTGTCGCATGGGACTGCCTCCGGCGAGCGCCCAGAAGCAGATCTCGGGGTGGACTTCTCGGACAACCCTCCGCGCTCGTGCGCTGCCGCGGAGCAGGCTGTCCACTTCCCTGATCTTCGGCATGATCGCGTAGGTTTGTTTGGACAGCCTCTTTCCGCTTGCCTTCCAGTTCTTCTCGCTCGCCTCCTCGTACGTCTCCGCGGTCAGTGCCGACCTTACCGGTACCGGGAACACGCTGCTTGTCCGGTAGGGGGCCAGCTTCTGGCGCGCTTCGGTGTCGCAGAGGCGTCCCTCCCCACCGTTCGGAAGCCCGATCGGGATATCGATGAAGATGCGGTCCGAATCGTCTGCCTCAGCGACCAAGTCTGCCATTCTCGCGACTACGCCCCATCCGGGTTCTCGCCCCGGGACCAAAGCGAAGTAGAACCAGCCTTTGCGACACCCGTCGACCCCGTACGCCGTCTCGGTTCGTAGGCTATTCGATGTCAATCCTGTCCTCCTCTGACGGGGGCGGCTATAGATTTGATTCTGCTTCAAAACTCAACCACCCTCCATGACGGCGAAAGAGGGCAGAGGGGGATCTTGATGGCAATCGACCAAGCCAGTGATGGGCGCGGAGGAGAATCCTTCCTGGCGGCGCTCTTGCGTTGGTTTTCACGCTGGTGGCGGCGCGAGCCCTCTTCAGGAGAGGAAACCGTGGAAGTGGCCAGCCTCGCACAACACCCACCCCGCGAGCCCGTCGGCCAAATCTTCACGCATGAGGGACACCCGGAGATCGCAGTGGTCGATCTGGGCCGGGACATCAGTGACGCCTTGCGCGCCTCATGGGACGCAGGGCACCTCTTCGCATCGGGCGGCGTGATCCAGAGCGTCTGGCTGCAACCGCTCTTCGCTACCGGCACCACGGCCTCCTCGTCCCTCCTCGCCGGCAACGTGTTCCTGGCAACGGCCGATCCCTCCACGCTGATTACCATCGGTGGTGGAAAGGGGTCGGCCGTCATCGGGGCGGGCGGCAAGATCATCATGCACCGTTCGTATCCGCTAGCAGCGCCCTCTTGCCGGTAGTGGCGCCACTGATGCTCTTCACTACGGTCTCTTCGATCATCACCGGTGCCCGCCTCGACCGGATACAGAGCACTCTCGGCACGCTTGCGCAGGTCCTGGCGCGCGTGCGCAAGCTACTGGAGACAGAAGCCTACGCAAGATTCCAGAGCGCGACGAAGCACCTCGAAGAAATCCGTTCACAATTCGAGC
Source organism: Gammaproteobacteria bacterium (assembly GCA_009840525.1). Taxonomy (GTDB): domain Bacteria; phylum Gemmatimonadota; class Gemmatimonadetes; order Longimicrobiales; family Gaopeijiaceae; genus BD2-11. Next base: position 63,128 of record VXNP01000152.1, read on the forward strand.
ACAGCCAGCGGTTCACTGCGGGTATGAAGTCGGAACTCGTGCACGTCAGGCGTGACCTCGGCTTGCTGTGTCACCAGTACGGGCACTTGGCCAATCGGAGGATAGGGACGGAAGAGGACGCCAGGGAGGCGGTATGGGACATCAACCTGTTTTTCTTGTCGACTGTCATGGACATCCGCGCCGACATTCTCCGGTTGTATCTGACCCTCGAGGACGACCCGGCGTATGCGGGGCAACGCCATGCCAAGCTGGTCAGGAAGGTGGAGGAGTGCACCAATAGGTTCCGGGCGCTGCTCGACGAAGATCCGATCACGCGCTTTCACGAGGCGTTGTCGAGTTCATCCGAGGGCTCTCTCTTCGATCCGCGACGGCAATTCAAGAGGTGGTTCAGACGCGGAGGATCCACGAAAACACGGAATGTCGAGGAGATCCTCGAGACCTTCAACGAAGTTCGCGAGCCCATCGAGCGTTGGGTCAGCGCGGTCGACTCGGGGACCGGCTCGGATTGCGAAGCATCCGTCGTCGTCTATCGAGACCGAGACGGTGAGCGCGCGCTGCACGCGCGCTACACCCGCGATCTACGGCTCCAACAGGTGGGTGTGTAGTCGTCGAGCGTGGTTGTCGTGGACGTCCTTGGCCGCGCCCTGGAGGGGCAGCGGATCCGCCACCTCGTCCACCTTCAGTGACCCGCCCATAGAGAAAGAAGACACGATATGGCTACTCACCGGAAGACACTCCTGGCGCAGCTCGCACCAATGTTCGGTTCACAAACGGAAAACCTTGCTGTGGAGGCACTTGGACACATTCTGTCCGGGTCCGCCGCGGCCCGAGGCGCTCTCTCCGAACTGCTGGCGGCCGGTGGGGCGGGGATTGGACAAGTCGCTGAGGTACGCACTCAGGATGTCGGTGAGGACGGCGCACGGCCCGATCTCGTCGGAGCGGACCGGGATGGAAAGGAGCGTGTCTTGATCGAAGCTAAGTTCTGGGCTGGTCTGACCGAGAACCAGCCGGGTGGCTATCTCACCCGGCTTGCTTCGGCGCGTCAACCGTCTGCGCTCCTGTTCGTCGCACCTGCCCAACGGATGGACGCGCTTTGGGCCGAGTTGTGTCGCTTGTCGGAAACGGCACCTGACAATGCCAGCGAGTTGCCCATGGATGAGTTCCGGAGCGCTGGGACCAGCATTGGTCCCTACCTCATGTTGACCAGTTGGAGAAGTCTGCTCGGTCGTATGGCCGCGAAGGTGTCCGCTGCAGCTGATTCTCACGCGGAGACCGACATCCGCCAGTTGCGAGGATTGGCAGAGCAGCAGGACGCAGAGGCGTTTCTGCCGCTGAGACGGGAGGAACTCGGCCCGCAACTGCCGCGGCGAGTCATCGACTTGTCGGGTCTTGTGGATGATGCGATTGGACGCGTCCGAGAGACCAAGTGGGTAAGCATAAAGGGTGCCAGGAAGGTGGCGACGGCGACGACCTACGGTATCTGGATGACCTTCCCGCGCGCAAAACCGGATCCTGGCAACACCAATCAGTTCTTCGGCGTAGACTACCGTCTCTGGGCTCGTCACGGGAACACTCCATTGTGGCTTGGCCTTCACCCATCTGCGATCCCCCGCCGGCGGGTGCAAACCCTCCGGCAAGAAAACCCGCTCGGGCTCCTCGAAGCCAGCGACTGGGTCAACGTCCCGATCGAGTTACCGGTGGAGAAGGAGCGTGGAGCGGTATTGGACGCGGTGGTGGCTAGGATTCTGGAGATCGCGCAACTGCTCGCGCCTGATCTAGGAGTCGAACAATTGAAGCCGTCGGGAGGATCGCATGAAGACTGATATTGGAATCTGGGAAATCGACCGAGCGTCCCGTGTCGGAACCAAGCTCGGTTTCGCCGAACGGGTTGAGGCAGAGGAGATGCTGGAAGACGTCCTGGTGGCGAACCCCGACATGCTCATGCGTGGACTCAGGCTGGTCGGAAGACAGCTTCCGGTCGAGACTGGGTACGTTGACCTCTTGGGAATCGACGAGGACGGTCGGCTCGTGGTCTTCGAGCTCAAGCGCGAGAAGCTCACGAGGGATGCGGTAGCCCAGATACTGGACTACTGCAGCCACTTGGAGGCGTTGCCCGATTCGGACCTGGCCAGCCTCATTGCCGAGCGATCCGGAAAGCGTGGGATCGACAGAATCGCGGACTTTGACGAATGGTACGCGAGCCAAGTGGGAGACTCGATCAAGCCCGTGAGGATGGTGCTGGTCGGCCTCGGGGTCGACAAGAGCGCCAGCCGCGTGGTTGCCTACCTGGCGGACAGGGGCATCGACGTCAAACTCTTGACCTTCCACGGCTACATCCGTGGGGATGACATGCTGTTGGCCAGGCAGGTCCGGGGTGAGAAAGACCACCGAAGGCCGTCTACCCCACGCGACCGCGACTTGAACCAGAAGGCGAGGGAGCATGAAGTGGAGGAAGTGTGGCAGGATGCGAAGAAGGCGTTGAACTACAGTCTCCGCACATATTTCACGAAGGCGGGCATTACCTACCTGCAGCGCACGATCACCCTGCCCGACGACGTACCGGTCCGCGCGTCGCATTCCGTTACGATTGACGAACCCGGGAAGGTACGGATCACCTTCTATCCCGGAGCGATCGATCTATGTCATGAGCGTTTCCAGGAACTCAAGGAGGCAATTCCGTTCGACGCTGAGAAGCCGCCGAATGCACCGGCAACCCGTCGCGCCCCGCATCAGTGGTATTGCCGCCTTGACGAGGAATCTTGGCGGAACGGCAAAGGGCGTTTGATCCAGTTTGTGCGGGATATGGAGGATGCGTGGCGCAAGCACGAAGAGCTGGAGAGCACCGAGGACGAAATGGCAACTCCGTGACGCAGTGTTCGGCAGTGGCGCCGGCACTCCGATCGTGGGCGTCAGGCAGGTTCAGGACGACTCGGTCAGAGTTCGAGACCGACCTGCCAACGCGCACGCCAATCGCCGGTTCCCCATCAAGTCATGCCTGTGTAGGGCTTGGGGCGGCCAACCGGGACCACGTCGGACACCATCATCACCCACTTGGACTACTAGGAGACTCCAATGAACCGAAAAGCCGATGTCCCGGAAGGTCGAGACTTCTTTGAACTGGTGTGGCACCAAGAAGAAGAATGTCAAACCGAGACCGATGCGCTTCTTCCCAACCTTGGCAAGAAGGCTCCGGCAGCCATGACCCATATCGGTACAGTCATGTCGCTTCTCGACCGAATGGCCTCTTGCTGGTGGACATGCCGAGGCGGTGACCACCGCATCGAATACCTTTGCGGACGAGCCGTCAACAACGCCCGCGCGGCCGTCCGACTTCTGCGTTTTGGCCTTTACGACGAGTCCCTGGCACTCTCCCGAGCCATTGGAGAGACGGCAAACCTCATGCAGCTCTTCACCATGGACAGATCAGCCTTACACGAGTGGCGCAATGCAACGCACCGGCAGGTACGCCAAGATTTCTCTCCCTACAAGGTTCGAAAACGACTTGAGGGGCTCTCCCAGTCTCCCGTCATTACGCAAGAGCGCTATGCGCTGCTCAGCGGCCGTGCTACCCACGTCGGACCGCACACGGTTCCCCAATCTCACAACGTCCTCGGCCTTCCGTTTTCCCACAGTCAGGTACAGGAGGAAGGGATTCTTGTCTGTGTGAACGAACTCGCCACGCCACTCTCTGTAGTCGCAGGCTTGGGCGCCGTCCTCCTCGATCTGGACAAGGACACTCGATTGAGTATCCTGAACAGCGCACGCACCCTCGCCATCCACATCGGCGGGGCGACGATCACAGGAATTGACGAATTCCATCGAAGGCTTCGGGATTGACGACGAGGCACCCGTTTTGCCATCGTAGGTCTCGCTTAGGCAAGATCGTCCTGTACTTGGCCGATCTGCATAACGTAGCGACCGAAACGCGACACCGGGCGAAGCGCGAAGACCATCTGCTGATTCCGACGCAAGTGTCCACCGATTCCGACGCAATTCGTCCACCTGGATGCGCCGTCATTCCGGCCGGTGCGGGATGTCGGAGCGGAGGACGCGAGCGGGCGGGGCGGGTGTTGGATGACCTGATGCAGGGGACCGTTTTTCCAACCGCCCCCCCTACCGCCTCGGTGGATGCGCGTCAGCAAGATCAGTTGCCCGATACGCCGAGTGCAGGGCTATTGATTGAATAGATCGGGATCGCCATCCCTTGACGCCTCCGCTACTTTCGGCCTCGCACTTTCACGATGTCTCTGCCACAGGTATTACTCATGACCAAGTACGAAACCATCTGCCGGGCCATCCGGCACAGAGAGTCCATTCGCGCCGTCTACCACCGCATGGAGAGGATCTTGTCTCCTCATGCCATTGGTGAAAAAAACGGAAGACTCCGGGTCTTGTGCCTCCAGACGGACGGTGAGAGCAGGAAGGAGCTGAGGTCGGAGCCCGAAAACAGGTGGAGAGATGTCTGGCTCAATCTCCTTACTCGCGTCAGCCTCCACGACGCGCCGTGGCAGAACGCTCAGAACTACGCCAATAAGTTGGACGGAAGGTATGACAGAGTTATCCTTGCGACGGACTCCCTTCGCTCGCGTGGCTAGGTAAGCTCAGCTAAGGTCTACGCGTTGGGGTGCGGGGGGAGGG
>VXNP01000057.1 GCA_009840525.1 Gammaproteobacteria bacterium
CTAGGTTCAGGAATCGCGCGTCGCAAGAGACTTCATTCCGAGTGAAGTGCCGGCAATTCGCAGGGCTCTGGGTCGGCTCCCCGGGAGGGCCGGGTTCGGCACCGATCAGCAGCCGCACGCTGTGGAGCTTGTCGAGTGAGCCGGCGATCAGCGAATAGCCGCCGCCCACGTTTAGTGGGGCGATGGCGACATTGAGGCGCACATCGTGGGCCAGCCCGTCGGCCGCGTGGCCGATGAACCCGTTGAGCGCGCCGACCACCGTCGCGCCGTGCTGGTTGACGGCCAGCTCGGGCTGGCCGCTGCGCTACTCGCCATCGGGCTCGATCACTTCGCCGTCAGCCGAACAGGTCAGCATGCGTACCCGTGCGCACCAACAACAGAACATCCTCCTGGTAGGTCCAGATCAGCAGCCAGTCCGGCTCAATGTGGCACTCCCAGTACCCGGCCCACCGGCCCGACAGCCGGTGAACCCGGTGACGGTCAGCCAGGTCTTCGCCCGCCAGCAACGCCTCGACGATTCTCTCTAGCTCGTGAGGGTTCTTTCCGCGGCCCTTGGCGCGCTTGACATCCCGCTTGTAGCGCGAAGTCGTGCGGATGACCACGACAGCTACCAGTCCGACATCAACTCTTCGACACTCGAATACTCGGTCAGGCCCTCGCCCGATTCGGCTTGGCGCATGGCCTCGACCGTGTCGGCATTGGGGATCTTGATGTCGAACGGCAGGCCACGACGCATCGCCACCTGCGTGTAGAACAGCGTGATCGCCTCCGTCGCGGACAGCCCCAGCTCCCTCAGAACTCCCTCTGCCCGCTGCTTGAGTTCCGGCTCGACCCGCGCTCGGATCGTCTCCGTCTTGGCCATCGTTCTCAACCTCCTCATCTCCATCTGTTCCTCAAATGGGTAACAGACTCTATCTCCATGTCGAGGGCTCGGACCCCTACACTGCGGGCGCAGGAAGGTGCCGTGGCGAACTCAGGACTTCTTCAAGTGCAGCATTACGAGTTGTCCAGACTGCTCCAAGAGGGCCACTTCGACGCGCTATTCCGCAGGATGGGCTGGGACAACCCCGAGCGGCGGCTGCCGGTCGATGTGGCCGAGAGCGCGCTGCGTCCTGTGGCGGTGGCCGACAAGCGGGGCGTCACCGCCTGGCGGGTGGACTGCCCCGACGGCCTGCCGAAGCGTTCGGAGCAGCACCGGGTGGTGCGTGCGCTGAAGCGCCACAGCCGCGACCAGCTCGTGGTGTTCGCGGCCCCGGACAGGCACCTGTGGCAGTGGCCTGAGCAGCGACCGAGCGGGGTCGGGTACCGGCTCGTGGATCACGAGTACCCGGTGCAGGCGCCGACCGAGGCTCTGCTGCAGCGGCTCGGGCAGGTCAGGTTCACGATTCAGGAGGAGCCGAGGCTCACCTCCAGTTCGGTGCTGACCAGAGTGCGGCGCTCGTTCAACGCCGACCAGGTGACCAAGTCCTTCTACCGCGAGTTCCAGCAGCATCACAAGAGCTTCGCGATGCGAGTGGAGGGCATCCCGGCGGCCAAAGACCGCAGGTGGTACGCGTCGGTGCTGCTCAACCGGCTCATGTTCGTCTACTTCATCCAGCAGAAGGCGTTCCTCGACGGCGACCAGAACTACCTGCGCAGCCGTCTGCAGATGGTGCGCGAGCACTGCGGCGCCGACCAGTTCTACGCGTTCTACAAGCAGTTCCTGCTGCCGTTGTTCCACGAAGGTCTGGGAAGCCCGGCAGATTCACGCAACTATGCGGACGCTGGCATCGAGGCGATCGTCGGCAGAGTCCCATACGTGAACGGCGGCATCTTCGAGCCACACGAGTTGGAGACCTCCCACGACATCAAGATCGCCGACGACGTCTTCGAGGCGCTGTTCGACTTCTTCGACGCCTGGCGCTGGCACCTCGACGAGAACCCGACCGGCGACCCGAAGGAGATCAACCCGGACATCCTCGGCTTCATATTCGAGCAGTACATCAACTTCACCGAGGCGGGACAGAAGGAGAAGGGCGCCTACTACACCAAGCCCGACGTGACCGGCTACATGGCAGAGGCCGCGATCCTGCCCGCAGTCGCCGACCGCCTCGTGACCGCGGGCCTCGACGACCCCGCACTCCTGCTGGCCGGCTCCGGCGGCACGTATCTCCATGACTCGGCAGCCCACGGAATAGAATTCCCGACCGACCGACCGACCGACCGACCGACCGACCGACCGACCGACCGACCTGCCGCCTGTCGGCGAACGGTGGCCTTGGCAGTGGCGCAGCGGCGATCCGGCCGAGTACGTAGAACTGCCGCCGCCCAGCGAGGACCTCGCTCTACCGGGGGAGCGCTGGTGCGATGTGGTGCACCGCCGGGAGCGCTACCGGCGCCAGTTCACTCTCCTGTCGGACGCTCAGCATGACTGGAGCATCGACGACGCCATAACCGAGAACCTGGCACTGCCGGGGCTGCTGCGCGACTACCTGAGCCAGCTCGCCGACGCGGCCGAGTGCGAGACCGCGTTCGAGGTGCTGCAATCTCTCACGGTGTGCGATCCGACGGTCGGCTCGGGCGCGTTCCTGTTCGCGGCGCTCGACGTGCTCGAGCCGCTGTACGCGGAGGTTCTGGCCCGAGCCGAGGAGTTCGAGGCCGGCGGCGAGCCCGTGCCGGGCTTCCTGGCCAAGTCCCGCACGCATCCCAGCAGCCGCTACTGGCTGATCAAGACGATCTGCCTGCACAACCTGTTCGGCGTGGACCTCATGCAGGAGGCCCCCGAGATCGCCAAGCTGCGCCTGTTCCTGAAGCTGGCCGCCCAGATCGACCGAGTCGAGGACCTGGAGCCGCTGCCCGACCTCGACTTCAACATCAAGTGCGGAAACCTGCTGGTAGGCATCGCCGACGACACAGACGCCACCGAGCGCCTGTTCAGCCAGCGGCTCGACCACGTGGCCCAGCTTCAGCAGGTGAAGGACACCTCCAAGCAGATCGCGGACGCCTTCGACGACTACATCGCGGCGGAGGCCGCCGACACCGGCCAACTCGACCACACCGGCCCGAAGCAGAAGCTCAACGCGAAGCTCCAAGAGGCTCGCAACCTGGCCGACAAGCTCCTGCACGATATGCGGGACGAGACCGATGACTTCGAGGCGTGGCGTCGCAGCCATCAGCCGTTCCACTGGTTCGTGGAGTTCCCGAGCGTGTGGCGCAACCGCGGCTTCGACGTGGTGATCGGCAACCCGCCCTACATCAAGAAGAGCCTCGTCACCGACTACACCTGGGTCGGCTACAAGACCGAAAAATGCCCCGACCTCTACGCCGTCTGCATGGAACGAGCAACAACCCTGCTCAACGCCCACGGCCGCTTCGCCATGATCGTCATGCACAGTCTGTGCTTCAGCCGACACTTCACGCAGTTGAGAGAGTATATTGATCAACGGTTCGGTGCATACTGGGTATCGTCGTATTCTCGAATCCCAGACGCTCTCTTTGGCGGTTCGGTCCGGGTTCGCAATTCGATCCTCATTGCTCATTCCAGCGAAGAGTCAGCGCAGCGAGCCATGACTCGCTGCATGAGATGGACTGCTGCCGGTCGAAACCAACTCTTTGATCTCCTTGAATATGGTGTTGTCCACAAGAGAACTCATGTCACGACATTGGGAACCGGGTCCCCCTCACAATGGCCTTTCCAGGATCGATCGGTTCGGTCTATATTCGAGAAGATGTTGAGGGCGGAAACAAGTCTTGGAGCCGCGCTTGCGAAAGACGGTGGCCACTTGTTGGGCTTCAAGACAACGGCACAATACATGCTGGGAGTATTCGTGTCTCTGCCACCAACGGTAGATGCGGTGACAGGGCAGCGAGCGCGTGTGGGCAGTAAGCGACACCAGTGGCTTCATTTTATCGATCCTGCCACTCGCGATCTATCGTTACTGGCTCTCAGCGGCCGTTGGGGATACATATGGTGGCTGATGTACGGCGACGAGTTCGATGTCACCCGCAGCACGCTCGCAGCGTTCCCGGGTGACATCGAAGGACTTGCCAAGCGTACACCGGGTGACATGGAACTCGTGATTTTACTGGACCTGTCAAGGACTCTTCAGGATGAGATGCCCGAGCATCTGGCGTGGAAACTCAACGCCGGCGTCAATGTGGGCCGATACAACATGTTGAAGCTGCGCCACATCACCGATCGGGCCGACTGGCTGCTGGCCAGAGCGTGGGGTCTCGATGAGACGGCGTTCGAGGCGGCCGGCAACCTGCGGGACCGGATGGTCTTCGGCAACAAGGAGTAGCGCCGTTGCCGCTGATCCTCGACAATATCGAGTTCGACACCGAGCGTGAGCTTCTGGCGACGCTGGCGGTGTCGTACCGGCTGGATGCGGCCATCGGGTACTTCAATCTTCGGGGCTGGAGGCTGCTGGCCGACGCGGTGGAAGCCCTGCCGGAGCGGCCGGAGGGGCCGAAGGCCCGGATCCTGGTCGGCATCCATGAAGCTCCTGCCGAGGAGATGCGCCGGCTGGCTCGGACGCGCCGGTCCGAACCGACTGACAATCGCACCGCTGCCCGGTTGAAGGACGAGACGGTGTCGGAGTACCGGGACCAGCTGCAGGTGGGCCTGCCCACCGAGGGCGACGAGGCGGCGCTGCGGTCGCTGCTTCGCCAGATCACCGCGGGCGACGTGCAGGTGCGGGTGCATACGGCCCACCGGCTGCACGCCAAGCTGTACCTCTGCCACCGCGACGACACCGCCGCCCCGCGGGTCGCGTACGTCGGCTCGTCCAACTTGACGGTGGCGGGGCTCCGCGAGCAGGGCGAACTGAACGTCGACGTGGTGGACGGCGACGCCACCGAGAAGCTGGCCCGCTGGTTCGAGGACCGCTGGAACGACCCGTTCACCGTCGATGCGATGCCCGAGCTGGCCGAGTCGCTGCGCGAGTCGTGGATCGCAGAGGATCAGCTCGACCCGTTCTTGGTGTACCTGAAGACGGCCTACCACCTCTCCAAGGAGGCCCGCGAGGGACTCATTGAGTACGGCCTGCCCGCCTCGATGCAGGACAAGCTGCTGGACTTCCAGGCCGCGGCCGTGAAGATCGCCGCCCGCATCGTGATGCAGAAGGGCGGCGCCATGGTCGGTGACGTCGTCGGGCTGGGCAAGACCCTCGTCGGAACCGCGGTGGCTCGGCTGCTCCAGGAGGAGCAGGGCTTCGAGACGCTGGTGGTGTGCCCGAAGAACCTGACCGACATGTGGGAGTCGTATCTGCACACCTACGAGGTCCGGGGCAGGGTCGAGTCGTTGTCGATGGTCCACAAGACCCTGCCGAACGCCCGCCGGTACCGACTGGTGGTCATCGACGAGGCCCACAACCTGAGGAGCGACAGGCGCCGCGACCACGGGGCTCTCCAGAGCTACATCGCCGACAACGAATCCAAGGTGCTGCTGCTGACCGCCACACCCTACAACAAGGAACTCGGCGACCTCGCCTCGCAGCTGTCGCTGTTCATCCGCCCCGACACCGACCTGGGTCTGCGGCCGGAGCAGGCCATCGCCGAGGCCGGAGAGGCTGACTTCGAGCTGGCCTGCGGAGGGCTGACCTCAACCTTGGGCGCGTTCAAGCGGTCCGAGCTTCTCGGGGACTGGCAGGCGCTGATGTCGCAGTACCTCGTGCGCCGCACCCGCCGGTTCGTGGAGGACAACTACGCGGCGACCGACGACCACGGGCGCCGCTACCTGGAGTTCGGCACGGGCAGGCGGTTCTACTTTCCCAAGCGCGTGGCGATGCCCACCGAGCGGGCCCTGGCCACCGACGACCCTGCCCACGCGATGGCATCGGACAGCACGCTGGACTCGATCCGGGACCTGCTGCTGCCCCGCTACCGGCTGGGCGACTACATCGACGCCTCCTTCGAGCCGTCCGACCCCGCGGAGCGCCAACTGGTGGACGATCTGGAGAACTCAGCCCGAGGCAACCTGGCCGGGTTCACCAGAGTGACGATGTTCAAGCGACTCTCGTCGTCGGGGCCGGCGTTCATCGCGACGCTGCGCCGCTACCGGCTGCGGAACCTCGTGGCCGCACACGCCCTGGCCAACGAGCTGCCCGTGCCCATCGGGTCGGTGGACAACACGCTGTGGGCCGCGGAGGTTGACAAGGACCCCGAGGACGGCGGCGAGGACGACAACGGCGCGGCGCTGCTCGACCCAGACGGCGACACCGCCGCGAGCGCCTACGACAAGCTCCAAGCCAAGAAGCCCAGAGCGATCCGCTGGGCGCCTCACCAGATGTTCAGAGACGACCTCGCAGACGACCTCCGCCACGACGCCGATGCCATAGGTGACATGCTCGACCGCTTCGGCGCCTGGGACGCCGAGCGCGACGGCAAGGTGAGCGCGCTGGTGAGCCTTCTCACCGACCGCTACCCCGACAGCAAGGTGCTCATCTTCACCGAGGCGGCCGACACCGCCCACTACGTGTGGGAGGAACTGCTACGACGAGGCGTCGAGGCCATCGGGCTGGTCACCGGCGACTCCGAGAACCCGACCGCACTAGCCCGGCGGTTCTCACCGAGGTCCAACAGCGCCGTCACCGGCGGCTCGCCCCAGACCGACGAACTGCGGGTGCTGGTGTCAACCGACGTGCTCTCCGAGGGCCAGAATCTCCAGGACGCCCACATCATCGTCAACTACGACCTGCCGTGGGCCATCGTCAAGCTCGTCCAACGAGCCGGGCGAGTGGACCGCATCGGCCAGAACTCGCCCGAAGTGCTGGTCTACTCGCTGATGCCGGCAGAGTCGGTCGAAGACGAGATCAACCTCCGGGGACGCATCCGCGAGCGCTTGGGCGAGAATGCCCAGCTCCTCGGCTCAGACGAGACGTTCTTCGGGGACCCCACCGAAAGCCAGATCATCTCCGGCGTCTACGACGAGTCGTCCTCCTACGGACTCGCAGGCACCGGCATCGACGACGTGGACCCCGTGTCGATGGCCTACGAAGTCTGGCGACACGCCCGCGACAACCACCCCGGCCTCGCCCAACAGGTAGCGTCGCTGCCCAATATCGTCTACTCGACCAAGCACACCACCGACCACGCCACCGGCCCCGGCGTGCTGGTCCACACCCAGACCGTCGCAGGAGCCGACGCCTTCGCGTTCGTGGAACCCGGCGGCCAGGCCCACCGCGTCACCCCGCAGGAAGCCCTGCGGCTCGCGGAGTGCGAACCGCACACGCCCTCGGTGCCCCGACTGGACGACCACCACGACCTCACCGCAGCCGCGCTCGGCGGGCCGCTGCGAACCCCCGCCGGCAGAGCCACCGGCGCCCTCCAGGGCGTGCGAGGCAAGGTCTGGCGAAGGCTGCACGACCAGATGGACAGCTTCACCGACAACCTCCTGTTCACCAGAGCAGGCCTCGAAGCAGCCCACGACGCCATGAACGAGCGCCCCCTCTACGAATCAGCCACCCAACGACTCGCCAGAGCAGTCCGCGAGAGAAGCACGGACGACCTCGCCGCCCTCGTCGTCGACCTCCACAACGACAACCGACTATGCGTGCCCCACACACCAGACGGCACCGACAACGAACCCATCATCGTCTCCACCATGGGCCTCCGAGGCCCATCAATCTTGGAGTAGCAACAACCCAGACACTGCCACGCCAGGTTCGACTCACGTGACGGGCCTTCGGGCTGGACGAGCGGCACAGCGAATCGGAGAGTAGCAGATTCCTGATGGTGGCCGGACCAACGAACTGGGATGCCCTTCCGGCATCTCGAATGACACCTATGGGCTTGGGCTAGAGGGTTGTCCAGGGCGGAACCGAGAAGACCACGCCAGGTTCGTCAAGTTCATCGTCGTCGGCGAGCTCGTGAGAGTCCAGCGTCACCGGCGGGTGCTCTCCGATGACGAGATGAATGTTGGGCCTGTCACCAGCGAAGCGGATCAACAATCCGGGCAGGCGACAGATGCGGGTGTAGTCGCGCAGCTGGCGCACCGACTCCTCGTTGGGCGGCGTGGCCTGTCCTCTGCTCTTGAGTTCAAGGATCAGGCGATTCTCGACAACAAGGTCCAAGCGGCGAGTTGCGATCTGATGGCCGCGGTACTTGACGATCACGGTGCGCTGGCGGTCATAGCCGCAGTTCCGCAGACGCAACTCGACTTCGAGAGCCTTCTCATAGAGAGCTTCGCCGCGGCCTTTGCCGAGTAGCTTGTAGACGGTGCGGGCTGCGGCTCGTACGGTGTTGATCAGCGCCCAGATGTGGATGTCGGCACCGTTCTCCACGAGAGCGCAGCCTACCCGGCGGGAGACTCCTGGCACGGCCTGGTACACGTGCGGTCGCCCCAAGACTCTCGGCGGTGGCTGGTTCACGGACTGCGAACAGTTGGTGGCCAGTTCTGCTCGCGCTGGAACGGGGGCGGATCGGCGAGTACTGGGCAGAAGCCGCAGGCAGCCGCCAGTGGGCAGCAACATCACCACCGGGCAGGACCTCATAGCCGCCGACACTCGGCGAGGATAGGAGCCCTTCAGACGGTTGCCGTTCGCGTTCATGGCTATTCGGGGTCGCGTTCCTATGCTTCCAGGCCATTGACAGGTGTCGTCCGTGGTCGCGTGTTCACCTGCGGATGGGCGTGTCGGCGGTGGTTCGGGCTCGGGTTGGCGGGGGTGCGTTCGCGGGTGCGTTCCTAGGTGGTCTGGCCGCCACACGTTTGCACTTGCAGTGCCACCCTCGAACACCGGCGCCGTTCGGCTGTCGAACAGCCTTGGTGTTCGACCGTCGAACGAGGCCGCGAACGCATAGGAACGCCGAGGAACGCTGGCGCGAACGCATTGCGATGAAAGGCCGTTCCATTATATTCCGATCTGGCTGCCTGTCGAGGCTCTGGGGCAGACGGCTCTGTGACGCGTGAACGCTGACGAGAACCAGCCGCTGGGCGATCAATAAGATGGAGTGCGCCCGTCGAGGTCGCGGTGTCAGACGCCCATGCGGTGCCCAGCTTGGTGGTGTAGTTGTGCGGGCCGCCACTCGTCGGTGCGTTTGAGGCCGGTTCGCAGCACCTCTCTCACAAGGCTCTCGGGCGTGCCCAGCTGTGGGTGGCGCGTCCGTCTACGCCTGCGTCGTCGCGCCCAAACTGCCACGGGCCCGCAACCTAGCCGCGTCGCGTCGTCTTCGCAGCCCGCTCACCGATTCGGCGTACCCACCACTGCGCCGTTGGCAGCCCGCAAATGCCATATCTGGCCCGTGTCTGCCCGCAGCCGCCACGGCCTTGGTCCCAGCGGGCCTCACCGCGGCGAGATACGACACCCTTGACATCAAGAACCATCGACACCGCTCGCTGTCGCAACAGCTCACAGCGCCTGGGGGTGTCGCGTTCCGTAGCGTTCGCGGACCTGTCGATGCTCGAACACCAGACTTGTTCGAAGGTCGAAGGGCATAGGTGTTCGAGGGCGGCACTGCAAGTGCAAACGTGTGGTGACCAGAGGCCCCCAACGGGCGATACGAACGCATGCTGCCGACAACGGGGCCCACACCGCCGCCGACACCGCCATCAGCAGTCCTGACACGGGAACACGGACCCCTTCACGCCGCAACCCCCAAATGCGCACGAACGCAACCCCCAAAGCTCACGAACGCAGCCCTAGACGACCCGCCGGAGCCCTTCGGGGAGCGCCTCGAGACCATCTTGGCGGCCACGAGCGGTGACGGCGTCGGCAGCGACGCCTTCGCTCCGAAGGCCTGTCGGCTGTAGCGGCCCCAGGGGCGCATCGCTCGGGGCCTCCTGCGGCTGTAGCGGTGTCGGCAGCCCGAACCCACTGTCTCGTTGGCCGGCTGGGAGCGGCTGCGGCCCTGCGCCGTCGGGCTGTGGGCGCGCTGTGCCGGGGGCCGGTGACGTCGAGACGGGCCTGGCTACGGTGGCGGTGATCAAAGGCTGTCAGGCGTCGCGGGACCTGCTGGCGGGGCGCTGCGTTCGCGAGCGTTCGCGAGCGTTCCTGGCGGCTTCGTAGCTTGGGGGCCATGACCACCAGATCCACCCGCCGGTCCCGCGCGGTGGCGCGCAGCCCGCTTTGCCCGCTGTCGGGATCGGCCGCGGTGCATCGAAGCTGGATCGCAGTCGACTGTGGAGGGAGCTGAGATGTCGCCGAGGGGTTCGGGTGAGGCCATGTTGCGGGTGGCGGATGTGTTGGATCGTGTCGGTGTGAGCCGGCGGACGCTGTGTCGTTGGCGCGCCGACGGCACGTTCCCCCAGGCGCTGCAGCTGGGCGCGAACTCCATCGGCTGGCCGAGCCGCGTTGTTGACGAGTGGCTCGCCAGCCGGGCCTGCTGCTGGCCCGTGAAGAGCAGCAACCCCAGGCACCCGACGGTCCGAGGACGCACCATATGTCCGCGCCGGGACTCTGGTGCGCGTCGTCGGTTGTCGCAGCACCACTTCGCAGCGGCGGCCGCCTTCGCGGGCTTGTGGTGGGGCGGTGTGGCGCTGTCGGAGTTGGGGGTCCACGCAGCCGTTGTCGGCGTTGGCTGGCTGGCTGGTGGGGGCCGTGTGGGGGTTGGCATCGGTAGGGTGAACGCAGCGGTTCGTGGCGCCAGAAAGGGGGGTGTGATGACCGATGTGAAGCTTCGTTCGGGTTCGGGGCTCAGCGACGCCTCGCGAGGCACCCCAGTGGGCGCGTCGGTGGCGGCGGACACTTGGGCGCTGGCGGATGCCTGGGGGCTGTCTGAGTCGCTTCGTCGGCGGCTGGTCGAGGTGTATGGGCGTGCGCCGAGGCGGCTGTCGCATCGCAGCGCGCTGTCTTTGGGTGGGGTGGCACTCATGGCGGGGGTGACTGTGAGCGCGCCGGGTGCGCTCCATGGCCGGGCCCGCCGCTTGGGGTGGCGTCATGTGGCTGAGAGCCCGGCCACGCTGCTAGTGGCCGCAACCGGCGCTGGGGACGACACGTGGATGTCGACGCCGGTGCGGGCGCTGTTGGAGTGCGCCCAGCACGCCCGCTGGGTCTGTGGCGTCGATGAGATCATCGCGCAGGCGCTGTCGAAGACGCCACAGCTGTTCGACCCCGAAGAGCTGGCCACCGTTGCCGCCGACTTGAGGTTCGCGGCTGGGCTGCGCCGCATCGCGTCGGTGGCCGACGCCCTCACAGCCGTCGCCGCAGACAGCGACAATGCGATCCCGCAGCACGCCCGCTCAATGGTGGCAGTTGACTGCGCCTACGCCGCGCTGTGCGAGCGGGCCGCCTCTGGTGAGCGGTGGCTGGGCCTTGACCCCAACGTGCCACAGCACACCGCAGTCATGCTGGACCGCCGCCGGCGGGTGTGGTGGCACACCACACCGGCTGAACTCGCTGAGCACCTGCTGTATTGAGCGTGCTATGACCGTCCAGGACTTCGACGCGCACACACAGCGCGACATGATCCAGCATCATGTCGTCGCCGCGCTTGCTGGGATCGGCGATGACCGTTTGGTGTTCAAAGGCGGGACCCTTCTGCGGGTGTGCGTGTTCAGCAACTACCGCTGGTCTGAGGACCTCGATTTCGACTGGGCCGGCTCACCCAAAGAGTTCCGGGCGCTCGTTGATGGCGCCGTCACAAAGGCCGCGTCCAGCCTCGGCATACCCACACTCACAACCGAGGACGCCGGCGCGGTGAACGTCAACATCGTTGCCCCTGAGATGGCGGGGCCGATACGTGCTGAGGCCACCGTGCTAGCCGAACGCGACGACTCGGTGCCCACCCAGCGCTGGCCCATCAACCCCCGGTGGGGCACAACCGCCGACACTGCGCCGATCCGGGGCTACACCGCCACCGCGGTCGCAGCCGACAAGCTGCGCTGTCTGGCCCGCCGAAGCGCGCCACGAGACATCTATGACCTCGACCAGCTCACCCAATCACCACAAGTCGACCTCCCTGCGGCATGGAACATGTACACCGCCAACTACAACGACCCCGCCCGCGAGTACGGCCGCCGCAACCACCCCGCCGACATACGCAGCACCTACCTCGGACGCCGCGAACACATAGCCAAAACCTGGCACCAACTCCAACAACAAGGCCAGATCCCCCCACAAGCCGACTTCGACGAAACCTTCAACAGAGTCGACCGCCACATCACCGAACTACGCGACACCTGGGCCCACAGCCTGCCACCAGGAGAACTGCACCGCCTGCTACAACAACACATCCAACAACAGCAGCAATCCCGACACGACCCGGGACGCGGCCGCGGAGGCCTGTCGCTGTAATCCTGCCAGTCGACACCTGCCACACCTGGGACAGCGTATGCTCTCGGAGACACCAGGTCTGCCAGCACTCGGGGAGCGTCTCGGCCACCCGTTGGGTCGGGGACTGTCAGGAATTTTGTGTATGGGACGTGATCTGAGGGGTCCGCAGCTGGGT
>VXNP01000115.1 GCA_009840525.1 Gammaproteobacteria bacterium
TTTTCGGGCCCCCACCTTCATCTACCCGCTTATGTGGGGCGGCTGCGTCTTTTTTTTATAAGACCCCGGGGGGGGGGGGGGGGCGGGGAGCGCACGCTGGGCGGTGCCGACGCACGCGGCTGCGGCCGCGGGTTGCCGGGCCTGGACTGGACGCGGGGCGCGGGGGTGGGCCGGGAGCGCATGCTGGGTGGTGCCGACGCACGTGGCTGTGGTCGCGGGTTGCCGGGCCGCGACTGGACGCGGGGTGCGGGGGTGGGCCGGGAGCGAACGCTGGGCGGTGCCGACACCCGAGGTTGTGGTCGCGAGCCGCCGGGCCGGGACTGGACGCGCGGGGTACTGGACCGTGGCTCAGTGCGGAGCGTCGGAGTGGGCCGGGAGCGCACATTCGGAGGTGCCGACGCGCGCGGTTGGGCGCGCGGCGCGCTGGACCGGGGCTGGACGCTGGACCGAGGCAATGTCCCGGGACGGACGGAGACCGCATCCGACCCCGACCGGACCTGCGTACGTGGTTGCGACTGGACGCGCGGCGCCGCGGTCCGCGTTCCGGGACGGACGGCCTCCGCGGAACCCGCGCTCCCTCGCGGCCGAGCGGTCCTGGGCGAACCGGGTTCCGGGCGCACCACGCGCGGCCGAGCGGTCACGCCTGACGATCTTTCCACCGCGGGCGAAGAGACAGCCCTCGACCGATCCGAAACCCGAGTCGCCGCGGCCGAGCGCGGCGCGACGCGCGCGGTACGCGCCACCGCCGTCCGCCGCGGGTCTTCCTTGTACCGGACCCCCGGAGCCGGGGCATACCCGCCCGCGTATCCGGATCCGTACGCCAGCCTGCCGCCGCTCACGTACCGGTAGCGCGGCGTGTAGTAGTAGGAGTGGTAGCCGTGGTACACCGGATAGCCGCGGTAGACGGGATAGGAGTACCAGGGATCGTAGCTCCAGCTGCGCCATCCAATGGCGAACCAGCCGTTCCCGAACCAGGGGTCGAAGGAGTACCAGGGGCTCCAGAAGGGGTCATGCCAGGCGAACCACGGGCTGTAGTAAGCGGGGTAGTGCCACCCGAATCCGAAGGACATCGCCAGCCCCCACCGGCTCACCCGCCGCCGGCACCGGTGTACGGAGTAGTCGTAGGGGTCGATCCAGCCGTAGAGGTAGTCGCCCCCGTACCAGCGGCACCGAGGCCCGGCATAGTCGTATCCCGTATACGAATCGATGTAGTAACGATCGCTCACTCCGACGCCGTAGAACACTTCCGCCGCCGGGGCGGGAGTCCGCGAGCGAAGGGAGGTTGACCGGTAGGCGAGCCCCACGCCGACCCCGTCCCAGACCGAAGCGCCCACCGCGAAGGACAGGGAGGATTCCTCGGCAAACTCCTGAGCCGACGCCGTGCCCGGGTTCCAGGCCAGCCCTGCCATCGACACCATCGCCGCACTACAGATGATCGCGCGCATGATTCCCTCCCGAGGCTTCAGGACATTATAGGGGACCTGACGCAGAAACCGTGCCATCCCATCTCTCCGTTACCTGGGCCGATGCTCGGCCGGGGAACGTCCCATTCCCGGGACGAGGTCGGAACGGGAAGGGGACGCGGCCCGGGCTACGGACCCCGGGAGCGCATCCACCACTCGATCATCCCCAGAACCACCACGAGCAGGAAGGGCGCCAGAACCAGCGCCAGCTTGAAGCCGGTCTGGCTTCGATCCTCCTTCGTACGTCGCACCTCGGCTCTCCATGACCCCAGGTCGGGCTCTCATGCAACCCGGCAATCGCTTGTTAGCGCCTGACACCCGCGGTAAACTTCGCGGGTCCTCGAACCCCGGGCGAGGTCGGACTCGCCGGAACTCATCCCCGTATCCTAGCTCCCCTGAAGCCTCATGGCACAATACAAGCACGCTCAGGTGCCCTCCGCGGGCGAGACCGTCACCGTTCAGAACGGCGCAGTCGACGTACCGGACAAGCCCATCATTCCGTTCATCGAAGGCGACGGCATCGGCCCCGACATCTGGCACGCCACGCGTGCCGTGGTCGACGCAGCGGTGGCTCACGCGTACGGCGGTTCGCGCGAGGTCATGTGGATGGAGGTGTACGCGGGCGAGAAGGCGCAGGAGAAGACGGGAGAGTGGCTGCCCGACGAGACCTACGACGCGCTGCGCGAGTTCAAGGTGGCCATCAAGGGCCCGCTCACCACGCCGGTGGGGAAGGGCATCCGTTCGCTCAACGTGACGCTTCGCCAGCAGCTCGATCTCTACTCGTGCATTCGCCCGGTGCGCTACATCCCCGGGGTGCCCTCGCCGATGCGCGAGCCGGAGAAGCTCGACGTGGTGATTTTCCGCGAGAACACCGAGGACGTCTACGCGGGCATCGAGTGGGCCTCCGGCAGCGAGGGCGCGGAGAAGGTGCGCTCGTTCCTGGTGGACGAGATGGGCGCCAACGTGCGCCCGCGGAGCGGCATCGGGGTCAAGCCGATCAGCCCGTTCGGGACCCATCGCCATGTCGCCGCGGCGCTGCGCTATGCGGTGGCGCGCGGACGCAACTCGGTGACGCTGGTGCACAAGGGCAACATCATGAAGTTCACCGAGGGCGCGTTCCGCGACTGGGGATACGAGGTCGCCGCCCGGGACTTCGGGGATGAGACGATTCCAGAGTCGGCCATCTGGGAGGGCGAGGATCCCGCGGGCCGCATCGTGGTCAAGGACCGCATTGCGGACGCCATGTTCCAGCAGGTGCTGCTGAGACCTTCGGAATACGACGTCATCGTGACGCCCAACCTCAACGGCGACTACCTGTCCGACGCGTGCGCTGCGCAGGCGGGCGGCCTCGGGATGGCGCCGGGCGCGAACCTGGGGGACGAAGTCGCCCTCTTCGAGGCAACCCATGGGACTGCGCCCAAGTACGCGGGCCAGAACAAGGTCAATCCCGGGTCGCTGATCCTGTCGGCGGTCATGATGCTCGAGCACCTGGGGTGGGCGGAGGCCGCGGCGGCGGTCGACCGGGGCCTGGAGGGCGCCGTCGCGGCCCGCACGGTGACGTACGACCTGGAACGCCAGATGGAGGGCGCGACCAAGGTGTCGACCTCGGCCTTCGGACAGGCCGTGATCGACCACATGTAGGCGGAGGCACATGCGGGTAGAGGTCGTTCGCGGGCCGTCCGGCCGGCATGACACGCCGCTCCTGGCGGGGTTTCTGTTCGAGGGGTGGGAAGCTCCCTCCCTGGGCGTCCCGGATACGGTTCTGGCCCGCTCCTTGGGGCGCGCGGCCGACGACCTGAGCGGGCGCTCCGGGAGCAGCCACATGTTTCACGCCGATCCGGGAGATGCCGGCCCGCGGCGTCTTCTCCTGCTCGGCGCCGGCAAGCGGGCCGACTGCAACCCCGAGGCCATCAGGCGGCTGGCCGCGCGCGCCGTGCGCAAGGCGTCCGAACTGGGGATCGAGCGGATCACCATCGACGGGCTGGGCGCCCCTGCCGTGGACCCGGAGCGTTTCGGCCAGGTGGTGGCGGAGGGCGCCGTCCTCGCGGCCTGGCGCTTCGACGAGCTCAAGACCCGGCCCGGCGAGAAAGATCCGCCCGCCTCCACCGTCACGACCGTGGAGATCGCGGCGGAATCCGACCTCGATGCGACGCGCGCAGGTGCTCGCGCGGGGGCGATCCTGGCGGAGGCGGAGAACTTCGCGCGCACCCTGCAGTCGCGGCCCGGGAACGTGGCCACGCCCAGCCACCTGGCCGACAGGGCGAGCGATCTGGCCTCGGAGGTGGGTCTCGAGGTGCGGGTGCTCGGGCCCCGGGAGCTGCGGGACGAGAACATGCTGGCGCTGCTGGCTGTCGCGCAGGGCTCGGCGCAGGACCCGCGGCTGATCGTGCTCGAGTATCACGGCGGAACCCGCGGCGATGCTCCGCTGGTACTGGTGGGCAAGGGGCTGACCTTCGACGCGGGGGGCATCTCGCTCAAGCCGGCCAAGGGCATGGAGGACATGAAGTTCGACATGTCGGGCGGTGCCGCCGTTCTGGGCGCCATGCGAGGCATCGCCCGCCTCGGCCTGGACGTGAACGTGGTGGGCATCGTTCCCAGCTCCGAAAACCTCGTGAACGGAAGCGCGGTCAAGCCGGGAGACGTCATCGGGTCCCGGGAGGGCAAGACCATCGAAGTGATCAATACGGACGCCGAAGGCAGGCTGATCCTCGCCGACGCCCTGTCGTACGCGCGCACCTTCGAGCCGGACGCCATCGTGGATTGCGCCACGCTGACCGGCGCCTGCGTCATCGCGCTCGGACACCATGCTTCCGCGGTCCTGGGGACCGATGACGCCCTCGTCGAGGAACTGCGCGCCGCTGGCGACCTCAGCAGCGAGCGCTGCTGGCCGCTGCCGATCTGGCCGGAATACCGGCGCCAGCTCGACAGCCATACCGCCGATCTGAAGAACGTGGGCGGGCGTCCCGCCGGCACCATCACGGCCGCATGCTTCCTGCGCGAGTTCGTAGGCGACGCGAAATGGGCTCATCTGGACATCGCCGGCACCGCGTACGGGGAAGGGAAGCTGCCCTACCAGCGGCCGGGCGGCTACGGGTCTCCCACCCGGCTGCTCATCGAGTGGGTCAGGACACGCGCCGCGTGACGTCGCCCCCGGAACCGGCAGTCGCGCCTCCGGGCGTTGCCGTTCCGATGCCCCGGAGCCTCCCGCGCGGCCCCCGCTGCAGCGCCATCTGCCTCGCCATCCTGTTCTGCCTGGTTCCGGGGCGATCTGCGGCCCAGGAGCCTCCGGACACGGTGCCTCCGCCTCCGGCCGACACCGCCGCAGTCGACTCTCTCGCGGCCGCGGCCGACTCGCTCGCGCCGGTGCCCGACTCCCTGGCCGCGGACTCTATCCCCGGCGGCGGATTCGCTCCTCCCGGCGGATTCCCCCTCGAGGGGGATTCACTCGCGGACTCCCTCGTCGTCCAGCCCTTCCCGCAACTCCCCGATCCCTCGCGTGGCGGATGGGCCACCGGGGTGTGGGAATGGGACCGCGAGGCGCTGCTCGCCAACCAGGCCCTCTCGCTGGCACAGCTTCTGGATCAGATTCCCGGGACCATCGCGCTGAGAGGAGGGGACTTCGGGACCCCCAACATCGTGACCGCCTTCGGAGGCGGAGGCGGGCGCGTACGCCTCTATATCGACGGCTTCGAGATGGTGCCGCTCAGGGCCGGCGCCCCCGATCTGGCACAGGTCGGGCTGGCCGGATTCCAGCGTGTGCGCGTGCGCCGCTCCACCGACGGCCTGCGCGTGGAGCTGACCAGCCTCGAAGTGGATGATCCGCGACCCTATTCCCTGGTGGAAGTGGGAACCGGCGATCTTCAGACCAACATGCTGCGCGCGACCTTCTCCCACCCCTTCTCCCTGGGAGGAAGCCTGGCGTTCACGCTGGACCGCCTCGACACCGAGGGCACCGGGCGCAGGGAGCCCGGGGCCACGACGGGCGGCTGGCTGCGCTACAGCCGCCACCTGGGCTCGCGCGTGAGCCTGCGCGGGGAGCTGCGGCGCATCTCGGCCTCCCGTCCGAGCGCGCTCTACACGCCCGCGCAGCATGGCAGGAGCGACTGGAGCCTGCGCGCCCGCGCGAGCCTGCTTGATGGGGTCACCGCGGAGGTCTTCACCGGCAGATCCTCCACGACCGCTCCCGTGGACGAAGCGAACCCCGATTCGGCCGTGGCCTCCCTGAGCCGCGGCCAGACGGGCATCCGGCTCGCCGCCGAGCACGCCTTTGGAGAGCGCGCGGGCGTGTGGACCACCGGACGCTGGGCATCGATGGGCGGCGACGCCTGGCCCGAGCGGACCTTGGAGGTCGCCGGCGGCGTGCACACGTTTCTGGGGGGGATCGAGGGAGACTGGAGCCGTGAGAGGTGGCTTGGGGAGGATCTGTCGCTCCGGAGCCTGCGCGCATGGACCGCGCCCCTGCTCGGCCTCTCCTTCTTCGGCGAGACGCGGGACGGCGTGACGGGGGTTCCCTTCCGGCTCTTCGATCCCCGCGACACCATCCCTGAGATCCCCCGGCTTGCGGCGCCTCCCGTCTCCTTCACCACCGAGCGCAGCTCCACCCGGGTCGGAGCGCAGTTCGCCTGGCGCGGCCTGTCCCTCGGGGCCGCCCGGGTCGAGCTCGAGCAGGACCGGCTATCACCCTTCGGGTTCCCGATGGACTCCGCGGGCGTGGTGCAGGAGGGTGGAAAGCGCTCGGGAGTCGAGGCCAGCGCCCGGGTGCCCCTGTACTTCAACGGCCTCTACGCCGGGTTGTCCTACCAGGTCTGGGACAAGGATGCGCCCGACTGGCGTTATCTGCCGGAGGAGAGCTGGAACGGGCAGCTCGGATACCACAGGACTTTCCTCGCGACGGAGAACTTCGAGATCTGGACCGAGATCGGAGTGGAGGGGCGCGAGCCCATGGTCGTGCCCTTCATGGCGCCGGAGGACGAAGGGGGTGAGCTGCCGGGAGAAGCCGACCCCGAAGGAGAGATCTATGCGCCCGGGTTTCTCACCGTGCCCTATCACCAGAGCTGGTACTTTCGCCTGCAGCTTCGGGTCCTGACGTTCCATCTCTTCGTGCTGACCGAGAACTTCACAGCGGAGCGGGAACTGCAGGACTTCCCGGAGCGGTTTCTCCCCGGTGGCCGGTCCATCTACGGGATCAAGTGGACGCTGTGGAACTGAGGCGGGGCACGTGATCCACAGCATGACGGGATACGGCGAAGCCGCGCGCGAGACGGAACAGGGCCTTGTGCGCGCGGAGATCCGCACGGTCAACCACCGCTTCTTCAACGCCCGTCTCAGGACGCCTCCCGGGTGCGAGCGTCATCACGCCCGCATCGAACGCTGGTTGAAGAAGTCGCTGCCCCGGGGACACGTCAGCTACTCGCTCACGCTGGATCCCGGTGAAGGCACCGAGCCGGAGCTCCTCGTGGACGTGGAGCGGGCCCGCGCCTGGGTGGCATCGCTCGAGCGTCTCGCCGCGGAGTTGAGGCTGGACAACCGGATCGGGCTCGATGCGCTGATCCGGCTCCAGGGCGTGATGCGGAGCAGGGACTCCGCGCGTCGCGAAATCGACATCGACGAAGACGAACTGCGCGAGGTGACGGGCGAGGCGGCGGACGCTGCTGTCCGAATGCGGCGGGCGGAAGGGGAGCGCCTGGAGGCGGATCTCCTGGGCGTGCTGGCCGGAATGCGCGAGGAACTCGACCGCGTGGAGGAACGGGCCCCGGAGCGTTTGGTCCGGGAGCGCGACCGCCTGAGTGCGGCCATCCAGGAGTTGCTCGGCGATGTGCCCGCGGACCCCGACCGGATCGCCCGCGAGATCGCGCACCTGGCCGAGAGATGGGACATCAACGAGGAGATTGTGCGCCTGCGTTCGCACATGCAGCTCTTCGAGGAGACGCTCGAGGGAGCCAGCGGATCGCCGGTGGGCAAGCGGCTGGGTTTCATCATGCAGGAGATGCACCGGGAGGCCAACACCATCGGCGCCAAGGCCAACGACGCCCGCATGGCGGAGTCGGTCCTGTCGCTCAAGGGCGGGGTTGAGCGTATTCGCGAGCAGCTGGAGAACGTGCAGTGACACCGACGACGCCCGGCGACGGCCCCATCGTGCTGGCGGGTCCCACCGGGGTCGGCAAGACCACCGTGGCTCGCGCGCTGGCCGCAGACCGGAACCGCTTCGTTTTTTCGGTTTCCGCAACCACCCGGCGGCCCCGCCCGGGCGAGCGCGACGGCGCGGACTACGAGTTCGTGTCCCGGGAGGAGTTCGAGCGCATGGTGGACGCCGGCGAGTTCGCGGAGTGGGCGCGCGTGCACGACCAGATGTACGGGACCCCGCTGCGCAATCTGGCAGGGGGCGACGGGCGCCGCGTGCTGCTGGACATCGATGTCCAGGGCGCCGCCCAGGTGCGGGAGAACGTCCCCTCGGCAGTGTTGGTTTTCCTGCTGCCGCCGTCGCTCGGGACGCTGCTTGCACGGCTGTCGGGACGGGGAACCGAGCCGCGGGACGAGGTCGCCCGCCGCCTGCGGGTCGCGCGCGATGAGCTGGCGCGAGTGCCGGAATTCGATCACGTGCTGGTCAACGACGAATTGGACGCGACCGTCGCGGCCGTGCGGGCGATCGCGCGTGGAGGCGGGAGCGCGGCCGGGTCGCTGCGCGCCGCGAGAGGGACGGCGGAGTCGCTCCGCCGGGGGATCGCTACACTTCTCGCCCGGGATTTAGATATCTTATCGGAATAGCCACATCTCCGGAGAAGAGCAGATGCGCGTGTTTACACCCCAGGAAGTCGCCGAACCCGCCATGAGCAAGTACCTGGGCGTCCTGATCGCCGCGAAGTATGCCCGCGAGCTCAACGCGATGCCGCGCGAGGCGATGCCCATGGACGAGAAGAAGCTGACCACCAAGGCGCTCGAGGCGCTGACCTCCGACCACATCGAGTACCGGCTGCAGTTTCGGAGCCACGGCACGGAATAGCCGCGAGGAGGCCTGATCGGTGTCCGGCGCGCTTGTTCCGCGGCCCCCCTGGCGCGATCGCCGGATCGTCCTGGGGGTTGCCGGCGGGATCGCCGCCTACAAGTCCGTTCAGCTCGCGCGCGACCTCACCAGACTGGGCGCGCAGGTGGATGTCGTGCTCACCGGCGGCGCGACCCGCTTCGTCACCCCGCTCAGCTTCGAAGCGCTGACCGGGCGCAAGGTCCTGACCGAGCTCTTCTCGGCGGACGGGGCGGCCATGCACATCCGTCTGGGCGTGGAGGCCGATGCAGTCTGCGTGGCCCCCGCCACCGCCGACCTCATCGCGCGGGCGGCCGCCGGCCGGGCGGACGATCTGCTCACCACGACCCTCCTGGCGACGCGCGCCCCGGTGGTGATCTGCCCGGCAATGAACGACCGCATGTACGCCCACCCCCAGACCACCCGCAACCTTGCGTACCTGCAGGATGAACTGGGCTACGCGGTCGCCGGGCCCGCGACCGGACCGCTGGCGTTCGGGGAGGGGGAGGGGCCGGGCCGCATGCTCGAGCCCCCGGACATCGTCGAGCACGTGGGCAGGGCGCTCGAGAAGGACGCCTTCCTGGCAGGCAGGCAGGTCCTGATCACGACCGGGCCGACCCGGGAGCCCGTCGACCCGGTGCGGTTCGTCGGCAACCGCTCGTCGGGGAGGATGGGGCACGCGCTCGCCCGCGCGGCTTGGCGGCGGGGCGCCCGCGTGACGCTGGTGTCCGGTCCCACGCACCTGGCGCGCCCGCCCGGGGTGCAGCGCACCCGCGTGTCCACCGCGCGCGAGATGCTGGACGCCGTGGCCGAGGCGATCCCGCGCGCGGACGTGGTGATCTTCGCGGCCGCGGTGGCCGACTACCGCCCCGCCCGCGCCCGCTCCGGCAAGATCAAGCGTGCCCGCGAAGGCGCTTCCCTGTCGGTGGAGCTGACCGCCAACCCGGACGTGTCGCTGGACACCATGCCGCTGCGCAAACCGGGGGCGAGGGTGGTGGGCTTCGCACTGGAGACCGACGACCTCCTCGCCCGGGCGCGCAGCAAGATGGAGCGCAAAGCCTTCGACCTCATCGTCGCCAACCACGCGCGTGGTCCCGGGGGCGGCCCCTTCGGCGAACGGAACGCGGTGACCCTGCTGACTCCCGACGGCCCGCCCGAGGCGCTTCCGCTGATGCCCAAGGACGAGATCGCGGAGGCGGTGCTCGACCGGCTGGAGAGCGCCCCTGCGCGCAGGCTATCGCAGGCCTCGTCGTGAGCACCGCCGCGGCGCGTGGATAGGGAGGCCCTTGCCCGGTACCTGAGCCAGCGGAAGGAGCTGGGCGAGGGCGACATCGTGTTCAGCCGTCTGAGCGGCGACGAGGCGCTGGCGCTGGCTCGCACCCGTCCCGTCCCCCCGGCCGGCGAGACGTCGGCCCCCCTCTCCGGAGACTACGAAGTGGTTCGCCGCACGGCGCTCGCCTGCGAGCGCTGCCGGCTTGCTCGGGGCCGCACGCAGGTGGTTTTCTCCGACGGGAACCCGCGGGGCAGGCTGGTCGTCATCGGCGAGGCCCCCGGGGCGCACGAGGATCGCACCGGGCTTCCCTTCGTGGGCCGCGCGGGCAAGCTGCTCGATCTCCTGCTGGCGTCGGTCGGCCTCTCGCGCAAGGACTCGGTCTACATCTGCAACGTCCTCAAGTGCCGGCCCCCGGGGAACCGGAACCCGATGCCGGACGAAATCGAGGCCTGCACCCCCTACCTCGAGCGGCAGATCGAGCTGGTGGCTCCGGAGGTGATCCTGGCGGTAGGCGGGTTCGCCGCGCAGTTCATCACCGGACGCCAGGTTGCTCTGGGCAAGCTCCGGGGCGAGATATACGATTACAGAGGCGTGCCTGCGCTGGTGACCTACCACCCGGCGGCGCTGCTCCGGAATCGCGGCTGGACGCAAGCCGTGTGGGACGACCTCCAGTTGCTGCGCAACACGATGGACCGCACCGGGCGGTCCGGCGGCGGATAGGCGCCCCCGGTCCTTCGACCGTTCACATTCAAACCGCCGAGGCACCCTGAGTACCACCGCACTTCCCGTCGCGCAGGAGCAGGCCCCCGCGTACGACCGCCAGCCGCCGGTTTCGCTCGAAGCCGAAGTGGCGGTGCTGGGGGGCATGCTCATCGACCGCGACGCGGTGGCGCGCGCCGTCGAAGTGGTCTCGGACACGATGTTCGCCTCGGAGGCCAACCGGCGCATCTACCGCGCCGTCCTGCGCCTGTTCGAGCGCGGCGATGCGGTCGACGTCATCGTCGTCAGCGACGAGCTGAGCAAGACCGAGGAGCTGGAGGCCGCCGGGGGCTACGACTACCTCGCCGAACTGCTGGACGCGGTTCCCACCGCCGCCAACATCGAGCACCATGCGCGCATCGTGCGCGACAAGGCGCTGCTGCGCCGCCTCATCGACGCCTCCTCGCACATCATCCGCGATGTCTACGATCAGGGCGAGCGCTCCGTCGAGCAGATCGTGGACGAAGCCGAGCAGCGCATCTTCCAAGTGGCGTCGGGGCACGACCGCGAGGGGTTCGTCCGCATCAAGGAACTGCTCTGGCCGGCCTTCGAGCACATCGAGCGACTGCAGGAAGCCAAGGGCGAACTCACCGGGGTCGCTACCGGGTTCGCCCTGCTGGACTATCTCACCGGCGGGCTGCAGAAGGGCAACCTGGCCATCGTCGCGGGACGCCCGTCCATGGGGAAGACCTCCTGGGCGCTGAACGTGGCCAGACACGCAGCGGGCGAGGCGGTGCCGGTGGGCGTGTTCTCCCTGGAGATGTCGAACGAGGAACTGGTGCAGCGGCTGCTGTGCTCCGACGGGCCCGTGGATGCGCAGAGACTTCGCCGAGGCGAGCTCACCACAGGGGAGATGCAGAGACTGGCGGCAGCCGCCGGACACCTCAACACCGCTCCCATCTGGATCGACGACTCCCCGGGCAACACCGTGCTCGAGGTGCGCGCGAAGGCCCGCCGCCTCAAGGCCGAGAGCCAGCTCGGGCTGTTGGTGATCGATTATCTGCAGTTGATGGCCGGATCGCGGAACAGCGAGAACCGACAGCAGGAGGTGAGCGAGATCTCGCGCGGGCTCAAGGCGCTGGCCAAGGAACTGGAGGTGCCGATCGTGGCGCTGAGCCAGCTCAGCCGGGCCCCGGAACAGCGCGCCGACCATCGACCGCAACTGTCCGATCTGCGCGAGAGCGGGAGCATCGAACAGGACGCCGACCTGGTCATGTTCCTGTACCGGCCGGAGTACTACGCCGACACCGACCGCGACGGCAACTCGCTGGAAGGCAAGGCCGAACTGATCGTGAGCAAGCAGCGCAATGGCCCCACCGGGGTTGTCCCGCTGCACTTCGACAGCGCCCACGCGCGTTTCCTGCCCGTCGCGCCGGAGGGAGCCGGCACCACCGCTCCTACCCCCGGCGGACGCAGCGGCGCGCGGGACGGATACGCGGGGTGACCTCGGGCGACAGGCCGTCTCCCTGCCGGGCCGGAGTCGCCGTGCCGGCGGCCGGGGCGGGCCGGCGCATGGGAGGGATCCGCAAGGCCTTTCTGGAGCTCGACGGACAGCCCATCCTGCTGCGCGCCATCCGCCCCTTTCTGGAGACGCCCGGGGTGGAATGCGTAGTCGTGGCCCTCCCCCCCGACCAGGCCGCGCATCCCCCGGCCTGGCTGACCGGCGCCGACCCCCGCGTGCGGGTCGTGG
>VXNP01000064.1 GCA_009840525.1 Gammaproteobacteria bacterium
CTCCACCACCATCTTCTCCGACTCCATGAGGAAGAAGATCGCGCGCACGATCTCCTCCTCGTCGACCACCACCACGTCGTCCACGAGGGTCTGGATGTGCGGGAAGGTGAGGTCGCCGATGCGCTTCACCGCGATGCCGTCGGCTAGCGTGTCCGAGCGTTCCAGGTGGACCGGCCGCCCGGCCTCCAGCGATGCGACCGCGCCCGGCGAGGCCGCCGCCTCCACCCCGATGACGCGGGCGTCCGGCCGGTGCGCCTTCGCCACGGTCGCGACTCCGGAGATCATCCCGCCGCCCCCGATGGGCACCACCAGCGTGGTGACCTCGGGCACCTGCTCCAGGATCTCGAGCGCCATGGTCCCCTGCCCCGCCATCACCGCAGGATCGTCGAAAGCGTGGACCACCGTGAGGCCTTCCTCGTCGGCCAGCTTCGCGACGCGCGCCATGCCGTCGGTGAGCGTTGCGCCGGTCTGGATGACGCGGGCCCCGTAGCCACGCGTCTTGGTCACCTTGATCAGCGGCGCGGCGTCGGGCATCACGATGGTGCACGGGATTCCCAGCCGCGCCGAGTGGTACGCGAGCGCCTGGGCGTGGTTGCCCGCGCTGGCCGCGACCACCCCGGTCTCGCGCTGCGCCGGCTCCAGCAGGAGCAGTCGGTTCAGCGAGCCGCGGTCCTTGAACGAACCCGTCCGCTGCCGGAACTCGGCCTTGAAGTGCACGCGCCCCAGCCGGGAGCGGTCGAGCCCGAGCGAGCGCGGGCAGTCGGTTTCGACGACTCCGTCCCCGATGCGCCCGCGGGCCGCGGCGATGTCGTCACAGGAGAGCATGTTCATAAGACTTGGCCGGACGGAGAGAGCTCTTCGGTTGCTCCGAGGGAGAGCAATCTGCCGATCGATACTCTGGCCTCTTCGGATTGTTGCCTTCACCTGCCCTACCAGACACCCGTCGAAGCCCCTCCGCAGCCCTCGCCAACAGGCCTTGCGCACCCGTATCTACGACGATTATCGTAGACAATCCTAGAGTCAACTGAGCCAAGTGGAGGCGGGACCGTGATGCATCGGATTCTGCGATTGCCGGCCATCGCAGGAATGTGGATCGCCGGAGGGCTCGCTACGGGCTCGGGGACCATCGGTCTCCTCGCCCAGGAGGTCGTCGATCTGCCTGAGCAGGATCTGCGGCTCTCCACGGACTTCGAGTTGGTGTACCGCATCGGATCGACGGAGGCGGATGCCGAATGGGAGGAGTTCTTTACCATCCGGAGCGTCGGCTTCGACGGTGCCGGGAACCTGTACCTGCTGGACGGTGCGGGAACGGATGGCGGCCGGCGAGTCGTCGTCGCGGACGCTGCCGGAAGCCATGCGGGGGACTTCGGGCGCCCCGGTGACGGTCCCGGTGAGTTCCAGATGGCAATGGAACTCATCGTATGGGACGACGGACGCACCCTCGTGCGCGACATGATGAGGGGGTACCACGTCTTCGGTCCGGGCGGTGAGTTCGAACGCACGGTGCGGGAAGCAGGCCAAGGGATTGGACTCGGAACCCGTGCGGGCCTTCGGCCGGAGCGGACGGGATCTCGGACGGTGGTGGTCCGGGACGAGCGCTCGATCCTCCGCATCGACATGTCTTCGGCGGAAGTTGAGGACCGTGTCCTCGTGGAAGGCTGGGCTCCCCGAGCGCCGACCGAACTTCCGGTTGGCGCAGACTTCGAGGACGTGCTTGACATGATGGGCGACGAGTGGGGATTTGAACCGGAGCTTCTGTTCGACCCGCTTCCATCGGGCGGAGTCGCGTTCTCGGACTCGTCGGCCTATGCGATCAAGGTCACCGACTCATCCGGCCGGGTCTCGCACATCCTGCGTCGAGCGATACGGCCGCTGCCCGTGACGGAGCGCATGAGGCGCACGGAGCGCGAACGCCGGCTTCAACGGGAGGCGAACCGGCAAGTCACGCAACTAGGGGGAGGGGGGGAACCGCCCCTTGAGATCCGGGAGATGTTCAACCGTTTCGGAGCAACTCGGCGGGCGGCGCTCGAGAACATGCGGTTCTACCCCGAAGTCCCGGTGGTCGCGGCGGTGCACGCCACTTGGGAGGGGAGCCTGTGGGTGCAGCGCAGCACGGAGCCGGGCACGAGTGAATCGGGCCCGATCGACGTGCTCGCAGAGGACGGCCGCTACGTGGGCACCTTCCCTGTCGGGCGGCTCGAAATGCCGGACGCCTTCGGCCCCGATGGTCTCGCCGTCTTCGTCGAAACGGACGAGTTTGATGTCCCGGTGATCACGGTCAGGCGATTGCCGGAGCAGATCCGCTGAAGGTCTCGCCCTCCACACAGCACCCCGGGGCGGGCGCCCTGGTCCTTGAGCCTCATCCCGTCCCGCCCCGCCCGTCGCCGTTGGTTCCCGGTTTCGTTACCTTCCTGACGAACTTCGCCCAGAGCCTTTCGCCAAGCCGCGCGATCCTTACCGGAGGCTACGAAAAGTGACAAGCATCGAATGGATCATTCCGTTCGCTCTCTACCCCACCCTGGCTGCCCTCTACTACGGCGGCGCCCCCATCCGCTTCGAAGGCCCCGACAACGCGCGCCAGCTCCTGGGCGTGTTTCTCGGCTTGGTCATCTTCCTGGCCGTGTGGGGCGTGCTCAAGACGGTCCTTCAGCCGATGACCGGGACCATGATCGGCCTCGCGGCCGCGTCCATCCTCGCGAGCTTCGCGCTGCGCCCGGGGTGCAGGCTGGGATGCCGGCTGGTGGGCGTTCGCGTCGTAGACGACCAGTAGCCTCTCCACGCGCGGCCCGCGCGCACTGACCTGGGCATCCCGCCGGATCGCCGGCCGGCGCCCGAGGTCAATCCAACTGCCAGACGACGAGCAGTTGCATCACGCTCTCGTCGCGGGTCGTACCCAGCTTGTTCGTCCAGAGTTGGTATTCGACGCCCACGTGGAGGACGTTCGCGGCGCCGGTAAGCGCCTGCCCCAAATCCCATCTGAACTGTGGCTGGGCAAGGATGCTGCCCGGGTATTCGTCCCCAACCTCGCTTGTAATGGCGCCCATGTATTCGGCGTGCCCGGTGAACGAGAACGACTGACTGCCGAGTTGGAACACCGAGAGCCAGCTTACGTCGAAGTTGAAGCTGTCTCCCGTGCTCGGCGCACCGCCCGCGTCAAGCCCGCTGCTGGCGTCGATGAAACCCCCGAAGAGCGTGTTCACGAAGATGAATCCCGGGATGTTCCAGCCCAGTTCCACGCCGGGCACGTACTTCACGACCTTGGACTGGATGCCGAGGTTGACGCCCGCGACCAGCCGGACATCGCTCACCGGCCCAAACCCGACGCCTCCCTCCGCCAGTGAACCCAGGCTCAGCGTCGGATACCACTCTCCATACAGATCCCTGTCGTTGAACCCGTCCGCGACCCCGTCGGTGGAATAGTCCAGGAAGAAGAACGAGCCTCCCGCGCGCCATCCTCCGGCGTGTTGCAGCGTGAAGATGTGCGTCGGCTCGCTGGCACCGGAGAACGGGTTCAGAATGCTGCTGCGCTGGTAGTGGAGCTCCAGTTGGGCCGACGCCGGGGCGGCGATGAGCCAGAACGCAGCGGCAACCGTCGCGGACGCGAGCGTTGGAAATCGACGACTCATCGCGGACTGGCCCTCCCCGGTCGCTCTCTGCCCAGGTTCCTTCTTCACGTCATGGACGCGAAATTGTACGGGTCGGCACGGCATTCTGCCAGCGAGCGGGCGAGCCCGACCAAAAGACCGTATCCTGATACGATGCCCTGGTACGCCGCACCAATCCGCTTCGGCTGACGCTCAAGGCGAGCGGAGACGTTTTTCGACACAGACACGTGATGTTCTTCCCAGCCAGCAACCCGGTCTCTGCGCCGCGCCGTTACATCGCCGCATTCGTCGCGCCCGCATTCTTCTTCCTGCCCGCGCTGATGCCGGCCCTGATCGCGTGTGGCGCGGACGCCGTCGCGCCGTCTCCGCCACCGGTCGACCCCGATCCCGTCGAGCCGCAGCCTCCGCCGGATCCGCCGGCGATCCAGATTCCCGCCCAGGGAACATCCGCGACGCTCGACGTCGCCACCTGGAACCTCCTCTACTTCGGAGCCGCGAACCAGGGACCCGATGACGAACCCCTGCAGATGGCGCGCGTCCGCGACGTGATTCTGGGAACCGACGCCGACCTGTGGGGGGTGCAGGAGGTGACCGATGCGGATGCCTTCGCCGCGCTGCTGGATCGGCTGCCCGGGTACCGGGGATTCCTCGCTGACGACTCGTCGGTGTCCGGCGGATCCGGCGCCTACAGCCGCGGGGAACTCAAGGTCGGCCTCATCTACAAGTCGTCCGTCGCCGAGGTCGCCAGCGCCCGCGTAATCCTGACCGATCTGGACTACGAGTTCGCGGGCCGCCCGCCGCTGGAGGTGCAGTTGCGCGTGACGCTGGGGGGCGCGAGCCGGAACATCGTCCTGATCGTCCTGCACGCCAAGGCCATCGCCGACGAGACCTCATGGGAGCGGCGCATGGCGGCGGGCGAAGGCCTGCGCGAGTACCTCGACGCCACCTGGCCGGACCGCGCGGTGCTGGTACCCGGGGACTGGAACGACGATGTGGACGAGTCGATCCTGCGCGGGCGCGACACGCCCTACCGCGTTTTCGTGGATGCGGCCCCGGAGTGGGTGTTTCCCACCGCCAGCCTGAGCGCGGCGGGAGCACGCTCGATGCCGCGCTACACCGAGGTGATCGATCACATCCTGGCGTCGGACGAGGCGATGGCGTGGTATGAGGAAGGATCGGCGATGGTGTACCAGGTGGACGAGTTCATCGACGCCTACCTGGAGACCACCAGCGACCATCTGCCCGTGATGGCGCGATTCGCGCCGGGGGGATGAGCGGCAGTCGGATCTTCGGACCCGGCCCAGTGATCCGGGCGGGAGAATGCAGGAACGGCCGCGGAGGAAGCGCCGGTGGGCCTACTCGTCGATCAGGCGGCGGTTGCGGACGTCGCTGGCGCCCATCGAGACCCCCGAGCCGACTCCGGCACCCACCAGCAGTCCGGCTCCGATGCCCACGATGGGCAGCCAGGATACGGCAACGGCGGTCAGAGCCCCAGTAATGATGCCCAGCCAGCGCTTCTCGACCCACGACGTGTAGCGCAGGCGCCGCCGGACGAAACTCCGCGACTTCATGTGTGCGTAGATCCCGACGGCAGCCGCGATCCCCAATCCGATCAGTTCAAACATCACGACACTCCTTTGACAGGCATCCGGGCCCTCAGGCTCTGCGCCGTACGCACGAGCCGGGGATCCGTTTCGCGCCGAGGCGGGTTCGAATAAGTATGGTACAGGTTCCGGCAAGTACAAGGTTCGCCGCGCGGGAAACGAAGCCCAACGGAAGAACGAGGTCCATGACGGATTTCAGGTTCGGCGTCGGATGACACGGGCGAGACGGCGGGCTCCCTCGGGCGCCGGGGCAGGCGCGATGGCTTCGTCGCTGGGGCGGCTCCTGCTCCTGCTGGTGGTGGAGGCGCTCTGGCTCACGCCCGCGGGCGGGCCTCGCCTTCCCTTGCCCGGCTTCGGCGGGGACGGGTTGTCGCAGGAGGCGCTGGCGGCCGCCTTCGCCGCGCAGGAGGAGATCAGCCCGGACCTGCTGGGCATTCCGGGGGTGGTGGGCACCGCGGTCGGGTTGGGCGCCGGCGACCGCCCGGTGGTGATGGTCTACCTGGAGTACGCGGCCGTGGACGGGCTTCCCGCCAGCTTCGCGGGCTACCCGCTGGTGCGCGAGGTGACCGGGCGTATCACCGCGCTCGGCGACCTGCCGCTGCCGGCCGCGGCCTCCGGCCCCATCGATCCCAGGGGCCCCTTCCCGCGCCCGGTGCCCATCGGCGTGTCGACGGGACGGACGGGGGTCACCGCCGGCACCATCGGGGCGCGCGTCACCGACGGGCGCCGGACCTACGCCCTGTCCAACAACCACGTCTTCGCCAACCGTAACGAGGCCAACGTGGGCGACAACGTGATCCAGCCGGGCGTCGCCGACGGGGGAAGCGACCCGGAGCACGCCTTCGGCACGCTGGCGGACTTCGAGGAGATCGGCTTCTGCCGCGCCCTGGCCTGCCCGGAAAACCAGGTCGACGGCGCCATCGCCGAAACGTCGCCCGACCATTTGGCGGCGGCGACCCCCTCCAACGGCTACGGCGCTCCCCGGACCGGCACGGAGGAGGCCTCGCTCATGCTCGCGGTGCAGAAGTACGGCCGCACCACCGGGCACACGCGCGGCAAGGTGACCGGCATCAACGCCATCCTCGACGTCAACTATCGCACGGGCAGGGCGCGCTTCGTCGATCAGATCGTTATCACCGGGCAGGGATTCAGCGCCGGTGGCGACTCGGGCTCCCTCATCGTGACCGAGGGGCGGGGGCGCAAGGACCGCCGTCCGGTCGGGCTGCTCTTCGCAGGCAGCCCGAACACCACCATCGCCAACCCCATCGATGTCGTTCTCGACCGCTTCGGCGTGACCGTCGACCCGGGGTAGGACGACATGGCGGCGAGCATTGAGGACGCGCACCGGCGACTCTCGAGAAAGGTCATGGGACGCCCCGGGGTGGTGGGTACCGCGATCGGGGTGGCCGCCGGCAAGCCCTGTATCAAGGTGTATCTCGCAAGCGGCCCAGGCGGAGAAAAGGCCCGCATCCCCGGCAGCTACGGGGGTTACCGGGTGGTGATCGAGAAGACGGGCACCATTCGCCGCCTGTCCTCGTGACGAGGCAACCCTGACGCAGGGCCGTGCCGTCAAAGGGCCGCGTGCCGCTACCGACCGGCCCTGGCCTTGCCTCCAACGAAGAACGGAAAGCGCGATGAGAAACCGAACCGCCCGCAGTCACCGCTTCACGCCCTTCGCCTTCGTCATGGCCCTCGGGTTGTCCGGGTGCGCGCAGGATGACGCGCCTCCGTCTCGATCCACCACCGCGCCCGCTCCGGGTGCGACTCCCGGCGGCGCGGTCTCAAGGTACGAGATCGGCGAGCCCGAGGCGGTCTCCGGCGACTTCGCGTCCGTGAACGCCATTCGCGCGCGTCCCGACGGCAGCCTGCTGGTGGCCGACGGGACAGGCGGGGAGTTGGTGCTGCTGGACCTGGACCTGGGAACGCGGACCGTGGTGGGAGGCCGGGGCCAGGGTCCGGGAGAGTATCAGGCGCCGAGCCGTGTCTGGCCTCTGCCCGGGGACTCGACGCTGCTGCTGGACTTCGGCAACAACCGCCTCACCGTCCTGACGCCCGATCTTGCCTTCGGTGCGACCCGGCCGATGCTCGAGATCGACCCCGCAGCCGGAGTCCTGATGTTGAACCCCCAGGCGATCGATGCCTCCGGGCGCATGTACACCACGAACGGGTTCTCGATGAACCTCCCCGGTGCGGGTGCGGGAGGCGGATCCGGCTCCGATTCCATCCCCGTCGTGCGGGCGACGCTCGACGACCTGAGCCCGGACACGGTGGCCACACTCGCGCCCCGATCCACGTCGCGGGTCGAGATGAGAAGCAACCAGGGCAACAGGATGGTGACGATGCAGCGAACGCCCTATTCGGCTTCGGACAGTTGGGGCGTCGCCCCGGACGGAAGCGTGGCCGTCGCGCGGGCGGCCGACTATCACCTGGAATGGATCTCGTCCGACGGATCCGTCCAGAGCGGCGCGCCAGTGGCATGGGACGCGGTCCCCGTAGGCCAGGCGGAAAGGGAAGCGTGGGTCCGGGAGCAGAGCAGCCAAACTGTCCAGACGGCAACCTTCGTGACGGGCGGCGGGGGCGGAGCCTCCTCGGCCGCCGGGATGGCGGGGTCAGCCGCCCGCACCATGGCCTTCGGGGGCGCGAGCGACGACGTCGACGACTACGAATGGCCGGAGACGCTGCCGCCCTTCACGGGGAGGATCCTGATCGACCCGGAGGACCGCGCTTGGCTGCGCCGCCACCAGCCCGTCGGCGCGCCGTTCCTGTATGACATCTTCACGCCCGACGCCGAGCACGCCGGCACCGTGGAGATCGCCGAAGGGCATACCGTCATGGGGTTCGGCGACGGCGTCGTCTACGCGACCTTCAGGGACGAGGTCGACCTGGTGTACATTGCACGGTATAGCCTGCCGGAGATGTAGCGCCGGCGATCCCGGTACTTTCGCCGGGTCCGTCCCGCGGACACTTCCCGTCCCCCAACCCGACGCCGACATGTCCGACCCGAACTCCCTGGCGGAGCTGATTTCCCGGCGCCGCTCCATCAAGCAGTTCACCGACCGCGACCCTACCCGCGAGGAAATCGAACGCCTCCTCGAGCTGGTCGCGCAGGCGCCCAACCATCGCATGACCCAGCCCTGGCGCTTCTACGTGCTGGGCCCCGCCGCACGGCGCGCCTACGGGGCCGCGCTGGGGGCGCGCAAGGCCAAGCGGGTCGCCGACCCCGACGCGGCCCGGGAGGTCGTCGAAAGCGTGGCCGCCCGCCTTGAGGCGCTGCCTGCGATGATCGCCGTGGCGGTGGTGGTACACGAAAACCCGGAGATCCGGGAAGAAGACTACGCCGCGACCTGGATGGGCATCCAGAACCTGGCGCTGGCCGCCGAAGCGGCGGGGCTGGGCACGCACATCAAGACAGGCGCGGTCATGGACGATCCCCGGTCCCGGGCGGCGGTCGGCGTCCCCGACGGGGAGCGAATCGTGGCCATCGTCAACCTGGGCGAGCCGGCGGCCGTGCCTGACCCGAAGCCCCGCGTCCAGGCCTGCGACCTGACCACCTGGGTGGACTGAGCGGCCAACTGCGGTCCTGACAATTCCCTTGCACCAGGGTCGTTGAGCGGGGCCGCCCTGCCGATACCTTCAAAGGTATGGCTAGGCATCGCACGACGACCCGTCCGCGCTGGACGGTCACGCTCACGCTCCTCGGCCTCACGGGGCTCCTGACCGCCGTTCTCGGCTATGAGGCCTGGGACGCCAGTCGCTCGAGCGTGCAGTTGGCCGAGGAGATCGTTCGGGACCAGGCCCTGTTCGCAGCCTCCAACTTCGCTATCGAGGCACGCGGCGAGGTGACCTTCGAACTGCTCGAGGAGGGCATCGAGGTCATCGCGTGGAGCGCTGGGCGCCGTGGCGACCGTCCGCTCACTCCGGACCGTCTGCGCGAGGCGGCGAGGAGTCAGCGGTGGGAAGCGATGGATCACGCGTCGTTCTTCTTCCGTCTCGACCCTGACGAGGGCGAGGTCTCGGCCGCGGGAGAGGCGGATTCCGCCCAGGCGGCCTGGGCCGTGCGCACGGCGCGTGAGCACAGCCGCCGCAACCCGGATGACCTCGAGGTGCGGACGCTGTTCACCCCGGAGGGACACAGCGCGCTCGTTCACAAGCTCACGTACGAAGGCCGGGGGCGACACGCGCTGGAGGGAATGGTCCTGTCGCGAGAGGCATTTGCGCCGGCGTTCGCGCGCGCGTTCACGGAGGAGCCCCTGTTGCCGGAGACCTTCACGGGCGGGCGGACCAACGGGGAGATCTTCGTGGCGCGCGTCCACGATCCCTACGGCAGCGTCATCTACGAGTCGTCGGCCGATCCGACTTCGGGAACCACGGTGGCGTACGACCTCGACGAGAGGCTCGGCGGGATGGTGCTGGAACTCGGCGTGCGGCCCGAGGCCGTCGATCGAATGGTGAGCGGCGGCGTCCCGGGGTCGCGCATGCCCTACATCGTCGCGCTCTTGCTCCTGACTTCGGGTCTCCTCTTGACGGCGGTGTGGCAACTCCGCCGCGAGGCGGAGCTGGCCGCTCTGCGAGAGGACTTCGTATCCAGCGTCTCACATCAACTGCGCACGCCCCTGACCCAGATCAGGATGTTCGGAGAGACGCTGATGCTCGGCCGGGTGAGGAACGAGGAAGAGCGGTCGCGGGCGACGGAGATCATCGTCGACGAGTCGAACCGACTCACCCACCAGGTCGAGAACGTTCTGCTCTTTTCGCGGGGCGAGCGGGACGCGCTCAACCTGAACCTCGTCGCAGAGGACGTGGGCGCTCTGGTGGAGAGCGTCGCCGAGAGCTTCGAGCCGCTCGCGCGGGCCGCGGACGCCGGCATCGAGCGACGCATCGAGACCGGCATCGTCTGCACGATGGACGTCGAGGCCACACGCCAGGCCGTGCTCAACCTGCTCGACAACGCGGTCAAGTACGGACCTGCGGGCCAGGTGATCGAGATCGGCGTGCGGGGTACGCCCAGGGAGCAGAATGGCCTGGTGACGATCTGGGTCGAAGACGAGGGGCCGGGCGTACCCCCCGGGCAGCGGGACCGGGTGTGGGATGCCTACGTGCGCCTCGACCGCGACCGCGCCTCGGCGGCCGCGGGCTCCGGGATCGGCCTGGCGGTGGTTCGGAGGGTGATCGAGGCCCAGGGAGGACGGGTGCGCGTCGAAACGGCGGGGAGGACCCCGGGGCCCGGGGCGCGATTCATCATCGAGTTGCCGCTGGCCGGCGCACCGCGGGAGGCGTGACGTGGCCCGGATCCTGATCGTGGAGGACAATGCCCGGCTGGCCTACGGTCTCCGGAACAACCTCGAGATCGACGGTCACGTGGTCGATGTGGCGGAGGACGGCGCGCAGGGCCTGGAGGCAGCAGTGTCGGGGGAGCCCGACCTCGTGATCCTGGACCTCATGCTGCCGGGCATGAACGGCTACCAGGTGCTCCGGTCCCTCCGCGACAAGGGCATCGGCGTCCCCGTGCTGATCCTGACCGCCAGGGGCGAAGAGGCGGACAAGGTGATGGGGTTTCGCCTTGGAGCGGACGACTACGTCACCAAGCCCTTCGGAGTGCTGGAGCTCCTCGCCCGCGTATCCGCGATCCTGCGAAGAGCGGGGCAGGACGGACAGCCGCAAGCGGTGGAGACGTTCGGCAACGTCGAGATCCGCCTTGAGCGGCGATCGGTCCTGCGTGCCGGCCGGGAGGTGCGGCTCACGCCCAAGGAGTTCGACCTGCTGGTTGCGCTGGTTCGCCGCCGCGGCGCGGTGGCGACCCGGGTGGCGCTCATGAAGGAGGTCTGGGGTCATCGCGCCGCCATCCTCAGCCGCACCGTCGACACGCACATCGCGGAGCTGCGCCGAAAGCTCGAGGACGATCCGGGTGCGCCCCGCCACATCCTGACCGTTCATCGATCCGGATACCGGCTGCGCAGTTCTACTGACATCTACTGACATTTGACTGACAAATTGCTCACTCGGCATCCACCACATCGCCTCGCCGCGAGGAGAACTTTCGATACCTGGCGAGCGCCAGGCCCCGTGTGAGCGGGGATGCCGACAGCCTGGAGGTACGACATGAAGCACGACGACGATTCGGTGGGACGGATACTGACGCGGCGCGAGGCGCTGGCCGCCCTTGGTGTGGGCGGTGGGGCGCTGGCCGTCGGCCGGTGGGCGCTCGGGGCGGGCACGGAAGTGGGCTCCATTGCGCAGGAGGTCCGGATGGCTCGCGCTCTCCCGGCCTGTGTGGTGCGTCCGGAGCAGACTGAGGGGCCCTTTTTCGTCGACACGAAGCTCGAGCGTGCCGACATCCGGTCCGATCCCGCGACCGGAGCGGTGAGCGAGGGCGCACCGCTGACGCTCAGGTTCAACGTGTCGCAGATCTCGGCCGGTGCCTGCTCGGTGCTCGCCGGCGCGATGGTCGACGTGTGGCAGTGCGACGCCGAGGGCGTGTACTGGGGCGTCGACGACGACGGAGCTCCTCCCGGGGCGAGGGAACGGCAGTTCCTGCGAGGTTTCCAGCGCACGGACGAGAACGGCGTGGCGCGATTCACCACGATCTTCCCGGGCTGGTACCGCGGCCGGGCGGTCCACGTGCACTTCAAGGTGCGCACCGAGGCAGCGGGGCGGCCGTACGAGTTCACCTCGCAGCTCTACTTCGACGAGGCGCTCATCGACCAGGTGCACGCGCGGGCGCCCTACGCGGCGCGAGGGCGGCGCCAGACGACCAACGCGGACGACGGCATCTTCCGCGACGATGGCGAGAGCCTGATGGTCCAGGTGAGCGAGACGGGCGCCGGATACGCGGCGGCCTTCGACATCGGGCTCGATCTCACCGATGCCGAGACGGGTCGCCCCGATGGCGGCGGAGGCAGGCGCCGGAGACCCGTACGCATCTGATAACCAAGGGGCCCGGGCGCGGGGGATGGCACGGGCCCCTTGGTTATCAGA
>VXNP01000131.1 GCA_009840525.1 Gammaproteobacteria bacterium
TTTTTTTTCCAGACAAACGCCCGATCCCCCCATTCCTCTCCGTCTCGTGGGCTCGAGTTGTTTATATGCGACAGGACGAGAGGAGACGGCGCCGCTCTTCGCGGGCTGATGACACGTCGGAGATTGCGCGTCTGGGTGCTGGGTATCTGCACCGCCCTGCTGGCCGTCTGCTCGGACGACCCGGCCCCGACCGCTCCGACGCCAACTCCGCCACCGCCTCCTCCCGACGAGCCCGCTGCGGCCGACCGGGCCGCGCTCATCGCCTTCTACAATGCGACGGGCGGGGCGACGCACTGGCGCGAGGCGAAGAACTGGAACACCTCCGAGAGCATCGACAAGTGGCAGGGGGTCCTGACCGATCTGGCCGGCTTCGTGACCGAGCTGTCGCTTCCGGGCAACAACCTTTCGGGAACGCTTCCGCCCGAACTCGGGGATCTGACACACCTGAGATGGCTGGTTCTGAACGGCAACGAGCTCGCGGGGGCAATTCCGGATGAACTCGGGAAGCTGGCACAGCTGAGAGGGCTGGCTCTCGACAACAACGAACTGACGGGTCCGATCCCGCCGGCGTTGGGGGAGCTGAGCCAACTGACCCTCCTCGATCTGACCGGCAACAACCTCAACGGAACGATCCCGGCGGAACTCGGGGCACTGCCGCGCCTCGACTCCCTGCTGCTCGGCAACAACGGCCTGTCCGGCCCGATTCCACCCGAGTTGGGCGACCTGGGGGCTCTGCGAAGGCTTCGCCTGTCGTTTAATCGGCTGTCGGGTGCCGTGCCGCCGGAACTCGGCAAGCTGACGGATCTCGCGTACCTGAGCGTCAGCAACAACGGCCTGACCGGTCCGATTCCGGCACAACTGGCCAATCTGAGTGCGATTCGCTTCCTGTCGGTCTCGCGCAACAATCTGACGGGTGCGATTCCGCCCGAGTTGGGCGACCTGACCACGCTGCAGCAGCTGTATCTCTACGACAACGATCTCACCGGAAGAATCCCGGCTTCGCTGGGAAC
This sequence comes from Gammaproteobacteria bacterium, assembly GCA_009840525.1. GTDB lineage: Bacteria > Gemmatimonadota > Gemmatimonadetes > Longimicrobiales > Gaopeijiaceae > BD2-11. Next base: position 1,011 of record VXNP01000131.1, read on the forward strand.
CCTGTCGGAACTGGAGTTGCTCTGGATCCACGAAAACGAGCTTTCCGGTCCCTTTCCCGAGGAGTTCAGCCACCTCACGGCGCTTCAGGACCTGCGGGCTGCGGACAACAGCCTCAGTGGTGGGCTGCCCCGCGATCTCGGCCAACTGGAGACCTTGACCCGGATCGAACTCGATGGGAACCATGACCTTGCCGGCCTGCTTCCGCGGAGCATGCTGGACCTGAGGTTCCTGGACGAGCTTTCGTACGGTGCGACCGGCCTGTGCCCTCAAGTCGACGACGAGTTCCAGAAGTGGCTGCGAAGGATCCCGGATGGCGACAGGGCGCGTTGCGATGTCGCGCAGGTTGAGCGACTTGCTCTCAAGGACTTGCACGACCTGACCGACGGCCCGTTCTGGGCGAATCGGACGATGTGGGCGACGGACGCTCCCCTCGGGGACTGGCATGGTGTGGCCACTGAAGATGGACGGGTCGTGGAGGTGGCGCTGCCCGCCAACGGCCTGTCCGGTCCGCTGCCCGCGGAGATCGCCAACCTCCTGAAGCTCACGGTGCTGGACCTGACCGCAAATGAGCTGTCGGGTGCGCTGCCGGCGACCGTAGCCGGACTGGAGGAGCTTGCCGAGTTGCGCGTGAGCCGGAACGCGAGGCTGGAGGGCGTGCTTCCCTTTGCTCTCCGACGCCTGGAACGGATCCGGGTGCTGCGCTACGACGGCACCGGCCTGTGCGCGTCTCCATCGGCGGGCTTTCAGGCATGGTACACCGCGATCGCGGAGACCGCGGGCGCCATCTGCGCCAACGCGGAAGAAGTCACGGTCTCCATGCCGATGGTCTACCTGACCCAGTCGGTCCAGACCCCGTCCCGGAGCGTGCGCCTGGTGGCCAACCGGGACGCGCTGCTCAGGGCATTCGTCACAGCCGGGCAACCGGGAGGGTTCTTCGAGCCCGAGGTCGTCGCCGTGTTCACGGGGCCGGAGGGAGACGAAGTTCACCGTGTGGCGATGACCCGCCATGCCAACGAGATCCCTGTGGAGGTGGACGAAGGTGACCTGGAGCTGTCCTACAACGCGGTGATTCCCGGCGAGATCATCGTCCCGGGGGCCGAGATGGTCGTCGAGGTGGACCCCGAGGGAGTTGTGCCGCTTACAACCGAAAGCGAAACGCGTTTCCCCAAACAAGGCTCCGACTCGCTGAACGTGGTGCCGGTGACCGCAATGCAGTTGACGCTGGTTCCGGTCATCACGACTGCCGAGCCCGATACGTCGGTTCTGAGCTGGGTGCGGGACATCTCCGCCGACAGCCCGCAATTGGGACTGCTAAAGCACGCGTTCCCGTTTGCCGAGTTCAGCGTCCGTCCTCGCGAGCCCTACTACACGTCGCAGAAGCTCACCACCGCAGTCGGACGGGCGGCACTGTTCGGAGAACTCGAGGCGGTGCGGGCGACGGAAGGCGGCGCCGGCTACTACTACGGGGTGGTCGCCCACTTCGGGGGGCGCCTCCTTGGTCAGGGGCAGCTACCCGGCTGGGTGAGCATCGGAAACGCCAGCCCGATCACGCTGGCCCACGAAGTAGGACACAATCTCTCGCTCAGGCACGCGCCCTGCGGTGGTCCCGGCGGCGTCGATCCAGACTTCCCGTACCCGGACGGGAGCATCGGCGTTTGGGGATACGACTTCCGCAGTGGATCGACGCTGCCTCCCGACCGCAGCAAGGACATCATGACCTACTGCGAGACGTTGCCATGGCTGAGCGACTACTATTTCGAGAAGGTGATCGACCATCGCGCGGAGTTGGCGGGTAACGCCGCGAGCCCCCTGTCGGCCGCATCGAATCCGCCTTCCGACATGCTGGTGCTGTCGGGCGGGATGGTCGATGAAGAGTTGTGGATCGAGCCCGTGTTCTCGATAAGGTCGGCGACAATATTGCCCGATGCGCAGGGTTCGTACCGTATTCGCGGAAACGACTCCGACGGAAAGCCGCTCTTTTCACTGGATTTCACGCCCATTTCGGACGGCCACGGCGGCAGGCACTTCTTCTTTGCCGTGCCGATCGAACCCGGTTGGGAGAACTCGCTCGAGCGCATCACGCTGACGGGGCCGGAAGGCGTGGCCTATCTGGACGAGAGCGACGAGCGCCGCATCACAGTGGTCACGGAGCCGGGGACGGGACGCATCCGGGCGATTCTGCGGGACTGGGACGGGGCGCTGCCGGACGTTCTGAGCGATGAGGCCCACCTCGATGTGAGCATGACCCGCGGGCCCAGGGAGGCGGTAAGACTGCGGAGGTGACGGGACGGGCGGCCGCCGGGCCGAGTCCCCCGCCCCGTCATCCACTACTCCACGTACGCCCAAAGCCATTCACGGCTCTCGCGGTCCAGCGCGCGGGTGTCGCGCACATGGTAGAGATCGCCGGAGACGTCCCGGATCAGGAAGCTCGAATCTGACAGCTGACGGGGCCAGTCGTCGCGCCTGGTCTGAAACGAGCGCGGACCCTGGCGCGTCTCGACCCGCCAGTACCGGATCTCCACTTCATCCTCCACCGCGTGAATGCGCGTCACCTCCAGCACAAAGCCGGCCGCGGCGAGCGCGTCTTCCAGGGCCGCGCGCGACCTCGCGTCGAGTTCGCCGGGCTCGCGCACCAGGGCAACCTCGTCCTCCTCGGCATCCCGCAGCGAGACGAACCGACCTGGCTCCGACCAGGGAAAGCACCGGTGCACCTTCACGCGGACTTCGCGGTCTCCGGTCCGCGCCCATAGCTGTCCGTCGATGTGCCGCTCCAACCGCAGGCTTTGCATGTCTCAATTCTCCCGTCGTTGTGGACGCTGCAGCTCGAGCTGCATCTCGTGCAGACGGCGATAGATGCCGTCCGGGTTCGCCAGCAGCTCCTGGTGCGTGCCCGCTTCCGCCAGCCTGCCGTCCTTCATCACGAACAGACGCGACGCCCGGTGCAGGGTGGACAGGCGGTGCGCGATCGCGAACACCGTGCGCCCGGCCACCAGCCGGTCCAGCGCCTCCTGAATCTTCCGCTCCGTCTCCGTGTCCACCGCGCTGGTGGCTTCGTCGAGGATGAGGATGCGCGGGTCGTGCAGGATCGCCCGCGCGATCGACACCCGCTGCCTCTCTCCGCCGGAAAGCGTCTGTCCCCGTTCGCCCACCACGGTGTCGTAGCCGTGCGGAAGTCGGCAGATGAAGTCGTGCGCGTTGGCGGCCTTTCCGGCTTCGATCACCCGATCCAGATCCGCCTCCGGATGTCCGTAGCGGATGTTCTCGACGACGGTGCCGTGGAACAGATACGGGTCCTGGAGCACCATGCCCATCTGGCGGCGGTAGTGCCCGATCTCGAGTGATCTGATGTCGACACCGTCGATGCGGATGCTCCCGCCCGTGGTGTCGTGGAAGCGCGCGATCAGGTTGACGACCGTCGTCTTCCCGCCTCCGGACGGCCCTACCAGCCCTATCATCTCGCCGGGCTCGACATCGAAGCTCACCCCGCGCAGGACCTGCCGTACGCCGTCGTAGCCGAACGTCACCGAATCAAACGACACGCCGCCCGCCAGCGGCTCAAGGCGCACCGGCCGCGGCTGCTCCACGATCTCCGGTTCGGTGTCGAGCACCTCGAAGACCCGGTGCGCCGAACTCGTCGCCCGGTTCATGGTGCGCGCCATCTGGCCGATGATCTCCACCGGCCCGATGAACATGGTCGTGTAGAGCAGAAACGAGACGAAGGTGCCCGCGGACAGACCGGGCTCCGCGCCGGGCCCCTCCAGCAGCCGCGGCAGGGCGAACGCCCACACCGCCACCGTGGTCCCGTGCACCGCGAGCATCAGGCCCGGCCAGAAGGTCGTCCACATGCGGTGGATGCGGTTGTACTCCTCCGTCACGCTCGCATTGCGCCGGTCGAAGCGCTCCGCCTCCCTCTCCTCCTGGTTGAAGGTTTTCACCACGCGCATGCCGGGAATCGTGTCCGAGAGGATGTCGGTCACGCCGGACCACTTGCGCCAGGCGCGCATGAAGAAGCGCTGGATGCGCTCGCCATGCAGGTAGATGGCCCAGCAGAACACCGGAACCGGCGCCGTCATCACCAGCCCGAGCTTCCAGTCGAGGCTCAGCAGCACGATGCCGAGCCCGCCCAGCATGACCAGCGACAGCGACACGTCCACCACTCCGAAGGCCAGGAATTCCCACAGCCGGTCGGTGTCCGAGCTCACGCGCGTGATGATGCTTCCGGTCTTCTTGCGCATGTAGAAGGACATGGAGAGCCGCTGCAGATGCTCGTACAGCTCGGTGCGCAGATCGCGCGCCACCCACTCGCCCAGCACCGAGAGCATGCGCAGCCGCACGAGGGCGCCCGCCTGGCGCACGACGTAGACCAGCGCCATCGCTCCCACCGCGACCCACGCCGCCAGCGCGCCCCGGGAGACATCCAGCGTACCGTCCTGCACCGGCTGGATGACATCGTCCAGCAGGTATCCGGCGAGATAGGGCGGGATCAGGCTCACCAGGGTGATCAGTCCCGCCGCCGCAAGCCCGATGGTTACCTCTCTCCGGTACGGTCGCAGGTAGCCGAGCAGCCTCCAGATCACGGCTACCCGCGAGCCCGCGACCATGGCCTGGGCCTCGCGGATCGGCGCCGCCACGCTCTCCGCGTAGGTCTCGTCCGGCTCCGCCGACTCGATGCGTCTGCCGCGCAACTGCTCCTCGACGACGAAGCGCAGATTCTCCATGGCGCGCCGCTGCCTGTGCGTGTAGCGCACCGTGACGAGCGGAGGCTCGTCCGGCTCTGCCAGAAACGACAACACGGTGCCGGAGAGGCCGGGCGATTCGCTGACCGCCTTGATCGCGGAGCGTGAAACGCTGCGAATCTCCCACTCGCCGGGTGCGTTCTCGTTGCGAGTGTCGTGACCTGCGGCCCCCCGCCGCGCGACCGCCAGATGTTCCGGCCCGAGGGCGACCCATGTCTCCGACAGGCGGAGCTTCGCGTCCAGGTCGGCCAGGGCGTAGAGCTGCACGGGCGCACCACTCCACGCTGCCTCGATGGCTTCCCTCGCCCCGGCGGGCATTCTCGCTGGCTGGTTGGTGTACCGGGCGACGATTTCGCGGTCCATTCTGCCGCTGCGCCTCTTCATTGTCTCGCTCTGTCGCATTGTCTTTCACTCCGCAAAAGAAAACGGCCCATCGAGTCCGCCGTGGAAGCGGACCCGATGGGCCGGACTTTTCTGGGAAAGCCCTTGGCTCTGTTAGGGTTCGGCCTCCCTGGGCGGGGTGCCCCCGACGATGCGCGCGACCGCGCGGCCGGCGGGCACGACGATCCGAAAACGCGCCGGAACGGGACGCAGTCGCGCCCTCCGGGCCCGGATCGGATGGAACTGAAGGATTCTCATAAGCCGGTCGATGATAACGGGAAGCCGAGCAGTCGCCCCTGTACGCACGGCCGATGCGTCAGGTTTCAGAGCTCCTTCGCGGGATTGCGGTCCGCCCGTCGAGTGGAGTCCGGGCCTGCAACACCCCCGGTCGCCCTTGCAGCCTGTTTGGCGATTACGGTATTCTCGTGCTCCCAAGCCTGTTAATCGCGATCTGATTGCCGTGCTGATCCGATCGTGATAAGCGCGGCGCGCTTTCGCCGCGGAAGAAGGCCCCAAACCACGAAGCCGCACAGAGCCGCTGACATGCAATCGAGACCTTCGGCTCCCACTGCCGGACGGAGCGCGCAATGCTGAGGTTCGCGGAGGAAATCCTCGTTCTCGTCCTGGACGAGGAGCGGGGGGATCTGGCCCCCAACCTGCCCGCGCGCTCCCTGGACCTGGCGCTCGCCGGCGCAGTGCTGATGGATCTCGCGCTCGAGGACCGCATCGACACGGATCTGGAGCGCCTGATGCTCGTGGATCCCACGCCTTTCGGCGACGACATCCTCGACCCGACGCTCGCCGAGATTGCGAAGGACGGTCAATCGCGCGACACGGCCTATTGGCTCGGCCGGACCGCCGGGCAGGGAGACCGGATCCGACGCGCCGCGCTGGCCCGCCTGATCGAGCGCGGCATCCTGAGATCCGAGGCGCACGGGCTCCTGTCCCTGGTCCCGTCGGTGTCGCGGTCGCGGCGCTATCCCACCGCCGACGGGAAGTCGGTCGAAGAAGCCAGACTGCGGATCATGCGCGTGCTGTTCAGCGACGACGTCCCGGATCCGCGGGACATCGCCATGATCGCGCTGGCCAACGCCTGCGGCGTATTTCGCACCATTCTGACATCGGAGGAGCGGGCGCAGGTCCGGGATCGCATCGATCTGCTGAAGAACCTGGACCTGATCGGCCGGACGATGAGCCTCGCGATCGAAGGCCTCGAGGCGCCCGACGATCCAGCTCCGAAGCCCCGGCGCCCGAAGGAGATCCCCGTGGTGCCGGGCCTTCCGCTGCTGGGCAATGGCCTGGCCATGCGGAAGGGGCTCGTGGCCTTCCTTGCCCGGCAGTACCGTGAGCTGGGCCCGATCTTCAGAATACGCGCTCCTGGGCGCCGGTTCGTGTGCATCGCGGGGCCGGAAGCGGCCAATTTCCTGACCTCGCACGGCAAGACCGTGTTCCGGTCGCTCGAGCCGATGGCGAACTTCCACAACCAGATGGGTTCATCGCGTTCGATCCTGACCATGGACGGGATCGATCACGTCACCACGCGGAAGGCCCAGGCCAGGGGATACGCAGTCCGGATCCTTAAGGACCGGTCGCAAGAAGTCGTCGACATCACCCGCGACGAGATCGGCAAGTGGCCGGTGGGGGAGCCGTTCGAGGCGTTGCCGGCGTTCCAGAACGTGATCGGCGAGCAGATGGGCCACATGATGGCGGACTATTCGCCGCAGGGCTACACGCACGACCTGTCCACGCTCCTGGGCGGGCTGCTGCTGAGCGCCGCGACGGTGCCCCACATCATGAAACTCCCGCGATTCCGCCGCGCCCGCGAGCGAGGCCGCGAGCTGGCCCGGGCGGTCCTCGCACACAAGCGCAAGGAGGGTCCGCGCAGAACGACGCCGGATTTCCTCGACCTGATGCTCGAGCTGCGCGCCGCGGATCCCCAGCTGCTTCCGGAGACCAACCTGCCCCTGACGGTGCTCGCGCCCTACATGGTCGGGCTGGATACCACGGCGAGTACCTGTTCGTTCATGATCTACAACGTGCTGAAGCGGCCGCAGCTCATGGAGCGCATGACCGCCGAGGCGGACGCCCTGTTCGAGCAGGGCCCCGTGAGCGGCGAGGCCCTGAAGGGGCTCGATGTCTCGCGCCGGGTGGCGATGGAGACCCTGCGGCTCCATCCGGTCTCGCCCGCCGTGCTTCGCACGACCGCCAACTCGTTCGAGTTCGCGGGGCACCGGGTACCCGCAGGCACCCAGGTCATGATCGGCACGGCGGTCGGGCACACGCTCGAAGAGTATTTCCCCGACCCGGAGCGCTTCGACATCGACCGCTATACGCCGGCTCGCGGCGAACACCGGCAGCGCGGCGCCTACGCTCCCTTCGGGGCCGGCAACCACCGGTGTCTCGGCAGTGGTCTCGTCCCGGTTCAACTCGTTCTCATCATGGCCACGATACTGAGGGAGCTCGTACTGGAGCCGCTCGCGCCCGACTTTGCGCTGCGCGTGAGGTCGTTCCCGACCATGCAGCCCGTGGACTTCAGGATCCGCGTCCTCGGACGCCGGGCGCACAAGGTCCCGACGACGGCGTAGATCCTGGTGACCGACGCGCGGCCGCAGGAGAGCCTTCCGCGGTACCACTCGCTCGACCGCCTGCGTGCATCCATGATGTTGCTCGGGCTGGTTCGCCACGCCGCGGTCAGCTACGTGCCCACCGTCTTCTTCGAATGGCCGTACCGGGACGCGCAGGCCGACATGCTTGCCTACTGGGTGGTCGTCTTCATCCGCGTGTTCCACCTGCCCGTCTTCTTCGCGATAGCAGGCTTCTTCGCCGCGTACCTGGTCGAGACGCGCGGGACCCGGCAGTTCCTGCGGCATCGATGGAGCCGGATCGGGGTGCCCTTCCTGGTGGCATGGCCCGCCCTGGCGGTCACGATGTTCTTCATCGTGCCGTTCGCGGCCCAGTTCAGCTCAACCCTGCCGAACGCCGCCTACTCTCTCTCGGAACTGACCTCGGCCAGGGCGTTGGAACATCTGTTCATGCACCTGTGGTTCCTCTACGACCTGATGATCCTGTACGTGGCCGCGAGCGCGCTGCGCCCCGTCGCCGCCCGGATTCCCGCGCGGGTGCGCGCCCGGGCGATGGACTTCTTCGAGCGCCTGGTGCACAGGGGAGGCATCGCGGTGCTGGTTCTGGTCACTGGCCTCATCCTGTACCGGATGGAGTCGTGGGCCATCGACTACTACGCCGGCCCGTTCCCACCCCCGCGCCTGCTGGCCCTGTACGGCCTGTTCTTCGGATTCGGCTGGATGCTGCTGCGCCGGCGCGAGACGCTGGAGGGCTTCAAGAGCCCCGCGTGGCTATTCCTCGCTGCCGGAATCCTGTGCTTCTTCGTGTACCGGCACTTTCTCGAAATCGGTTGCACGCTCGTGTCGGAAAGGACGTGCGCGGGGGCTGGCGGCGGGTCGGGCGTCGAGCATCATCTGTGGGCGGTCGTCTTCCTCGCCCTTTCCATGTGGTTCATGGCGTATGGCCTGATCGGACTCTTCCTGCGCTACATGAACAGGCCGAGCCCGCGCTGGCGATACATGGCTGACGCCTCGTACTGGATCTACATCGTCCACGTCCCGTTCGTCATGCTGCTACCGCTTCTCCTGGCGACCGTGCCGCTTCCGGGGATCGTCAAGCTCGCGCTGGTCTCGGTCACGGCAACCGGCCTGATCCTCGTGACCTACCACTACTTCGTACGGCCGACGTTCATCGGGAAGCAGTTGAACGGACGCCGCTATCGATCGGCCGCTCGTCGACGCGGTTGAACTCGGCGCCTCCGTTGCGAACGAGCTGGGCCTTGGCATTGAGCGGTTGGCCGTCGATTTCGGCGGCGAGCGAGCGCCAGGCCCGGGGCAGCGCCTGCGGCGGCAGGTGCTCGGAAGGCTCTCTCCATTGGCGCAGGACGGCCCGACGATACTCCAGACCGCACCGCGCGAGGACCCACTCCTCGTAGTCCGCGATGCGCCGAATGGCGGAGACGGTCAGGTCAACCGGTACGCGGAGCGACGGAGGCGCCTGTCCGGCCGGGATCATGTCGGGCTTCCACATCGGTCCCCGGATCGTCTCCGACGGCAGCCAGACGGGTCGAAACTCGTAGCGGTTGAGGTAGATGCCACCTCTGTGCGTTCCGTACAGGAGCCCGAACCCCCACAGCATGAGGCTGTCCCCGTCGGAAAGCGCGAGCCTGTAGCAGCTCGATCCTGGTTCTCCCCCGGGCGGCCGTCGCCTGAGGAAGCCCGCTTCGAGCAGGAGGTTGCCTTCCGGGCGCACGATGTCCCGGCCCCAGTTCCAGCACTGACGGTGCAGCAGTTCCTGCCCCTTGCTTCGGCAGAGTTCGGAGATCGGGCTCACAGCCATGCTCCGCCCCAGGCCAGCAGAGCGCTGAAGCCGGTGGCCGCCGCGGCCTGCCGACCCACCAACCGCAGCGCGAATGCGCGGCCCTGCTCGCGCCCGATCGTCAAGCAGGTGACCAGGCAGGGCAGCAGCACGCCGGCCAGGTAGACGGCGGTCAACAGTTGGACGGCGCTCAGGCTTGCGGCGACGCCCGGCTGCGCCAGCAACAGGATGCCGTCCTTGCGCACGCTCGCCAGGACCACCGCCGGGGCCGCCTCCGGGGGCAATCGAAAGATGGCCATGGCCGGCTCGACGACGGCCGACGCAGCTTGCAGCGCGCCCAGCCAATGCAACAGAGACGCCGCGGCGGTGATCAGAAAGAAGACCGGCAAGGCTCTGCGAAAGAACTCCAGAACAACGCCTTGCGCCTCCAGCCAGACGGCCCTCGGGCGCGGCCAGGTCAGGAAGACCCGGCCCTCAGTCGACAGCACATTGAGGGCAGAACGAGCCGCTTGCGGCGCGACCAGGCGGGTGTAGGCGAGCGTCGTGGCGCCAAGATACAGCAGGTAGACGACGACCAACCCGGGTCGTCCCGCCACGGCGAAGACCGCCAGCGTGGCGCCCAACTGATACGAACATGCCGAACCGAAAGCGATGGCCGAGACGCAAACGCCACGCGAGCAAGCTGGCGACGAGCGCGCGCTGATGACGGCGGGCACGTTGCAGCCGAAACCCATCACGACCCGCGCCAACTCCCGGCCCGTCATGCCGAACGGCCGCAGCCACGGATTCATGCCGTTTGTCAGGCGATCGAGTACGCCGCTTTCCTTGTACGCACCCATCAGCAGCGCGTAGAGCACGACGACCGGAGTAGCCCACACCAGCAGCAGCGGCCCCATCGTGACAAAGCCGTAGTCGCCGGCCAGGATCTCTGCAAACGGCTGCGGCCAACTCGTCAGCAACCCGGCCAGCGGGTCAGTCCGCGCGCGGACCCAGGGGTCGATTCGATCCGCGAGACGGTTGGCGGCGGCAACTGCGACCACGGCGGGCGTCAACAACAGCAGCAGCGCCCAGAAAGGCCCGAGGGTTGGCGTGCGGAGTATCTTCACGATCCATTCAACAGGCGCAGGCATCGCCGCAGCACGACAGATCGTCGAGGTACATTCCGTAGCGGCGGTACCACTCCAGCGGCTCCGTGCTCACCCGCAGGCGGCGGGCGATCTGGTTGGCCACCACGGCGAAGCGTTGGCGGAACTTGTAGATGAAACAGAAGATGATTTTGTCCTGGCGCACCTGCGGGCCGATCAGGAAGAGCCCTTTCGTCAGGGTGGACTCGTCGTTTTCCGTCAGCAGGGGAAAGGCTTCATCTCGCCAATCGAACAACGGGCGAACGAGGCTTGCCGAACCGACGAATCCGGAGGCCAGGATCGGCTTCTCGGCGCAGT
>VXNP01000141.1 GCA_009840525.1 Gammaproteobacteria bacterium
GGTGGGGAACGGCTGGGTGGGGGCGGTCCACTCGCCGGGCACCTCGCTGGGCGCCACCGGCCGCTCCTCGATGGGCCACACCGGCTCGCCGGTGTAGCGGTCGAAGACGTAGGTGAACGCCTGCTTGGTGACCTGCGCCACCGCCGGGATGGTGCGCCCGTCCACGTTGATGTCGAGGAGGATCGGTGGCGCGGGCGGGTCGTAGTCCCAGATGCCGTGATGCACCATCTGGAAGTGCCACACGCGCTCGCCGGTGCGCGCGTCCAGGCACACGAGGCTCTGCGAGAAGAGGTTGTCGCCGGGGTGGTGGCCGCCGTAGTAGTCGCCCGTCGGAGCCTCGATGGGCAGGTATACGTAGCCGCGCTCCAGATCCGCCGAGAACGGGGTCCAGACGGCCGCATTGCCGGTGTTGCGCCAGGACCCGTCGAGCCAGGTGTCGTTCCCGTACTCGCCCTCCTGCGGGATGGTGTGGAAGATCCACAGCCGTTCGCCGGTGCGCACGTCGTAGCCGCGCACGTGACCGGGCGGCATGTCGGGCTTCGGAGGCGAGCTTCCCGAGGGAAGCGCGGTCCCCACCACGGCCACGTCGCCCACGATCACCGGCGGGGAGCTCGAACCCAGCGGGTCGTTGTCGATGTCGACCTCGCGGGGGCCGAACTCCGCGCGCAGGTCGACGACCCCGTCCTGGCCGAAGGCCGGGTCCGGCCGTCCGGTCTTCGCGTCCAGCGAGACCATGTGGTAGGCCGGGGTGATCACCAGGACGCGCTCCGCCTGGCCGTCGGTCCAGTAGGCGACCCCGCGTCCGGAGTTGGCGCGCGGAGCGGTCTCGGCGCGCACCCCCTCGTCCATGCGGTGCATCCACAGGGTCTCGCCGGTGGCCCCGTCGATGGCCACGACCGCCCGCCGGTAGCCCGCCGTGACGTACAGGGTGCCGTCCACGGCGAGGGGGGTCACCCGGTAGTTGAACTCGGGCCGGTCGCCGAAGTTGCGCGACTCCCAGCGCCACGCGACCTCCAGGTCGGCGACGTTGTCGGCGGTTATCTGGTCGAGAGGCGCGTACTTGGTGCTCCCCGCGTCACCTCCGTAGTAGAGCCAGTTGCCGCCGGCCGTCCCCTGCTGCGCAGCGAGTTCCGGCGCGGCTGACGGTCCCGCCAGCACCGCGGCGAACAAGACCGCCACGGCTGGCAGGAGGGGTGGACGGGGACTGGCGCAGTGGATGGACCGGGGGCGGCTCGAAGTGCCGGGCATCGGGGCTCCTGGCTGCGGGGATGCGCACGCGGCATGCATGCGGGCACAGGAGCGAATGTCGTGCGCGACAGGCCGCTTCACAACCGTACGGCCCGGGGGGTGCTCGATGCTCAGTTCGAGTGCATCTTGAAACTCCACCGCCGCGGACCGGATCGCTTCCGGTTCGAGTCGGTCTCCTCGTCCGGAGCGGCCGCCGGCGCCTCGGCAGGCTGTTGCGCGGGATCGGCATCCTCAGGAAGGGACATCGTCTCGAGTGCCGCGTCACGCGTCTCGTATACGGGGATGATCTTGTCGAAGCCGCTGAGCGTGACGACCGCGGCAATCGCCGCCGGGAGCCCGCACATCCCCATCGCCTTACCGGACCCGCGGAATCTCTTGGCCAGCACCAGCAGGACGCTCAGGCCGGCGCTGCTCATGTAGGAAAGATCGCGCAGGTCGAGGAGGAGGGCTCTCTCGTCCGCCGGCACCTCCGACACCAGGGCTTCGCGGAATGCCGCGCTGCTCACGCCATCGACACGACCCGCAGGCGAGGCGATCAGCACGCCATTCATCCTTTCCCAACTGACCTTCAGGTCCATGGGCCTACCCGGGCACTTGCGTGGTATGGGAATTCAGCGCGCACTACGACAGGATACTATCGCTGCAAGCTGCAGGCTTCGTTACCCGGTGTCAACACGCCTCGGGTTCACCTCCGGATGATCTACCCACGGCGCGGAATCTCCCGCCGGAACCAGTTGAACCGGTACCGGAACGGTGGTACGATCCCGTCGCCAAGCGTCTCCGGGACGAATTCCACGATGCAATCTGCGAGAACATGAGCGGGAAGGGCGAGAGCAGCGGCCGCACCGACCGTTCGGGGGCCCACTGGCTCTCGGCGCTCGAATCCGAGGCCATTGAGATCATCCGCGAAGGAGCGGCGACGGCGGCCCGACCCGTCATGCTCTATTCGATGGGCAAGGACTCGTCGGTGTTGCTCCATCTGGCCCGCAAGGCGTTCTGGCCCGCGCGCCCCCCCCTTCCCCTGCTGCACATCGACACCACCTGGCAGTTCCGGGAGATGATCGCCTTCCGCGATCGCATGGCCGCCGAGGCGGGCGTCGAGCTGCAGGTGCACGTGAACCGGGAGGGCCTGAAGGCCGGCGCAGACCCGTTCGCCGACGGATCGGAACGCTATGCCGACGTGATGATCACCGAAGCGCTGCGACAGGCACTGGACGCGGGGAAGTACGACATCATCTTCGTGGGTGGGCGGCGGGACGAGGAGAAGTCGCGGGCGAAGGAGCGGGTGTTTTCCTTCCGCGATGCGGCCCATCAGTGGGATCCGAAGGCCCAGCGTCCAGAGCTCTGGAGCCTGTACAACACGCGTGTCCAACAGGGTGAATCGCTCCGGGTCTCGCCCCTCTCCAACTGGACCGAGGCCGATGTCTGGCGCTACATCGCGGCGGAAGGGATCCCGGTGGTTCCGTTGTACTTCGCGAAGAAGCGCCCGGTCGTCGAACGTGAAGGCCAGTGGATCATGGTCGACGACGAGCGCATGCCTCTCGAGCCCGGCGAGGAGCCGCGGCTGCTTCCGGTCCGCTTCCGCACCCTGGGATGCTATCCGCTCACAGCTGCCGTCGAGAGCGGCGCCGACACCCTGGAGGCGATCCTCGCCGAGACGCTGGCGACCCACGATTCCGAACGCCGGGGACGCCTGGTGGACCATGACGGGGACGCCTCCATGGAACGCAAGAAGCGGCAGGGCTACTTCTGATGGCATCCGGTCCGGCGGCGGTGCGACCGCCCCTGCGCTTCGTCCTGTGCGGCGCCGTGGACGACGGCAAGAGCACCCTTCTCGGCCGGCTGCTCTGCGACTGCCGGCAGGTCTTTGCCGATCAGATGCGCAAGGTGGAGGAGGATTCCCGGCGCTGGGGAACGCGGGGCGACCAGGCGGACCTGGCGCTCCTGGTCGACGGTCTCCGCGACGAGCGCGAGCAGGGCATCACCATTGACGTCGCCTACCGCAGTTTCGAGACGGCACGGCGCCGTTTCATCGTCGCCGACGCGCCCGGGCACGAGCAGTACACCCGCAACATGGCGACCGGCGCCTCGAACGCCGAGCTGGCGGTCGTTGTGGCCGACGCCCGCAAGGGAATCCTGCCCCAGACCGCCCGGCACACCCGTATCGCGGCCATGTTCGGGATCCGGCACGTGGTCCTTGCGGTCAACAAGATGGATCTGGTGCTCTGGGACCGGAGCATCTTCCAGGCGATCGCGGACGAGTACCGGTCACTGGCGCGGGATTCGGGCGTCGAGAACCTGCGGATCACGCCCGTATCTTCGCTAACGGGAGAGAATCTCACCCGCCGCCGCGATTCGGCCGGGTGGTATGCCGGCCCGACGCTGCTCGAGCACCTGGAGACGGTGGACGTTGAATCCTCCATCGAGAGGGAGTCCTTCCGGATGTCCGTCCAGTACGTCAACCGCCCCGACCCCGATTTTCGCGGCTACAGCGGCCGAGTGGCGGCCGGCAGGGTCGCCGTGGGGGACCGCGTGCACATATCCCCGTCGGGAGCGGAGACCGTCGTGGAGTCGATCGTGGTCTGGCAGGGGGCCCGGGAGCGGGCCGAGCGAGGCGACTCGGTGACGCTGACCCTCGCCAACGAGGTGGATGTGACGCGCGGAGACGTAATCGCGGAAGCCTTCAATCCGCCGGGCGTGACGGACCAGTTCCAGGCCAACCTGATCTGGATGAGCGACCGCCCTCTGGTGGTCGGCCGCTCCTATCTGCTGAAGATCCATTCGCGGGAAGTGACCGCGACCGTCACCCGCATCAAGTACCGGCTGGACGTCTCGCGGGGAAGCAGGCTGGCGGGCGCCACGCTGAACCTCAACGACCTCGGCACGGTCAACATCGCGACCAACCGCCCGATCCCGTACGCCCCCTTCGAGCAGTATCCGAGGCTGGGCAGCTTCATCATGATCGACCCGATCAACAACGAGACTGCAGGCGCCGGCACCGTCAACTTTGCACTCAGGCGCGCGTCCAACATCCGCTGGCAGGACTTCCACGTCACCCGCGAAGCCCGCCAGGAACTCAAGCTGCAGCGGGCCCGGTGTCTGTGGCTCACGGGACTCCCGGCATCGGGCAAGTCCACCATCGCCGACCTGCTCGAGAAGCGCCTCCACGCGGAGGGTCATCACACCTACCTCCTTGACGGCGACAACGTCCGCCACGGACTCAACCGGGACCTCGGCTTCACCGAGGCCGACCGGGTGGAGAACATCCGCAGGGTGGCCGAGGTGGCCCGACTGATGGTCGATGCGGGGCTGATCGTGATCGTGTCCTTCATCAGTCCCTTCCGGTCGGAACGGGCTTTCGCCCGCGGTCTGTTCGCATCCGGTGACTTCAACGAGATCTTCGTCGACGCGTCCATCGAAGTCTGCGCCGCGCGCGACCCGAAAGGACTGTATGCCAGGGCGATGAGGGGCCAGCTCAGGAACTTCACCGGCATCGACAGCCCCTATGAGCAGCCCGAGAACCCGGACCTTCACCTCGACACCGAGAAGCTGGGGCCCGAGGAGTGCGTGGAGTCGATTCTGCGGCTGCTGGTCTGAGTCGGCCTGCGGCCCCGGTCGCGAGCCCTCCCAGCGGCGCTACCTGTCCACGCGAATCGTGACGATATCCGCGTTGTGATACTGCTGGTGCTTCACGGACGACGCGTAGTGGCGAAGGAGGCGCAGCGACAGGTCGCGCTTGCTCTCCAGGTCCGGGATGTCGCCGAGCAGGACGATCTGGTTCTCCAGATTCCCGGCGTCGGTCGCCGCGCTGAACTCGATAATGGCTCCCGTGCGGTCGTTGCGCGCGACGACGCGCAGCCGCCGGTCGCCGGCGTGGCTCCCGTCCTCCTCCTGCCGGGCCAGGCTGAGCAGCGCTTCCTCCGAGGCCGCCCGGAGGCGCCCCCTTCCCTCGCCGTCCCACCCGTACTTCCCCGCGAACCCGACCACGAACTCGTCGAGGGCGCGAAGGCTGTCCGGACTGAGCGGCATCTCCACCCTTCGCCGCCGGGGCCCGGTCAGCTCCAGGAACAGGTTCAGCAGGAGGATAGTCACCCCGCCGGCTGTCAGCCCGTTCGCCAGCATCTGCGCGGCGGGCGTGCCCAGGTGCTGCGGGAATACCGCCTGGAACTGGATGCCGACGCCGACCCAGAAGGAGAATCCCGCGATCAGCGAGCTGTTGCGCCCTCCGTCCGCCTGGAAGACGACACGCATGCCGCGGGCAAAGACGAGCCCGATGACGACGACAATAAAGGCCCCCAATACGGGTCCCGGGATGGACAGCACGAGGGCGCTGATCTTGGGAACGAACGCAAGGCCGATGAAGATGGCTCCGATGTAGACGCCCACCCTCCTTGCCGCCACGCCGATGCCCTCCGCCATGCCGATGCCGGCGGGATAGGGCCAGATGGGCAGGACGCCCGCGACCCCCGACAGCAACGTGCCCGCGCCGCAGGCGGCCACGGCGCCCTGGACCCTCCGGAAGTCGATCGCCTTCTGTTCGCGCCGCGAGAGACGCTGCATGACGATGGCGTCGCCGATCTGCCTGACCGTGATGACCAGGGTGACGAACAGAAAGGCCGGCAGGAGCAGCCAGAAGCTCGAATCGAACCCTGCGTCGAGACGGGGCAACGCCGTGGCGGGGATCCCGAACCAGCGGGCCTCGCGCACCGGCGTGAGATCGAAGATCCCGAAGAGAGCCGCCGTAGCACACCCCAGAGCGATCGCGACCACCGGAGTCCAGGCTCGCAGCAGTCGGGGGGCGCGCAGCATCAGGGCAAGCACGGCGGTCGCCGTGACGAGCGTGACGGTGGGCCCTGCGGCCGCGGGCGCCTGCGGGGGAACCTCGATCAGCAGCGCGAACCCCATGGGCATCACCGTGACCGAGATGAGCGCCATGAGCGTGCCCGACACCACCGGCGTAATGATTCGCCGGAGCAGGATCAGGCGGGCCGCCAGGCCGAGCTGGAAGAGCCCCGAGGCAATCACCAGCACGGCGAGCAACGCGGGACCGCCCGCGGCCAGCGCCAGGACGGCGACGCCGATCGAGGCTCCGGAGGCTCCCATGACCATCAGGTTGGCGCTCCCCACTCCCGCCACTCGCCGCGCCTGGACGATGGTCGTCAGCCCGCCGATGACCATGCTGGCGAAGATGGCCCAGGAGAGGTAGGCGCCCGTCAGATTCGCCGCGCGCGTAACGATTGCGGTGACCACGACCACGGGCGTGCATACCAGCACGGCCACCTGCAGCCCGAGGATGAACGAGGCGGGATGCGGCGGCGGCTCGTCGGCCGCGTAGCGGAGGCCTCCTGCCGGCTTTCCGGGGCCGGATTCCACAGGCGTCGCTCCTGGATGCCGGTTCGTGGTTGTGTCGGAACGCGAGGGGGCATGGCGAGTATAGCTACCGGCGCCCGAATCCGGAAAACGGAGCCGGGGCGCCGCCGGTCACGGGCGAGCTTTCGATGGGAGGAGGATTGCAGCAGGCAGTGCTGAGGAGCCGGCGTTGAGTCCGCGGTCCGGAGGCCGTCCCCGCGAGTCGGCGTGGACGCGGGCGCTGGCGGTCTCGGTCCTGGCAGCGGTTTCGCCGCTGGCCCCGGGCGCCCCTTCCCTGCAGGCACAGGTATCGCCGGAGATTCTCCAGGTCCTGCAGCAGGGAGGAGCGTGGGTCGCTCTGCCCATCGAGGACGGCGTCGGCTCCTTCCAGAGCCAGCCGGTGCCAACCCTGGGGATCCAGCTTAAGGGCCATCTGCTCATCTGGGCGGAGCACACGGGAAGCTGGCATGTCGTCATGCGCGACCTGGCGCGAGCCGAGGACCCGGTCATCCTCGAACACCTGATGGTACCGGGAGAGCGCGTGGACTTCGACTACCAGACCGGCATGCTGGGGCAGATCCAGATCGACGTGCGGTGGAGCGAGGCCCGCGACACGACGCTCCGGGTCTGGATAGGGACGGAGTTAACGCCCGGGGAGCCGGACGCACTGACATCTACTGACGTCTACTGGAATCATGCCGGGAGCGGAGGCTCCGCGCTATCGACGGGAAGCCACCGTCTCCGCGAGCAGACAGAGGATCTCGTACATCAGCGACGCCCCGACCAGAGCCGTGCCCCCGCTGGGATCGAGGGGCGGGGCGACCTCCACCACGTCGGCCCCCACGAGGTTGAGGCCGCGCAGGCCGTGCAGGAGCGCGATCGCCTCGCGCGTGGTTAGCCCGCCGATCTCGGGCGTTCCGGTGCCCGGCGTGAAGGCGGGGTCGATCCCGTCCACGTCGAAGGTGATGTAGGTCGGGCCGTCGCCCACCACCCGGCGGGCCTCCTCCACCACTCCCTCCACCCCCAGCCGCCGGAACTCGTCGATCTTCACGACGCGCATGCCGTGTTCCATCGAGAACTCGAAGCCGTCCAGGAAGTTCTGGTAGCCGCGAATGCCGATCTGGATCGAGCGTTCGGGATCGAGCACCCCCGCCTCCACTGCGCGGCGGAAGGGAGCGCCGTGGTGGTATTTCGAACCGCCGATCGCGTCCCAGGTGTCGAGATGCGCGTCGATCTGCACCATGCCGAGCGGCCGGCCGGCCCCCAGCGCCTTCATGATCGGGTAGGTGATGGAATGGTCTCCCCCGGCGCTCAGCGGCACCGGGCCGGCCGCGCGGAGACGGGTGAAGAGGGCTTCGATCTGCGCGACCACTTCGTCGAGGTGGTAGATGCTGTCGAATCGCACATCCCCCACGTCGGCGATCCGGCACAGCGAGAAGGGATCGACCCCCGTCAGCACGTTGATCCTGCGGACGACGTTCGACCTGTTGCGGATCTCGCGCGGCCCGTGGCGCGCACCCGGCTGGAAGGTCACGCCGTGGTCTGTCGGCACGCCCACGAGCGCGATGTCGAGGCCCTCGAGCGTCGTGGCGAGCGGTGCGCGCAGGAGCGTGGCTCCGCCCATGAAGCGCAGATCGTCGAGCGGCCGGTAGGTCTCGCCCGTGACCGGCGAGACGGCATCGTAGAAGTCATTCACTCGGGCGCCTCAAAGAAAACGGGGCCGGCCCCTGACCGGGACCGGCCCCTTCTGTTCCGGAGGCCGCGGATGCCGCCGCGATCAGCCGGAGGTTGTCGTGGTGGCGGTTCTGGGCGGCATGATCTCCTTCCAAGCCGTCATGAAGCGCGCCATCTCCTCCTCGGTGCCGACCGATACACGCAGGTAGT
Source organism: Gammaproteobacteria bacterium (assembly GCA_009840525.1). Lineage (GTDB taxonomy): Bacteria > Gemmatimonadota > Gemmatimonadetes > Longimicrobiales > Gaopeijiaceae > BD2-11. The sequence continues at coordinate 8,482 of VXNP01000141.1, forward strand.
CGAGCATCGGCGGGAAGTCGCGGCCCACGAGCACGCCCCTCTCCCGGAACGCGGCCCGGACTTCGGCGGCCGGACGTCCGGTGTTCACCATGAAGAAGTTGGTCTCCGACGGGAGCACCTCGTAGCCCATGGCCTGAAGCTCCTCGGTGGTCTGCTTGCGCAGGCGCAACGTGGTCTCGCGCACGAAGCGCTCATTCTCGAGGTCCTCCAGCGCGGCGACTCCGCCCCACCTCACCAGCGCGTTCACGCTGCCGGTGGTGTAGGTGCGCATGTCGCTGATCATGTCGGGCGGCGCGATGCCGTAGCCGAGACGCAGCCCGGCCATGCCGTAGATCTTGGAGAAGGTGCGCGCGACGATGACCTTGCGCCCTTCGTTCACGTAGGGCACCGCCGTCTCGTAGGCGGGATCCTCGACGAAGTGATGGTAGGCCTCGTCGATGAGAACCGGGATGTCCTCGGGGATTTCGTCCAGCACCCGCCGGACGTCGTCGGCCGGGACCGCCATGCCGGTCGGGTTGTTGGGGTTGCACAGGTAGAAGAGCCCTACCTCCCGGTAGTTCTTCTTGGTGGCGTCGATCATCGCCGGGATGTCCTGCGAGTAGTCGTCAAGCAGCGGCAGCATGATGGCGTCCGCGTCGATCCCGGTGGCGACGCCAAAGACGCTCAGGTAGGTCGGCCGGACGCCGATGACCTTCTTCTTGTGGCCGAGGTAGGTGTGCGCCACCACCCTGAGGGTCTCACCCGAGCCCGCCCCCAGCAGGATGTTCTCCGACTCCACGCCGTGGTGCTCGGCGATCTTCTGCTGGATGTCGCCGTCGGGATAGCCGTACCGGTTGGCGTACTTCCAGGCGCCGTTCATCGCCTCCATCATCCGCTCGGACGGGCCGTACGGATTCTCGTTGGAGGAGAGCTTGGCGAAGGAATCGTAGTCGTACTCCTGCGGAGTGAGGCTGAGCGGGCGCGGCGGCGAATCCCACCCCAGAAGTCCGGTGGGCCTGAGCCCGGCATACCCCAGCGCCGCGGCCGCTCCTCCCATGAAGCGGCGGCGAGTAACGGAATTCCTCGATTGCATGGCAACCTCCTCAGAGATGAGAGCGCGACGAACGCGAACGGTACGAAATCCAGCCTATAGAGTGGCCGCGGGGGCCCTTAAACGCAAATCCCCTGGCGCGGTCCCGGGCGCCCCTCATCAGGCGATCTCGGCGGCCCGCGAGGAGTAGTGCCGGCGGAAGAATCGCCCGATGTCGTCGACCACCTGGTACATCACCGGCACCACGATCAGAGTGAGGAAGGTCGCGAAGATGATCCCGGCGATGACCGCGATGGCCATCGGCCCCCACCACGCCGCCTGATCCCCTCCCCAGTACAGGTCCGGAGTGAGGCTTCCGTACAGGCCGAAGAAGTCGAAGTTGAGCCCGATCGCGAGCGGTACAAGCCCGAGCGCCGTGGTCACCGCGGTCAACACCACCGGGCGGAAGCGGGTCATGCCGCCCAGCACCAGCGCGTCCCGCCGGTTCACTCCGTCGCGCCCGCGCAGCACGTCGATGTAGTCGATGAGCACGATGGCGTTGTTCACCACGATTCCGGCAAGGGAGATGATGCCCACCCCGGTCATGATGATGCCGAAGGGCATCTGGAACACCATCAGCCCCAGCAGCACGCCGACGGTGGACATGATCACCGAGGTCAGGATGATGAAGGGCTTCACCAGCGAGTTGAACTGCGAGATGAGGATGAAGCCGATGAGGAAGAGCGCCATCAGGAATGCGGTGGTGAGGAAGGCCTGGGCCTCCGCCTGCTCCTCGTTCTCGCCCGTGTAGCGGATCTGGTATCCCGGCGGGAGCGACTCCGCGAACCCGGCGAGCGCCAGTTGCACCTCGCCCAGCACGGCGTTGGAGTTGAAGCCGGCGCGCACCTCCGACGACACCGTCACGGAGCGGTCCATGTCCAGACGCTGGATGGAGCCGGCGCCCTCTCCCACTTCCCAGGACGCGACCGAGAGCAGCGGAATGGGGTCGCCCTCCGACAGCACCGTGAGTTCGGCGAGCGTGCTGAGTTCGTCCCGATCCTCCTCCGCCAGGCGCACGATGATGTCGTACTCGTCGTTGCCGGTCCGGTACTTGGCGGCTTCGATGCCCTGGATGGCGCCCCGGATGGCCTGGCCCACACGGAGGGTCGAGAGCCCGTAGAGGGCCGCTTTCTCCCGGTCCACGCGCACGCCCAGTTCGGGACGGGCGTCGTCGAGGTTGCTGTTGAGGCGGACAAGCTTGGCGTAGACGGGATCCGCCTGCAGGGTGGCGATCATCTCGTCGGCGAGCTGGTTCAGCAGCTCGGGGTCCGAACCCGACAGTTCGACGTTCACGGGCGGACCGGTGGCGGGTCCCTCTTCGGCCTTGTCGACCGAGATGTCGGCTCCCGCGAGGTCGCTGCCGATCGTTTCCTGCAGCATCGCCAGCGTCTGGAAGGCGTCGGTCCGCTGGTCCTGGAATTCCACCATGGAGATGGTCACGAGTCCGGCTTCCGGGCCGCCCGGGCCGCCGCCCATCGGACCGCCTCCCCCGCCTCCGCCCACGGTGGCCACCACCGACTCGCCGTCGAGCGCAACCCCCTCGTAGGCGGGCAGTTTGTCCTCGATGCGGCGCACCAGCCGGTCGGTGAAATCAGCGCGGGTGCCGGTCGGGGCGTCGACGTCGATCATGATCTGCCGGGGCGGAATTGCTTCGGGGAAGTACTCCACTCCCGCGTTGAACCGCCCGAACAGGACCACCGTCACCACGAGCATCGCCGCGCAACCGGCGAGTACGAGGACGGGGTGGTTGAGCGCGCGCGTCAGCTGGGCTTCGTACAAGACGATCGCCCGCTCAAGCCACCAGTGCTGGAAGGCCAGGGCCGCGCGCTTGATCGCGAAGTGGTAGAGGGCCCACAGCAGCCCCGCGGTGACGAGCAGCAGCGCGGCAGTGAGCGGATTGGCGAGCGCGAAGCCGAGAATAACCCCGGCGCTGACACCGACCAGGGTGAGGCGCGCCGCCCGCGTGAGCGGCGGAGGCTCCTCCCCTTCGCGCAGGATGAACATCGAGCACAGCGTCGGAACGATCACAAGCGCCACGAAGAGCGAGCTGGAGAGCGTCACGATGAGGGTCGTGGGCAGGTAGCCCATGAACTCGCCCGAGATGCCCGGCCAGAAAAGGAGCGGCGCGAACGCCGCCAGGGTGGTGAGCGTCGCCGCGATTACCGGACCGGCCACTTCGCCCGTCGCCTTCTTGGCCGCGAGCCTCCGGTTCCACCCGCGTTCCACGTAGCGGTAGATGTTCTCCACCACCACGATCGCGTTGTCGACGAGCATCCCCAGCGCCAGGATGAGCGAGAAGAGCACGACCATGTTCATGGACACGCCCAGCAGCCTGAGCACTCCGAACGACAGGAACATCGACGAGGGGATCGAGATGGCGACGAAGAGCGACGTGCGCAGCCCCAGGAAGAACAGCAGCACGCTCACGATCAGGATGAGCCCGGAGATGATGTTGTTCTCGAGCGAGCTCACCATGGAGAAGATGTCGCGCGACATGTCCCCGGTGATCTTCACCGTCATGGTCGCCGGGAAGAGCGGCGTCATCTCGTCGATGACCGCCCTCACCCGATCCGCGGTCTCGATGATGTTCTCTCCCGACCGCTTGACGATGTCCAGCGTCACCACCGGCGACCCGTCCAGCCGGGCGTAGCTCTCGCGCTCCGAGAACCCGAACTCGACGTCCGCCAGGTCGCGCACATAGATGGGGCCCGCGTCGTCGGCGGTGATGACCAGATCCTGGATCAGCTCGGGATCGTCGAACTCGCCGTCCACCCGTACGAGGAAGCGCTGGTTGCCCACGTCGATGGAGCCGCCCGGGATGTTGACGTTCTCGGCCGCGATCGCGTCGATGACGTCCTGGAGCGCCAGGTTGTAGAACTGGAGTCTCGACAGGTGGACATCCACCTTGACCTCGCGTTCGAGCCCGCCCCGCACGTCCACGCGCAGAATCTCGGGAACGCTCTCCAGTTCATCCTGCAGGTCTTCGGCGATCTCCTTCAGGTAGACCAGGTCGAAGTCGCCCGCGAGGTTCACCTGCATGATCGGGAGTTCGGAGAAGGTGAACTCCAGGATGGCCGGCTCTTCGGCGTCCTCGGGCAACTCGGGCTTGGCCAGGTCGACCTTCTCGCGGATCTGCTGGAGCGCTTCCTCGATGTTGACCGTGGTCTCGAACTCGGCGGTTACGCTGGAATACCCCTCGATGGAAGTGGACGAAAGCTCCTTGATATCGGAGATGGTGCTGAGTTCCTCCTCGATCGGGCGGGTGACCAGCGTTTCGATGTCGGCAGGCGACACTCCCGGGTAGATGGTGTTCACGGCGATGAGCGGGATCTCGATCTCCGGGAACGATTCCTTCGGGATTACCTGGTAGGAGGTCAGGCCGGTGATCGTGATGAGGATCAGCAATACCACGGAACTGGTGCGGTGGTCGATGGCGAAGCTGGTCAGCACGAATTCCTTGAAGCGCGCCAGGTAGCCCGCGTCGCTGCGGGGCCGGCCCGCGCCCACGTCCTCGCCCTGCGCGTTCGTCTCTCCGGCCGTCCGTTCGTCCCTGAACTCTGACATATCCGTCTCTCTCGCGTTCAATCAGTTGGGTTGTGCGGTCAGTTGACAACCCGCACCCGGTCGCCGTCGGCGATCAGCTGCTGGCCGATGACGACGAGCCGGTCTCCGGCCCGAAGGCCTTGTTCGATGACCACGAGGTTGCGCTGGGCGGGTCCCAGCTCAACATCGCGCAGCCGCGCCACTCCATCGTCACCGGCACCTTCCACCACGTACGCGACGTACCCGTCCTCCACCCTCAGCAGCACCTCCCGCGGCACCACCACCACGTCCGTGCGGGTCTCGCGCACGATCTCGATGTTGGCCACCATCTCCGGCTTGATGAGCCCGCCCGGGTTGCCGAGGGTCAGCTCGACCGGAAAGGTCCGGTCCTCGGGATCGACCGCGGCCCCCACGTAGGTGATGTCGCCCTCGAAGATCTCCCCCTCGAGCACCTGGAAGGTCACGGTGGCCGCGGAGCCTGGCCGCACGTCGAGCGCGAACCGCTCGGGCACGCCGCCGCGGATGCGCACCGGGTCCAGGTCCACCACGCGGGCCACCGGCGTCCCCGGCATGATCATGCTGCCGAGTTCGATGTCCCGGGAGTCGAGCACGCCCCCGAACGGTGCCCGGATGACGGTGGCGTCGAGCCGGGCGGAAAGCGCGGTCAGGCTCGCCGCCGACTGCTCGGCCGTGTAGCGGGCCTCCAGGTATTGCAGCTCGGACCCGACCTGATCCTCCTCGAAGAGCCGCCTGTACCGCTCCCAGGTCTCCTGCGCCAGGTCCGCGCGGGCGCGCGCCTCGTCCACCTGCGCCCGCAACTGCGTGTCGTCCAGCCGGGCCACCGCCTGACCAGCCCGTACCGGACTCCCCTGGTCCACCAGGATCGAGGCCACGAGCCCTGCTTCGGTGGCCGACACGACCACGTCGCGGTTCGCGCGCACGGTGCCCGTGAGCCGGATCAGCTCGGTGAAGCCGGTGGGCGCGATCGGCTCCACCTCCACGTTGATCACCCGCGTGGCGCCTTCGATGATGGGCGGAATGGTGTCGCCCGCCTCCGCGCTGCTGCTGCAGGCGGCCACGACCCCCGCAAGCCCCAGCGCCACTCCCCTTGTCATCCGCCGTACTGCTCGATTCATCGTCGTTTCCTCGAAGACTTCGTGTTGTCTACTGTCCGTCAGCCTGCCTGAATTGCGAATCCACCATCGGCACGGCGCCGACCGCTTCGTCGAGCTGCGCCCAGGCCACCAGATAGTCGTACACGGCCTGCGCGTAGTTGAACTCGCTCTGTCTGAGCGCCACCTCGGCGTCCGTAAGCTCGAGCTGGCCGCTCAGACCCTCGCGGTATTGCGCGGAGGCGATCTCGAAGCCGCGCTGCGCCTGTTGGACCGCCAGCTTCTGCCCGCGCGCCCGGGCCCGCGCCTCATCGGCCAGTTCGATCAGCGACTTTACCTGGCTCGCCGCCTGGTCGCGCGCGAACCGGAACTGGGTCTCGGCCTGCCGCCACGCCGCCCGGCGCTGGTCGACGCGGGCGTCCTTGCGGAAGCCCTCGAAGATGGGGACGCTGACCGAGATGCCGACGGCCTGCGCCGACGCCCGCGTCATGGGGTCGCCGAAGAAGTCCGGCGCTCCGTTCTGCTGCGCCTGGAGCACGTAGTTGCCGAAGAACGACACCGTGGGCAGGTACTGCATCTGCTCGAGGCGCATTTCGGAGTGGCGCAGGCGCTCGGTCATCTCCAGTTGGCGCAGATCGGACCGGCGTTCCCACGCCTGCTGGACCCGCTGCTCGGCGGCCCCCTCGAGCGGCGCCGAACTGGCGAACGCGAGGATCGCACGGTTGGCCGCAGTGTTGCCCGCGGGATCATCCAGGTCCATCGAGGCCAGAGACCCGGCCACCTGCAGACTCTCCTGGTCTTGAACCGCGAGTTCCACCGCAAGCACCCGGCGGAACTGCATCGCGGCGTTTTCGGCCCGGCGCAGGTTCGGTTCCAGGTTTGCCAGTTCCACCTCGATGCGGAGCTGGTCGTAGTCCGACGCCAGGCCGGCCCGGTTCATCGCGCTGGTCTCCTTCAGGGACTGGCGCACCCGGGTGACCGAATTGCGCGTGAGCCGCTCCTGTTCCTGCGCCAGGAGCAGATCGTAATAGGCCAGCCGCACCCGCGTGACCAGGTTCTGGCTGCGCCCGCGCACAAACTCCTCCTGGATCGACGCCAGGCGCTGGGCCGCCCCCAGGCCTACGAATACGCGCGCATCGAAGAGGGGTTGCTCCACGACCAGGCTCGTGTTCCAGCTGTTGTCGGCACCGAACTGTACCTGGATGAAATCGTCGGGACCCGCATTGGGATCGAAGAAAGCCGGCATGAACGTCACGGCGGGAGAGACGTTGCGCGTGTAGTTCGCATCCATGCTGACGGTCGGCAGGACGCCGCCCCAGGCCTCCGACACCTGCTCCTGCGCCAGGTCCAGGGCAAAGCGAGCATCGCGCACGTCGCGGTTGCGCCGGAGCGCCATGGAGACCACCTCCGGGAGCGTGAGCGCCTCGCTTGCCGGTGCGGCGGCCAAACCCGGCTCCTGGGCACCAAGAAGGGCCGGCAGAGCGGTCTCAACGGCCACGATCATGCAGAGAACAGCGTTCACGAACACCCCCACGGCCCGCGGCCTCCGCGGGACTCCCGTCCACCCTCGTCCTCCATCGTTCATCATCCGTATGCCTCGCTGTATTCGGTTGGCTGGTACTCGTCTGTTTCCCCTGAACGGTTCCGTCGATCCTGCTCCGGGTCCCGCACCTCGCTGAGCAGCTTGCGGGTCCCGAGGCCAAGCAGCATTCGTCGGGCGGAAGCCCGGTAGGCTTCCCGGAACTCGGCCTCGCTGAGCTCCAGAAGTCCCCGCATGTAGATCGTGATCAGGCCATGCGAATGGGCCCACATGGTCATCCCCACGTCGCGGATGTCGGCTTCGGCTCTCAGGTACCCGGCATCGACGCACTCGCGCACCCGATCCATCCAGAACTGGTGCGTAGCCTGCGCGTGGGCAGCCACTTCGGGCGGATAGTCCGACCAGCCGAAGCGTTCCGGCGAAAGGTACATCATCTCGTACCAGCGCGGATGCGTCAGAGCGAAGTCGAGGTTCTCCTCCCCGGCCCGCTTGAACCGCTCCAGGGGCGTGGCGGCCGAGAGCGCCCGGTAGATGTAGCTGGCCGACTGCCGGTAGGCTTCGCGCACCATGTCGCGCAGCACCTCTTCCTTGCTCGCGTAGTAGCGGTAGATCGCGGGCGCGGTCACGCCGAGCCTGCCGGCCAGCTTGCGCATGGACAGCGCCTCGAGCCCCCCGGAGAGGTAGAGTTCGGTGGCGTGGCTTCTGATGTCGGATCGCTGAATCGCCATGTGAACAGTGTAAACAAATCGCCTGGCGGGTTCAACGGCCCGGACTCGCTTGCCCCGGCCCTCCGACCGCATCATCCGCACGGTTGCCTGCTGCCCCGACCGAAACCCGGGATCGCGCCCTGTCCCGCGACGTGGCATCGGTCGTCACGGTTTTCTAACTTCCGGGCGATCCCGTCGCATTCGACAACTCCCGCCACGTTCACAGACCCCCGCCACGCCGAATTTGCTGCCGGAGACTCCCATGAAATGCTCTGACGTCCCGCTCCGCGCGATGCCCCTTCTTCGCCTGTTGCCGATTGTGCTCGTTCCGCTTGCCCTGGCCGCCTGCGCCGTCGGGCGCGCGGATCCCGGACCCACTCCCTCGCCCGCGGGACCGGATCGGGACGACGACGCCATTTCGTCGTACTCCGATGTGATCACTGGTGACGCCGTCAGCGACGACGGCCTGTTCGCCGTCCACCAGGTCGATACGGACTTCTTCTACGAGATCCCCGTCGAACAGTTCGGGCGCGAGATGCTCGTGGTGTCGCGAATCTCCCGAACGGCGGAGAACGTGGGCTGGGGCGGCGCCAAGGAGGGGACCGCGGTTGTGCGCTGGCAGCGGCGCGGCGACCAGGTGCTGCTGCGCCAGGTGAGCCACGAGAACTATGCCGACCCCGAGAGCACCATCTACCAGTCGGTGCTGAACTCCAACTTCGAGCCGGTCATCCAGGTCTTCGACATCGATACGGTGTCCGACGACTCGTCGGCGGTCGTCATTCAGGTCAACGACCTGTTCGAGAGCGACGTGCCGCTCTTCGGCATTCGCCCGCAGCGGCGGGAGGCCTACGAGGTCCGCAGCCTCGACGGGGACCGCACCTTCATCGAGTCCGTGCGCAGCTTCCCGCGCAACGTGGAGGTGCGGCGGGTGGTCACCTACCAGGCCACCGAGGCTCCGTCCGACGCCGAGTCGAACACCCTCTCGCTCGAGATGAACCACTCCATGCTGCTGCTGCCCGACGAACCCATGCAGCCGCGCCTGTGGGACGAGCGGGTCGGCTACTTCTCCGTGACCCGCACCAACTACGGGCTGGACGAGCAGCGCGCCGAGCAGGAGCGCTTCATCACGCGCTGGCGCCTCGAACCCTCCGACCCGGAGGCGTGGGCGCGCGGAGAGCTGGTCGACCCCGTCAAGCCCATCATCTACTACGTGGATCCCGCGACGCCGGACAAGTGGCGCCCCTACATCATCCAGGGGGTGAACGACTGGCAGGTGGCGTTCGAGGCCGCCGGATTCAGCAACGCCATCGAGGGACGGGAACCCCCCTCGCCGGAGGAGGACCCCGACTGGAGCCCCGAGGATGCGCGCTATTCGGTGATCCGCTACCTGGCCTCGTCGGTCCAGAACGCGTCGGGACCTCACGTCCATGATCCGCGGACGGGGGAGATCCTCGAGAGCGACATCCAGTGGTACCACAACGTGATGAACCTGCTGCGCAACTGGTACCTGGTGCAGACCGCGGCCCGCGAGGAGAACGCGCGCGGGGTGAAGTTCGACGACGAGGTGATGGGCGAGCTGATCCGTTTCGTGTCCGCGCACGAGGTGGGGCACACCATCGGGCTGCCGCACAACATGAAGTCGTCGGCCGCGTATCCGGTCGATTCGCTGCGCACGAGCTTCACCTGCACGATGGGGACGGCGGCCTCGATCATGGACTACGCCCGCTTCAACTACGTGGCGCAGCCGGGAGACGACGCCTGCGTGCTGCCGCGCGTGGGCCCCTACGACATCTATTCGATCCGCTGGGGCTACCGGCCCATCCCGGAAGCGGGTGCGCCGGAGGAAGAGAGGCCGACGCTGCACAAGTGGATTCTGGACACCGGCGATGACCCGGTGTATCGCTTCGGCGATCCCAGCCAGACCGACCCGGAGTCGCTGACCGAGGCCATCGGCAACGACGCCATGCGCGCGTCGGAACTGGGCATCGCCAACCTGAAGCGCATCGCCACCTCACTGCGTGACTGGACCTACGAGGCAGGCGAGGGCTACGCGCAGCTGCGCGAGCTGCACCAGCAGATCGGGGCGCAGTGGAACCGCTACTCGGGACACGTGCTGACCAACGTCGGCGGGGTGCACTGGAACCGGAAGAGCCAGGACTAGGACGGCTATCCGTACCAGCGCGTGGAGCGCGAGACCCAGGAGCGGGCGATGGCGTATCTGGACGAGCAGGTCTTCCGGACGCCGTCGTGGCTGATCGATCCCGATATACTCGACCGCGTGCAGGGGTCCGGGGCGCCCGACCTGCTTGGGGGCTGGCAGGCCTCGGCCCTCAACCGTCTGCTCGACGTGAACCGCATGAAGCGCCTGATCGAGCAGGAGGCGTTCGACGGCACGGCGGCGTACGGGCTGAACGAGATGCTCGACGACCTGCGCGGCGCGCTCTGGCGCGAGACGGCGAACGGCGAGGCCACGGACACCTACCGGCGCAACCTGCAGCGGGTGCATCTGGATCGCTTCGCGGAGCTGATGGAGGACCAGGACGCCCTCGCCACCGATATCGTGCCGGCGGTGCGCGGGCAGTTGGCGACGCTGGCCGGCGAGGTGCGCGCGGGCGCCGGGCGTACCCGCGACCGGGCGACCCGGCTCCACTACGACGACGTGCTGGTGCGCATCGAGGCGATGCTGGATCCGGCGAACGGGAGTTGACGCGCGGACCGGGGGCCGCGGCGCCCTTCCGGCCGCGGGCGTTCCGGCCCCCGTGGTGGCTGAAGAGCCCGCACGCCCAGACGCTCGCGGGGTCTTTCTTCCGTCCCGCCGGCTGGCATCCGCTCGAGCGTTGCCGGCTGGATACCCCGGACGGCGACTTCCTCGACCTGGACTTCACCCCCGATCCGGGCCCGGACGCCCCCATCGCGCTCGTGCTTCACGGCCTGGAGGGCTACATCCGCCGTCGCTACGCGGCGGGCGTGCTGAGCCGCCTGTTCGACTGCGGCGTGCGAGGCGTCGGGCTGAACTTCCGCGGCTGCGGGGGAGAAGTGAACCGGACCGCCCGCTTCTATCACGCCGGGGAAACGGGCGACCTGTCCTTCGTCGCGGAGCACCTCCGGCGCCGCCATCCCGGCCGGCCCATCGGCGCGATCGGCTTCAGCCTGGGGGGAAACGTCATCCTCAAGTACCTGGGCGAGAGGGGAACGGAAAGCCCGATCAGTGCCGCCGCGACCGTCTGCGTGCCATTCGATCTGGGGGCATCCTGCGACCGGATCAGCCGCGGCTTCATGGGCGGCTTCTACACCAGCTACTTCCTGCGTTCACTGCGAAGGAAGGTGCGCGCGAAACAGGCTCTGCTCGGCAGGATCATCGACACCGCACCAGCGCTCCACGCCCGCACCCTGCGCGAGTTCGACGATGCGCTCACGGCGCCGCTGCACGGCTTCGCCGACGCGGCCGACTACTACACCAGGGCGGACGCGCGCCCGTTCCTCCCGCGCATCCGGGTGCCGGCGCTGCTCATCCAGAGCCGCGACGATCCCATTGCGAGCCCCGACGCCATCCCCTGCGAGCAGGTGGCGTCCAACCCTCATCTTGTGGCTGCGTTCGCCCCCGGCGGCGGCCACGTCGGCTTCGTCCAGGGCGAGACGCCATGGCGCGCGTCGATCCACGCCGACGGCGAGGCCGTTCGCTTCCTGGTGCACCATCTGAGCCCGAAAAGCTGACCACGTCTGCCCCAACCACCTCGGTGTCTTCGCCCGCAGGCGATCACCTCCCTTGACGAGTTGCGGTTGTCCTTGTAGCGTTTGCGCGCTTGCTCCGCCGGGCACTCACGATCCGGCGCCCCGATCCGCAGCTTCAGAATCATCTGCCGTACGCATCATCCGCCGTAGCCACTCGCCGCACAGGCTTTTCGTATTTGTCTCACCACCGTCGGGATCGCGCCGTGCGGCACTGTCTTGTCCACTGCCGGTCCCGCGTCATCAGGAGGAAGAAGTAGCATGAGAACGACTGGAACCGTGAAATGGTTCAACGACGCCAAAGGGTATGGATTCCTGGATCCCGAAGGGGGAAACCAGGACTGCTTCGTCCACTACTCGGCCATCTCGGGAGACGGTTTCCGCTCCCTGGCCGAGGGCGAGCGCGTCGAGTTCGACATCGTCGACGGCCCCAAGGGCCCCGCAGCGGAGAACGTGGTCCGGCTGGAGTCCTGACCTGAAACCGAGGAAGCGTTCCGGCGCTGCCTCGCGAAACAACCGCGGCTGTCCGAACTTCTCCTGACGAAGATGCGGTTCAGACCCGGAAGAAGGCTCGGCCCTGCCAACTGTGGCGGGCCGGGCCTTCCCATTCCCCTCCCCTGAACTCCTCCAGCCGCGTGATGGTGTTGTTGAACACGGGCGTGTCCAGCGTCACCTCCCCGGCATCCGCCAGTTTCCTGAACCCTCCCCGGCTCACCCGCTCGACGCCGCGGGACGAGCGGTAGTACACAGGCATGTTGTCGACGAGCCGGGACCCGATCTCGGCTTCCAGATCCTTGAGCATGTGCACGAGGGCGTCGATCGAGCAGCCCGAAGGAGGCGTCACGCTCTCGTCGACCGCAACCGCCAGGAACCGGTCGTAGAGCCACGCCCGTCCCGCCGCCAGAGGGGCTCCGTGGGCCTTCCAGCGGGACAGGAAGCCGTCCACGCGCTCGAGCAGCGCGGCGCACTCCCGCTGAGACAGGGGTCGCTCGCTCGCGAACACCCAAAGCCGCGCCTGGTCGGGCAGGCGTTCGAAGACGGAATCGGTCTGCTGTGTCCTGGTCACCTATTCCTCACGCGCGAGGGAATCGCCCGCACCCTTCCCGAGCAGGACCGCCATCCAGCGGAGATCGGGGGTGTTTTCGAGCAGGATCTTGAGAATCATGGTCAGCGGAATCGACAGGAACATCCCCAGCGGGCCCCAGACCCATCCCCAGAAGATGAGGGAGAGGACGACGACGAGGGTTGAAAGGCCCAGTCGGCGCCCCATCAGGTTGGGTTCGATGATGTTTCCGAAGACGGTGTTGATGCCCAGGTAGACGACGCCCACGCCCAGCGCCGAGCCCAGGCCGAACTGGATGAGCGCCAGCAATACCGCCGGCACCGAGGCGATCACGGAGCCGATGGTGGGAATGTAGTTGAGCACGAAGCCGATGAGCCCGAGCAATACCGGAAAGTCGAGGCCGATGGCCGCCGCGAAGAGACCGATGGTGATCCCGGTGGCCAGGGAAACCAGCGTCTTGATGGTCAGGTAGGTCTGGACTTCGCGAACGATCTTGGTCAGCCTGATCGAGTCGTCCCCGACATCGCCCAGCGCCATGCGCAGCTTGCGCGGGAAGACCGCCGCCTCGGCCAGAATGAAGACCATGATCAGCAGGACCAGGAAGGTGTCGGTCACCAGGGCCAGGACCCGCTGGATGGTGCCGGTGGCGAAGTCGAGCGCTGCTTCGAACGAGAACAGGTCGGTCAACGCCGCGAAGACGTTGCCCACGAGGGGAAGCTCGACCTCGGCCAGCCTCGCCTCCCATACTTCCCAGAGCAGGAGCAGACGAATCTCGTATGCGGGATAGCGGGCCTGGAACTCGGCGAACGCCTGACTCGCCAGCAGCAGCAGGCCTCCCACGACGGCGGCCACCAGGAGCACGGAGATCAGGATTGCGAGCGGGGAGGGCACGCCGTACCGGCGCAGCCACATCATCACCGGAAGGGTGAGGAACGCGAGGACCAGTGCCAGGAAGAAGAGCGAGAGAATGCTGGCCGCCAGCTTCAGGCCGGCGACGACGACCACGACCGATGCGAGGACCCCCAGCACGCGGGCGCCGCGCTTGTCTTCCTGTCGTTCCAGCATTCGCGATCTACCAGTGAGCGAGACCGGAGCATCCGGGCGCTACGCCCTCCCCGAGTCCGACGAGGTGCTCCTGCGTGAATGTAGGGTCGACACGCTGCGCGCCGGAGGCAAGGGCGGGCAGCATCAGAACGTGACCGACAGCGCCGTCCGCCTCACGCATCTGCCCACCGGCATCGTGGTGGTGGCCCGGGAGCGCCGCAGCCAGCACCGCAATCGGCAGGTCGCCCTGGCCAGGCTTCGCCGGCGGCTCGAGGAACATCTGGCCCGGAAGCCGAAGCGGATTCCCACGCGCGTGCCCGAGGCCCAGAAACGCAAGCGGCTGGAGGCGAAGCGCCGGCGCGGTCAGGTGAAGCGGTTGCGGCGGAGGCCGGAGGAGGAGGGCTAGGGCATCCTGTCGATTCTCCAGACGTCGACGTGGTCCAGGTCGAGGCTGTCCTGGCGGATCGTTATGAGATGATCGGCGCTGAAGGAGGGCGCGGCGCGTTCCTTGCGCGGAGGGGCGGGTACGGTGCCGAGCAGTCGCCCTTCCGGGTCGAAGAGCTCCCAGCGGTTCCCGGCAGTTCGGATCACCTCCACCCAGAGTTTGCCGTCGGGAGCGATGAAGATGCCCTGGATGAAGGACTTCGCTTCCGGCCGGCTGGGTCGCCGGGGATCGCACTCCGCTTCCGGCCGCTCGGCAATGAGTTCCTCGAAATCCCGATTCCCGGCAGCCCATTCCTCGTCCGAAATGGGCTCCGGCGGCAGGGGACGTTCGATTACGCGCAGGGTATCGCCGTTGCCCGCGGTGACCGCGATTCGATACGCATCCGTCATCGCCGAATACATCACGGCGCCGGGACCGGGGTGCTGAGCCAGCCCGGGACCGAACGGGATGGGGAATAAGGTGATCATTCCGCCATATCGGCAGAGGATACTGCCAGCCGGACCCGGCGGGGGTTGGAGCCACGACAGCGTGTCACCCGTCTCCCCACGGCCGTCGTGGCCGACGAGCACGGACTCGACTCCGGTCGCATTCCTGAGAAACCCGAGTCGATAGAACTCGTCCGGGCCGACGGGCATGAGCCGAATGCCGGCGGGGTCGCCGCTGACGCTCCCCTCGACCCGCTGTTGTCCGAGCCACTCGCCCTCGGCCGAGAACGCCCCGATGCGACCCAGACTGGAATCCAGGGTCAGGAGACGGTCGCCCATCCATGCAACCGAATACAGACTTCGAAACTCGCCCGGGCCATCACCGTTCCGGCCGAAGGTGCGTCGATGGACCCCGTCCAGGCCGAAGACCCGGACTTCGTCGTTGAAGCCGTCGGCCACGAACAGGGCTTCATCCGGCCCGAGAGCGGCGCTGTCGACCCGGCCGAACTCCTCTGGAGCGCCCGTTTCCGACAGGGACTTTGGGCCGATGGACACGACCGGGGTAAGCTGCCATTCGGGGGCGGTGCCCGTGTTGGTCACGCGCACGATGCCGCCGACGGTGTCGGTCGTGATCGTGAGGTCGGTGGCGGGCGGGGCTTCCGACGCACAGGCCGCGGCGACCCCCGCGAGGAGCGCGAGGACGGGAAGTGCGAACGGGAGCCTACCGGGCGAGCCGAGGTTCATGGTGTCCTCCCCGGGGTACAGCGTCAGGTGAGCGTGAAGCTGATTCGCTCGGAATCGTCTCCTGGTCCGAATATTGCTCTACCGATGTCTGCCCGGCCAGCCTTTCCGTCCGGACGCCCGGCAGCCTTCTCCACCCATCCACCAGCGGGGTTCTCATGAAGCGGTTTTCAACACTCCTGTTGCCGACACTCCTGACCGCCGTCTTCCTCACGCTGGGAGCAACACCCGTTCGCGCGCAGACCACGCTGTCCCTCACGGGCGGCGTGAGCCTGGCCTCCCTGAACACCGACTTCGACGGAGCGTTGGCTCCGGATATCGAGTCCATTACAGGGATGTCTGTCGGCCTGGCGGCCACCATTCCGGTCACGGACCGGTTCGGAGTCCAGCTTGGGGGCCGCTACGTCCAGAAGGGAGGAAGCCTGGACTTGCTCGGCATGATGATGGAGATGTTCGGCAGGTCGGAGGGGATGGAGCAGGTCACAAGTTTCGAAACGGACTTCAGGATGGACTATGTCGAGTTCTCGGCCCTGGCCAGAGTGCGATTCCCGCTGTCGGGAGACCGTATGTCCGGTCACTTGCTCGCGGGACCGGCGCTGGGCCTGCAGTCATCATGCGAAGTGGGCGTGCGCATCCGCGAACCGGGCTTTCCCGAAGCGGACGTCAACATGGATTGCGAGGAATTCGGCCCCATCTTCAAGGGGAAGCTCGATCTCGGCCTCGCCGGGGGCGCCGGAATCGACATCGGGCTGACCGATTCAATCGATGCCCGTCTGGGCTTGCTCTATACTTTGGGGCTCTCCAACGTCGTGGATGACGATGATGAGACGATGAAGCACCGCGCGCTCACGATTCGGACCGGCGTGGCGATTCCGGTCGGCTGAAGCCGGCAGCGGTGGGCGCGCCCGGGCTTCCGACTGACACGACGGAGAACAGACAGAGTATGGTGAATCCAACCCGAAAACCGCACTCGGACGAGTACGCCGACTTGTACGCAAGCTACGTCGGCGCCGTCGAGGAACCGCTTCTCGAAAGACTGGAGAGCGAGGCCGCGGAGTGGCGTGATCTCCTCGCGGCCGTGCCGCCCGACCACGAGGGATATCGCTACGCCCCGGGGAAGTGGTCGATCCGCGAAGTGGTGGGACACGTCATCGATGCCGAGCGGATGTTCAGCGTGCGGGCGATGGCCTTCGCGCGGGGAGACGCGTCGCACTATCCGTCGTTCGACGAAAACGCCTACGCGGCCGAGTCCGGGGCCGACCAGCGCTCCCTTGCCGACCTCTCGGAGGAGCTGTCGACGGTCCGGACGGCAACCCTTCTGCTGCTCCGCAGCTTCCCGGAGGACGCGTGGAACCGGCGCGGCGTCGCCAGCGGCTACGAGTTCACCGTCAGAAGCCTGGCCTGGATCATCGCCGGGCACTCGCGTCATCACCGGCAGGTGCTGACGGAGCGCTATCTGGCGTAGCTCGGCGCTACCCGGCCTCCCGCGCCTCTCGCGTCAGCGTCTCCAGCATCTCCATGTAGAACGCACGCTGTGCCTGCTGGTCCTGCGTCAGCGGGGCGACCACGCCTTCCACCGCCCCGGTAAGGCGGGCGAACCGGCTGGCCAGCTCGCCGAATTCGCGGCGCAGGTCGCGCAGCCTGGCGGCGCGGGGGCCGGCGTCGTCCTCGGCGATCCCTTCCAGCGCCTCCTCGATGCCCGATCCCTCGGAGGCGACCCGGGCTCTCGCGTCGGCCAGCTCCAGCAAAGTGGCTGTCCACGCCGCCCTTACGTCGACTGGCGCATCGATTCGCGGATCCTCCCGCACCAGAAGACGTTGCGCGGACTCGACGCCAGCAGCCTGCAGGCGCGCGGTGTAGGTGCCAGGGACGACCAGCGGGCCCCGTCCAGCCTCCACATCGTGGCGCATGTCCCACACCACGCGGTTCATCCCCTGCCCTGCCGTTCCTTCGATCGTTGCAACGCCGGCGCCCCCTTCGTCTTCGATGGCAACGCTCACCGTTCCTTCGGCCCCTTCCTCGCCGAGCCAGTAGTCGAGGATGGCGCCGCTGGGCGGATTCTCGCCCTGGTAGTGCACGTCGCCGGCGTGTGCGGCTCCGCCTGCGCGCCGGATCTGGGTGGCGGGCTCGATGGTGAACAGGTGGGCCGGGCCGGCCATGATCTCCGGCGTCAGCTCCTGAAGCGCATTGATCTGGTCGAGGATCCAGATTCCGCGCCCGTGGGTCCCGAGCACCAGGTCGTTGTCGCGCGGATGGATCACGAGGTCATTGAACGGGAGGGTCGGCATGCCGCCCCGCAGTTCGGTCCAGTGCACCCCGCCGTCCATCGTGTAGAAAAGCCCGATCTCTGCGCCCAGGAAGAACACCGCGGGATTGCGCGGGTCTTCGCGCACCGTTCGCAGCACGCGCTCGGCGGGCAGATCGCCGGTGATCGAGACCCAGGTCTCCCCGTAGTCGTCGGAGCGGTACAGGTAGTTGGCGTAGTCGTCGTTGCGGTAGTTGTTCCAGACCGCGTAGACGCGCGCTTCCTCGTGCCGGGAGGGCTCGATGCCGTTCACCCACGCGCCGGGAGGAAGGCCGGGGAAGTCCGGGAGGACGGTGGGCTCGTCCGAGTCGGACACGTCGCGGGCGGCCACGTCGGTCCAGCGCTCGCCGCCGTCGCGCGAGACGTGCAGGCGGCCATCGGCGGTACCGGCGTAGATGAGCCCCTGCTGGAGCGGGCTCTCCGCGACGGCCGAGATGGTGGGATAGTAGGGGACGCCGTCGTCCAGGGACGGCGTGAGGTCATCCGGCATCTGCCCCATGACCGGCAGCGTGCGTCGGTCCACGCCGGTGGTGAGGTCGCCGAGCGCCTGCCACGAATCGCCCTGGTCGGTGGTCTTCCACATTGTCCGGGTCCCGGCGTACAGGGTGGACCCGTCGTGCGGAGAGATGATGAATGGACCGTCCCAGTTCGCGGGTTCCATGGCGTTGCCGAGGCGCTGCTCCTCGAAGGTGCCCACCTCCCTCCAGGTCTCCCAGTTGCGGCGGCCCGCGATATTGCCTTCGGGATTGCCGGGCCGGATGCTGGTCCGCTGCCCGCTCCGAATATCGAGTCTGGATAATCCCAGATATTGTGATTCCGTATATATGATATAGTTGTTGGTCGTATCCGGTATATTCACAAAGCCATCGCCGCCGCCGAGGCGGGTCCAGTCGCTGTTGACGATCCCCTCCGTGCGGTACGTCTCGCTGGGCCCCATCCACGAGCCGTTGTCCTGGAGACCGCCATAGACGTTGTAGGGCTCGGCCATGTCCACCTGGACCCGGTAGTACTGGCTCACCGGCAAGTCGGAAATGTAGAGCCAGTTCAGGCCGCGATCGTAGGAGATGCCGAGCCCGCCGTCGTCGGCCTTCATCACGTGGCGCGAGTCGTCAGGGTTGACCCAGACCAGGCGGTCGTCGCCGTGCAGGCTCTGCGGCGGCACGGTGAAGGTGCGCCCGCCATCGTCCGAGAAGGAGTAGCTGTTCACCATGTAGATGCGCTGGTCGTCGCTCGGGTCGACCAGGATCTGGCTCGCGTACATGGGCCGCGGATTCCAGTCGCTCATGAACTCCCAGGTCTCGCCGCGGTCCTCGGACCGGTAGATGCCGGCGCGCCGCTCGGTGTAGGCGGTGGAGGCGTTGTAGCGGTAGCCCTGTTCGACGCTCACGTAGACGATGCGCGGGTCGCTCCGGTAGATGGAGATGCCGATGCGTCCCAGAATCCCATCCGGGAGCCCGCGCACGGTCCCCGGCCCCGACAGCCGGTCCCAGGTGTCGCCGCCGTCGGCGCTGCGGTAGAGCGCGCTCCCCGGGCCCCCGCCGTGGAACCCCCAGGGGCGGCGGCGGCGCTGGTAGGTGGCTGCGTAGATGATGCCCGGGTTCTCCGGGTCGAGCGCCACGTCGACCACGCCGGTGTCTTCGTCGATGTGCAGGATCCGCTGCCAGGTCGCGCCCCCGTCGGCGCTCCGGTACAGGCCACGCTCGTCGTTGGGACCCCACAGGTGGCCCATCGCCGCAACGTAGATGAGATCGGGGTCGTCGGGGTGGAGGGCGATGCGCCCGATGTGCTTGCTGTCGCGAAGCCCCACGTTCGTCCACGTCTCGCCGCCATCGGTGCTCTTGTACACGCCGTCGCCCCACGAGGAGCTCTGCCGGTTCGCCCGCTCGCCGGTGCCGACCCAGACGATCGAAGTGTCGCGCTGATGGAGCGCGATCGCTCCCACCGAGTGCGTGCCTTCGTGCTCGAACACCGGCACCAGGGTGATGCCGTTGTCGCCGGTCTTGTAGACGCCCCCGGTCGACGAGGCGACGTAGAACTTGATGGGGTCGGACTCCGCCACCGCCAGATCCACGATCCGCCCGCTCATGACGGCGGGGCCGATGTTGCGGGGGCGGAGGGCGCCCAGTTGTTCGGTTGTGACCTGGGCGTGAGCGGGGCTGACGCCGGTCGTGAGAACCGCCGCGAGCACGCAGGACAGGAGCCGGCGGTGGAACCAGTGCGGGAAGCTGGTCGAAGAGGTCCGGTGAGTCATCGAAGAGTCCGGTCAATGGGAGAGAGCGACGCTGACACGAGCCTCATATTCGGCTGTCGCCCGCAGGCGATCAACCTTGCAGCTGCAATCAACCCCGCATCCGCCGGTGATCCGCGTGGCGGGGGCGATACCCCGCCGGTGCGTAGCGGCTTGTCGTCGAATGTTCGATGTTCCGATGACGTTTCTATCCTGGAGTTGTCAATGACGCGATTCGTCGTGCCCGTGATCCTGCTCGCGTCGCTCCTCGCGAGCGGCCGGCCGGCTCGTGCGCTGCAAGGAAACATTTCAGTCGGCGGCCGCGTCGGGACGCTCGGCATGGGAGCCGAGGTTACGGTAGCATTGAACGAGCGAGTGGCGATCCGCGGCGGAATCGGTTTTTTCGGATTCGAGGTTGATGTGACGGAGAGATCCAACCTCGCCGCTAACCGCACCGCGAAGCTGTCCCTGCCGGGCGCGCTCCTTGCCGTCGGGGTCGAGAGATCGTTCGGCGTCCTCCGGGCGGAAGCGGGTCTGCTGATGAAATCCGGAGACCCGGCCTACGAGATCACCTACGGCAGCCGCGCATCCATCGACATAGGCGGGGGCTACTACAGGGAGCCGGACGTCAGCACGCTGACCACGACATTCGAATCGAGAGCGATCGCGCCCTACGCACTTCTCGGTTTCGCCCCGAGCCTGTCGCGCAGGATCGCCCTTGTGGTGGATCTTGGCGCCGCGTTTCCGCTGGACGCGGGACTGGAGATGTCCGCGACGGGGGATCCGGCGGTGCTGAGCTCGTCCGGGTTCCGTGCCGACCTCGAGGCCGAGCGACGGGATGCCGAAGCCGACGCCGGCGCTTTCCTCAACTACTGGCCCATCATCAGCATCGGCCTGCGCTATGGGCTGAGGTGAACGGAATGACTCACAAAGGCAGGACGCCGCTGGCTCCCCATGAAGTGCTGCGCGTTATGGATGCCGCCCAGGTCATCCACAGGCGACGGCAGGCGCTCGAGGAGCACGAGGCCTTCGACCGCGATGCCGCGGTCCGCGACATACAGCGCATGTACGAGGAGTTGGGCGACCTCGTGGACAGCGAGACGATCGAGAAGGCGCTCGACGATTATCTCTCCCAGCGCTACGGCTTCACCCCGGCACCGCCCGGTGTCGGGAGGAGCATGGCGCTTCTCTACATCCGCCGCGGCTGGATCGCCAGGCGCGTTCTACTGCCCGCGGCCGCGGTTACGGCTCTCATCTGGGGGAGCATTGCGGGCGCCGGGGTGATGTCCGAGCGAGCATTCGCGCGCGACGTTGAGCGCCTCAGGGGGGAGCTGGCCGACATCCGCGCGGCCCGGGCCACGGAACGCGCAGAGCTCGAGGCTCTGTTCTCGCAAGGCACGCCGCCCGACCTCCCCGCCGCGGAAGCCGATGAGTTCGCGGCCAGCCTGGCGGCCGCGGGGATCCGGTTGTCGGCGGTCGAGGAGGCACTCGACCCCATCGCCCGGGAGGCCGCCCGGGAAGATCTCGCGCGCCCTGATCTGGACCGGCTTCGAGAGGGGACCACGGCCGTGGAAGGCGACCTGGAGCTGGCCCGCGCCGGGATCGGCCGGGCGGACGCGGCGCTCGAGCGCCATGCCCGCCTGGCCGCCCTCGAGGCCGATGTCGTCCGTCTCCACGCCGCCGTGCTCGCGGAAGCCGCCGAGGACCTGGTCCGGGAGCATGCCGGAGACCTCGCCCGCGAAGCCGAGTCCCGCATCGCCGCCCGGGATGTCGACGGACTCGGCGCCGCGGTGGGGCGCTATCGCGATCTGCTCGACGCGGTCTCCACGGAGTACCGCATCGTCGTTACGGGGGGTGTGTGGCGCTATCCCGACGGCGCGCGCGATATCCGCAACCACTACCTGTTGGTACAGGCGCTGGGGACCGACGGCGAGGCGGTGCCGGTGACGATTCGCAGCGAGGAGGACGGCGAGGCGAGACGCGTGCGGCAATGGGGAGAGCGGGTTCCGCAGGAGGTGTACGATCGCGTCGCCGCCGACAGGGCGGACAACGGCATCATCGACGACGAGGAGTTCGGCTTCAAGGCCAGAGGGTTCGTCACCGCAGAACGCCGCTACGCCGACATCGGCCAGATCACGGAGTGGTAGCCATGCAGACCGGCAGTGACATCCACCGCGGCATCGTCAGGCGCATTCGCCGGGTTCGGAGTGAGCTGGACGAGCGGGAGCGAAGCATCGACGGACTGCAGGTCGCGCTGCGCGAGGCGGGCGAACGCAGGTGCGCCGCCATTCGCGCGCTGGCCGAGTTCCATCTTCCGGCGATGCGGGAGGAAGCCGTTGCGGCCACCCTCGCCGGGATGGAGTCCAGTGTGCGCGCCATCTTCGACGAAAAGAAGGACCGTCTGCGCGAGGTCGAGACGCGGATTCCCGAGCAGCGCGACGACGTCGCGGCGACCGAAGCCGCGCTGGCATCTGTGACCGAAGCGCTGAACAAGACCGGCGAAGAGCGGGCCCGACTGGCGCGAGTGGTGTTCGAGGAGCTCCAGGCCATGTCCCGGTGGCAGCGTCTCTTCGAGCGGGCGCGCCTGCTTGAGGCCCGGGTGGCCGCCTCGGAGCAGCGCCACGAAGCGGCGGAGCGCGAACAGGCCGAAAAGGTACCCGCGTACGAGGGCGACGCCCTCTTCTCCTACCTCGCGCGCCGGGGCTACGGTACGCCCGGGGCCGCCGGCAACGTCCTCACCCGCCGTCTGGACGGGTGGGTGGCGGAGGTGACGCAGTACGAGGACGCCCGCGCCAGCTATGACTTCCTGAACGCGCTTCCCGGTCACGCCGCAGCCGTCCTCGAGAAGGATCGCGCGGCCCTGGCCACGGCGCTCCCGCCCCTGGCCCGCCTGGAGGAGGAGGTCATGGACCGCAACGGGCTCACCCCGGTGCTCGCGCGCGGGGAGCAGCTCTACGCGGAGCGCGAGGCGGCCCGCCACGCGGTGCGTGAGGCCGAAGCCGCGCTGCGCGAACTCACCGACGAGTTGGCCGTTCTCCACGACGAGCGCGGATCCTACTATGAGTCGGCGATCGACGGCCTGGAGGCGTTTCTGGAGGGCCGCACGCTGGAGGAGCTGGTCGCCATGGCGCGCGCCACCCGCGATCCGCGCGACGACGCCCTGGTGGCGCAACTGCTTGAGATCGATGGCCGGCTCGCCGAGCTGCGGACGGAGCTTGCCAGGCGCCGGAGGCAGCGCACGCGTCTCGCCGAGCGCCTGGCGGGCCTGGAGGAGATCCGCGACCGCTTCGAGGCCGACGACTGGAACGGGCGACGGTCGCGCTTCGACGATGGACTCGACCTCAACGCCCTGCTCCTCGGCTTCGTCGCAGGGCACCACTCTTCCCTGTACGTGCATCGGATGCTGGGGCGGAACCAACACTTTCTGCCGGTCCAAAGCTCCGGCGTGGGTGGCTTCGGCGCGGGTGGCTTCGGAGGCGGCGGGTTCTCGACCGGGGGCGGCTTCGGAGGCGGCGGGTTCTCGACCGGGGGTGGCTTCTGACCGGAGGGCGCGGTGCCGGCGATGGCACTGCCGAGATCAGTCCGGTTTGGCTTGCAGGCTCAGAAGGTCGGCCGCGCGCTCCAGGTCGGAGGGAGTGTTCACGTTGAAGAAGGCGTGCTCGGCGCCAGCGACGGATGCGAGTTCGTCGCGGGCCACCACGACCGAGTCGTGCGCGCGCACGAACTCCCCCATGCCGAACCGGCCGGTCGCGAGCCAGTCCTGCGCGGCGGCCGCGAGGCTGATGGGATAACAGGCGCACAGCGGCTCGATGCCGAGCGGACCGCCGCTGGCCGGCACGGTCGGGCGGGCGTCGTCGAAGCCGGTGGCCAGGCGCGCCACCAGAGCGGGCGGCACCAGGGGCAGGTCGCACCCGAGCAGGAAGACCCCCGCGTCCCCTCGCTCCCGCGCCCACGCAAGGGCCGCGTGCAGCCCACCGAGCGGGCCGGCGCCGGGTGTGAGGTCGGGGCGGAAGGGCACGGCCGCGCGCGGATGGCCGGCCGGCAGATCATCCGCCCGGTTGGCGATCACCCCGGTCTCCAGACCGGCGGCGTGCAGGATGGCCAGCGCGCGCTCGAGCAACGTCCGCCCCGCCAGCCGCGCCCGCGCCTTGGGGCTGCCGTAGCGGCGGCTTTGCCCTCCCGCCAGCACCACCCCGAAGAGCCGTGGGCGGGGCCGGTCCCCTGCGCTCGTCGTCGCGCCGGAAGGCCCGGCACCGCCCGCGCGTTGGCGGTGCCCGAGCCCGTTCAGGTGCGCACCCGCGCCCGTCCCGCGTACACGTTGAAACCGGTCGCGCGCGTGAACCCCACCAGGGTGACGTTGAAGCGCCGCGCCAGCTCCACCGCGAGCGAGGAGGGCGCGCCCACCGCCGCCACCACCGGCACCCCGGCCATCGTCGCCTTCTGCAGGAGTTCGAAGGAGGTCCGCCCGCTCACCAGCACGATGCGGTCGGCAAGGGGCAGCCGTCCGGCCAGGAATTCCCGCCCGATCAGCTTGTCCAGCGCGTTGTGCCGCCCCACGTCCTCGCGCAGCCCGAGCAGTGCGCCGTCGCGATCAAACAGCCCGGACGCGTGGATGCCTCCCGTCTTCTCAAATACAGGCTGCGCCGCGCGGAGCGCATCCGGCAGGCTCTTCAGCACATCGGCCCGCACCGTCAGGTGCCCGTCGGCGACCGGCGCGCACCCCTGCACTTCGATGGCGTCGAGCGACGCCTTGCCGCACACCCCGCAACTGGAGGTCATGTAGAAGTTGCGGTTCAGGAGGCCCGGGTCGAAGGCGGCGTCGGGCGCCAGCCGCACCTCGAGCAGGTTGTACTCCTGCTGCTCGTCACCCGTGCAGTACGAAATCTCCTGAACGTCGCGCCGGTGCGACACCAGCCCCTCGGCGAAGAGGAAACCGGCCGCCAACTCGAAATCGTCGCCGGGCGTGCGCATCGTGACCGACACGCTGCGCGTCTGCCATCCGTCCCCGTCGGCGAAGCGCACGCGGATCTCGAGAGGCTCCTCGACAGCCACGACATCCTGGCGCATGGTGCGGTCCCGGTCGCGCAGGCGGGTGACCCTGAGGCGCGTGATGCGGCGGCGTGGAATGATCATGGCCTAAAGTCAGCCGCCCCGATGGGGATGGTCAAGAAGTCGCGTACTTGCGGGACCTCTGAAACTCCGGGCAAGTTGACAGGCACAATCCGGACCCGCAGTCCCCGAGAGAGGAGCCTCATCATGAAGAATCTGAACCTGTCCTGGCGCGCGATCGCCCTTCCGGTCCTGATCCTGGCCGCGACATCGGCGCTGGGCGGCGTGGTGCTCGCCGGGGTATCCAGCACCACCGACGAAGTCGCGAGCGCCGCCACCAGCTTCGTCGCCACCCTGGACGCCGAGGGCCGCGACCGGGCCATGTATCCGCTCGGGGACGCGGAGCAGTTCAACTGGCACTTCGTCCCGAGAGAGCGCAACGGCCTCCCGCTGAAGGCGATGACGCTTGTGCAGCGCACGGCCGCCCATCAGCTGCTCAAGTCGGCGCTGAGCACCCAGGGGTATCTCAAGGCCAACAGCATCATCGAACTTGAACGCGTGCTCGGCGTCATCGAGGAACGCGAGGAATTTCGCGATCCCGAGGACTACTACTTCACCATCTACGGGTCCCCCTCGGCCGACGAGCCCTGGGCCTGGCGCTTCGAGGGGCATCATCTCTCGATGAGCTTCTCCTCCCTGGGAGATGAAATGCTGGTCGTGGGCCCCGCCTTCATGGGCAGCAACCCGCACACGGTATCCTCCGGCCCCAAGGCCGGGCTTCGCGTGCTCGGCAATGAGGAGGACCTTGCGCGCGGGCTCGTGATGATGCTCTCCTCGAGCCAGCGCGGGTCGGCCGTCATCGCCAGCGAAGCCTACGACGACATCATCACGGGGGCCGAGCGCACCGTGGATCTCGCGTACGAAGGGATCCGGGCCTCCGCGCTCAACGACGCCCAGCGCGCGCAACTTGACCGGATCATCGGCGAGTACGTGCACAACATGGACCACGAATCCGCGCACCGTTGGATGCAACGCATCGCGGCCGGCTCCGACGACGAGCTCTACTTTGCCTGGGCGGGCGCCACCGAGGCGGGCGAGGGCCACTACTACCGCGTTCATTCGCCGGAATTCCTCATCGAGTACGACAACACCCAGGGCAACGCCAACCATGTGCACTCGGTGTGGCGCGATCTCAGAGACGACTTCGGCGGGGACGTGCTGCGGGAGCACTACGAGCAGGCGCCGCACGATCATCCGCACCGTTAACCGGAACCGGACCTTGGCCGCGCACGGGGGAACTGCCGCGCGGCGGGCATAGCCGGGCGCCGTCAACGCAGACTCGGCACAGCCAACAACAGACCCACTACCGGTAGGGGGTAGCCTACTACCGGTAGTGGGTCCGTGTCTGTTCGCCCGTTCGACCTCCCCTCACTCCCCTCCCGGCGGCGGCACGTCGACGGCGGCGAAGTCCGGCAGGTCCTCCGGCCCGCGGGGGCCGATCTTCCCCTTCGAGGATGCAAGCAGCTCGACCGGGTCGTAGGCCACCCCGTCCTTGAACACCATGCGCACCTGGCGGGTGTTGCGGATGTCGTCCAGCGGATTCGCTCCGAGGATGACCAGGTCGGCGATCTTGCCGGCTTCGATGGTGCCCAGGTCACCGTCCACCCGAAGGGCCTCGGCCGCGTTCCTGGTGGCGAACCGGAGCACGGCGGCCTCGGGGATCCCCGACTTCACGAACAGCGCCAGCTCCCGGTGCACCGAGAAGGGCGAGAAGAACTCGCCCGTGGACGGGTGGTCGGTTCCCATCGTGATCAGGTGCCCGCCCCCCATGTCGTAGAAGCGCTTGACGAGCTGTTGCTTGACATTGTAGATGCGCTCGAACTGCTCGCTCACCTGCCGGGGCTCCGCGGCGAGGCGCTCCTCGACGAGTTCGCGGGCGTATGGGGTCAGGTAGCTCATCTCGTCCGCGAAGGGCTCGAAGATGTCGGGATCGCGCCCTCCCGAGTAGCCGTACGCGCTCATGGTGGCGTTGTAGTTGACGCCCTCGTCCAGGTAGAGCTGGACGATGTGCTCGAACTCGGGCATGTCCGGGGTCATCTCCTCGAAGGAGGCGTAGGCGGAACGCACCGCCGGCATCGCATCCCCGCCCATGAAGTGCTCGATGCGGTCGATGCCCATGTGGATGGCGTCGCGCGGGTTGACCGAGCCCCCGAAGCCCGAGCCCAGATGGCCGGTCACGCTGAGGCCGTGGTAGTGGGCCCGCTCGATCAGAGCCTCCAACTGCGGGGCCCGGATGGTCTTGGCCTTGAAGCCCGCCACACCCTCCTCGACCAGCGCGTCCACCTGGCGGTGGACCTCCTCGGCCGTGAAAAAGGGATCCCACCCCACCCGCGACGAGCCGAAGTAGGGCCCGGACCGGAGCAGCCGCGCGCCCACCTGCTCGCCCGACTGCAGGCGCTCCTGGAGGGCGCGCATCTTGTCCGGGCTGGCTTCCCCGTTCGGGAAGGTGCTGGTCACCCCGTTGGCCAGGAAGAGCGCGGGATAGACGGTCGTCTCGTCGACGCGGCCTTCCCCCAGCAGGTCGAGGTGGAAGTGGGCGTGCAGGTCGAGCATGCCGGGGAGGATCACCTCCCCGTCCCCGACCTCCACCACCGTGGCTCCGGCCGCGACCGCCTCTGACGCCGCCACGGCGTCTACCGCCTGGAAGCGCCCGTCCGCCATCACGATTCCCGGGTTGGGCACGACGGCGTCCCCGGTCCCGTCGAACAGGCCGCCGCCCCAGACGACCGTCACGTCCGATGCGGCGGGCGCCCCTTCCTCCGCCGGCGAACATGCCGTGGCGACGAGCGCGAGGAAGGCGCAACCCAGCACCGCGCGTCCCGCGGCGATTCCGTATGCCCTGAACCCGATCATGATGATCAACTCCTGATAGCTGGGTGGTCGCTGATGTTCCGTCTCCCGGCTGCTAGCCCGAGAGGTTGACGTTGTTGTTCACCTCGATGTCGGGCAGCGGCATGCAGCTGTAGGGCTGGAAGCTGTTGCCCTTGTGATTCACTCCCTGCGGGAACTGGATGTTGTGGCGGATCATGTCGCTGTGCCAGTGGCCCTCCAGGAAGAAGGTGCGCTTCCTCTCGTCCAGGATGGTCTCCAGCATGTCGTCGATCTCGCTCATCCGGATGTGGGGAATGCCGTATACGTCCCGCACCCGGTTCAGGGCGTCGAGCGCGGTCTGCCCCATGCGTGCTTCGGCGATGATGAATTGCGCCTCGCGCCATGACGCGATGGGAATGGGATCGTCGCGCGCCGTGTACTTGAGCTGGTCCCACTGGTCGGTTTCGCCGTCCTGGCCCTTGCGCCCGGTGTTGACGACCGGCACGCGCGGATCGGGCATACCTGCAACCGTCAGGTCACGCCAGGCGACGCCCACCGACAGGTAGTCGGTCTCGGTGCGGTTGTAGGTCGAGTTCTCGCGCCGGATCTGCGCAGTCGAGTATTCGGCGTTGCGCACGAACCCCTCGGGCACCTGCTCCGCGTCCGCTGCGGCTTCCGAGAGGTTGCCCAGATCCAGGTTCACGCGCGCCCGTCCCACCCGCGCCATGTTGACGATGGATGGATCCGAGGCCTGGCTGATCGCGGTGGTGAAGCGCTCCGCGGCAAGCGCCAGCACCTCGCGCGGCTGCATGAGCGGCCCGTTGTCGACCGCCATCTCGCAGTAGTTCTCGCCCAGGTGCACCAGGCTGTAGCCCGCGTACGCGTTCAGGGTGCCCAGCACGTTGGACTTGTCGGGAACATCCGCGTCGCTGAACTCGGTGATGCGGCGCACAGCGTCCTCGGCCAGGAAGCGGGCTCGCTGGAAGGGCGTGTAGTAACCGTAGTTGGTGGCCGCCCGGGAGGTCGAGCAGGCGCCCGAGGTGGCCCGGATTTCGGTCTCCCCGCGCCAGCCCCAGACGTTGGAGCTCAGGAAGAAGTTGGAGGCGATGAACTCGCCCGTGAGAAACGCGTTGGTGGGAACCAGGGTGTTGAGGGCGCACTCGAACTCGCCCAGGGCGCTGATGACCATGGTGCCGGCCAGTGCCGGATCGTCGAGGGCGGCGTCCTCGACCTGCCCGGGGATTTCCACCTCGAGGAGGGATTCACAGGCCACCGTTCCCGCGAGCAGAATGCCGCTCAGGACCGCGATCGCCCGAGAGCCCCTTCCCTGCCGGTGAGTTCGGCGCCGGCGTCCGATGTATTCGCTGTACCGTCTCATTGTCGTCACCTCGTGCCCCTGCGGATTGGATTCGTTGCTTCGAAGGTCGATCATCGTTCCACCTCCCTCAGAAGCTCAGGCGCACGTTCGCCGTGAAGCTGGCGAACGGCGGCATGACGGTCTGCTGATCCGCGCGGATGTTGCCGGTGCTGCGCAGCTCCGCATCCCAGGACCATCTCCCTCCGAATCCACCCGGAGGCATCACCCGGCCGTCGCGCCAGGTGCCCCATCCGTGGGCCTTGGTCCAGAGCATGGCCATGTTGCGCGCGGACACGCTGATGACGCCCCGGGAAGCCCCGATGTGGGTGAGCAGGTCCCCGGGAATACTGTGGCTCGCCCCGACCTCGCGAAGGCGCAGGAACCCGCCCTCGTGAAAGCCCATGGTGTTGTTCTCGTACTGGCGCCGGGCCTGCACCTCGGGAATGCAGCGGCAGATGACGGCCTCGGTCACGCCGATGTTGTGCGCCGCCCGCAGCTCGGAATTGAAGTTCCAGTGGCCCCCGTTGCCCTCGATGCGCGCGTAGAGGCGCAGGTTGTTGATGCTGAAGCTGTTGGTGATGCCGACCTGCCATGTGGGCGTGGACGGCGCCCAGTGGACGTCGGGCGCGCCGGCGCAGTCCACGCCGGAGCCGCCCGAGTCGATGCCGCCGACACCGGTTCCGCCGTCGCACATCGCCGAGGTCACGAAGCCGCCGGCGTCGATCTGCGCCGACAGCACCCGCTTGGCGAAGAAGGCGCCGATGGAGTAGCCCTCGTAGTGGGACTGCTGGCCGCCCGCGGGCACGAACGACAGCCCGCCCAGATCCTGGATCTCGTTGTTCATGGTGGCGAACTGGCCGCTGATGTCCCAGCTGAAGACCGGTCCTTCCACGGCTCGGAAGTCGACGCCGACCTCGTTCCCCCAGGCCTTCACCTCGGCCAGATTCACAATCTGACTACCGGAGAAGCCCGTGGAGGTCGGGACCGGGCGCCGGACGATGGCGTCCTTGATGGTGCGGTCGTAGCGGCTGAAGATGAGTTCCAGCCGTCCGCCCAGCAGGCTCAGGTCGAACCCGTACTCCAGCTCCTCGCCGCGCTCCGGCTTGAGCTGCGGGTTGCCGAAGGAGCCGGGGAGCAGGCCGGGCTGGTCGCCGAAACCCACGCCCGGGACGTAGAGGCGCGCCGCGTCGAAGGTGCCGGGCTGCTGTCCGGCGGCGCCCCAGGCCGAGCGCAGCCGCAGCTGTTCGATCCAGCCCACGTCGAAGAAGTCCTCTTCGGTGACGACCCAGGTGGCGCTGAACTTGGGGTAGACGGCCGCGTCGAAGTCGGCCCCGAAGGCGCTGTTGTCGTCTCCCCGCACCGCGGCGGTAAGGAAGACGCGGTTGTTCCAGTCCAGCTGCTGCTGGACGTAGGCGCCCAGGGTGATGTTCTCGGTGAAGTTCTCGCCGCTGTCGCGATCGGCGCCGCCGCTCACGGTCGTAATGGGCACGGCCGGGAACTCGGAGCCTTCGGCTTCGATGATGGAAGTCTGGCGCTGGTAGTACTGGACGCCCACCGAACTCGTGAGCCGGAGGCCGGGACGCACATCCAGGAAGGCCGATCCGCTGTAGTCGAGTGTGGTGAAGCGATTGGCGATGCGCGCAACATCCTTCAAGCCGAGACCGCGCCGTCCCCAGAAGTGCGAGCGGCCCTCGGGCTGGCGCGGGATGAGCACCCAGTCGACCGCCTCGCCCCGGTCCAGCCCGAAGGAGAGGCGATGCGTGGTCCATTCCGCCGGGTTGTACCCGAGCTCGAGACTCGTCGTGATGCGGTCGTTGTCGGCCCTGGTGGTGTGCTTGGACCACTCCTCGGGGGGCGCCACCATGAAGCCGCGCTGCGGCGTCTCGATCGTGCTGGGAAATCCCCAGATGATGCCGCTGAAGGGTTCCGCGCCGAACCCGCCGCGGTTCTGGGCGAGCCGCACCCGGTTCTGCATGTATCCGGTGCTGGTCCGGAGCGAGACATCCTCGGAGAGCACCAGATCCAGGTTGACCCGCGCGTTGAGGCGGGTGGCGAAGTCGTAGCCTACGATGCCCTCGTCGTCGTCCCAGGAGAGCGACGTGTAGTAGCGCACGTCCTCGGTGCCTCCCCTCAGCCCCAGGTTGTAGCCCTGCTGGAGGCCGGTGCGGAAGATGGGCGGGCGTCCCGCGTCGATCTCCTGCTGGACGAGGTTGAAACCCTCGAGCTGCCCGGTGTTGGCGTTTCTGCGCCACTGCAGGCCGTTGGCGCACGCGAGCGCGTCCAGCGATGCAGGGTTGTTGTAGCAGGAGTTCGGATCCCCGCCCGCGCGGCCCGCCGAGTTCTGGAGCCAATTGGCCCCGCTGCGCACGCTGATGTCGAAGCGGGGCTCGCCCACCGCTCCGCGCTTGGTGATGATCTGGATCACGCCGTTGGAGGCCTCGGTGCCGTAGAGGGTGGCTGCCGAGGGCCCCTTGATGACCTCGATGCTCTCGATGTCCTCGGGGCTCAGGTCGTTAAGGCGGCTGACCCGGGCTCCGCCGCGCACGCCCGGTCCGCCGCGGGGGTTGGAGTCCATGCGGATGCCGTCGATGTAGACGATCGGATCGTTGCCGAGCGACATGCTGGTGGTGCCGCGGATGCGGATCGGCGAGCCGGTGCCGACCTGGCCGGCCGACGGCAGCATGATCATGCCGGGGGTGCGCTGGGCCAGGAGCGTCTGGACGTTGGTGACCGGCGCGACCTCCAGCACGGCCGCCGCGTCCACCGTCTCTACCACGTTGCCGATGGCGCGCCGCTGGGTTCCTCCGGCGGTGCCGGTGACCACGATCTCGTCGAGCGCGAGCGCCTCCTCCCGGAGCGACACGTTGATCTCGGTGGCCAGGTCCACGGTGACGGTCGCGGTCACGGTCTGCGTGCCGAAGCCCAAACTTTCGAAGGCGACCTCGTGGCTTCCGGCGGGGACGCTCAGGATGTAGCGTCCGTTCTGGTTGGTGGCGGTGCCCAGGTCAAGTCCCTGGATGTAGACCTGGACTCCGGCGAGGGGTTGGAGGGTTTCGGCGTTGACCACCTGGCCGACGAGATTGCCCGTTTGGGCAGCGGCGGGCGTGCCGGAGGCAAGGACCACAGCCAAGGCTCCGGCGAGGCAGGCAAGCGCCCGTGCGAACGGACGAAACTTACCCATGCGTACTCCTCTGGAGGCGCGTACTGCCGAGTGATCCGCCAGGAGGTGGACCCGTCGGAGAAACGGGTCGCGTGGGCCAGCTGCCTGGCGGGGGTCCAAACTGTCCGAAGAACGCCTCCACGGTGATTCTACGGCTCGGGTCAAGCGGCGGCCAGTCGGCGGGTGGTCGGCGCGGGGCACCGGGGGGGGCCGCTCTACGGATTGGACACGCCCTCCCGGCGGCGTCAGGTTCAGACAGGCGGGGTGAAGCAGGCCCCGCCCGTCCATGCCGATCCGGGAGGTGGCCGGTGGCGTCAGCAGTTGGAAGCGATCGCGGCCGCCGGTGGTGGGTGGTGGTGCTGGTGGCGGCGGTCGCGGTCGGCTGCGCGCCCGGGGACGGCGGCTCGGCTCTCACCACTCGCGAGATCCTGCTCGATCCCACCCTCCCGGCGTGGAGCGAAACCGCTCCCGACACCTTCGTGGCCCGCTTCGAGACCAGCGCGGGCAGCTTCGCCATCGAGGTGGCGCGGGCCTGGGCGCCCGTCGGGGCCGACCGGTTCTACAACCTGGTGCGCCACGGTTACTACGACGACGCGCGCTTCCACCGCACCGTGCCGGACTTCATCGTCCAATGGGGGCTCGCGGGCGACCCCGAGGTCACGGCCGCGTGGATCGGCCAGACCATCCCGGACGACGAGGCGGTGGTGGCCGGCAACGTGCGCGGCACTGTCGCGTTCGCCTTCACGGAGCCGCACACGCGCACGACACAGGTGTACATCAATCTCGTGGACAACAGCCGCCTGGACGCGCAGGGCTTCCCGCCCTTCGGCCGGGTGGTGGAGGGGATGGAGGTTGTGGACCGCATCTACCCGGGGTACGGCGAGAACTCCGGGGGCGGGCTGCGGCGCGGCGACCAGAGCGCGATCGTGGCGGGTGGCAACGACTATCTCGACCGCGAGTTCCCGATGCTCACCCGCCTCCTGAGGGCCACGGTGGAGCACGGCTCGAAGGAGTGACCATGGAATCCATACGGGTGAAGAACCGCCCGACCGGCGCATGGCGGTGGCTGCAACTGGTGCTGCCGCTTGCGGTGGCAGTCGTCTCAGCCTGCGTCGTGGGTGCCCCCGGACCCGCGCGCAGCACGTCCCAGGGAGACATCACGCGCCCCGAACTGGAACAGATTCTGAGCGAGAGCGCGTACCAGGCGGTCGAGCAGCTGCGGCCATCGTGGCTCTTCTACCGGCGCACCCCCACCATTTCGAACCCCAATCCGGAGCCGGCCGTGTACGTCGACCAGGCAAAGCTGCTCGCGCTGGACGATCTGCGGAGCATTCCCGTGCAGGACGTGGAGCAGATCCGCTTCCTATCTTCCCGGGACGCGACCACGATCTACGGGACCGGCCACATGTGGGGCGCGATCGTGGTGACCACCCGACGGCCCGGCCAGGACTGACGAGCGCCGGCTGCCGGGGACCTGGCGGCCGCCCCGCATCGGCGCGCATCGAAAAGCCTGACGCGGGACCGATGACGGTCGATCGAATTCGGTGTGCCGGACACTTGACCTGATCCCCCTGCCTGTGGATCTTCAGGGCGAGTTGAGAATGAGTCTCATTTTATTCGGATCGCGCTCGGCGCACCTTTGGCGCTACACGCAACGAGACTCGCCACAGGAAACGGAGAAAGAATGTCGCGCAGTCAAGCCGTAGCACTCGCCCTTGCCGTGATTCCGCTCCTGTCGGCCGGCTGTGCCCCGGATAGCGATGCGGCGGAGTCCGAGCCCGCCGCCGCCGGGGGCGTCGAGGCCGTGGGCGGTATGAACGCCGAACGGATGGCCGTCCTCTCCAACCCCAACCTCGTCACCGAAGACGAGTTGACCGCCGTCCCGGGGATCACGGCAGAGGCTGCCGCGGCGATTGTCGGCGGACGGCCCTACCTGCGGGCGGCGGACCTGCACGCGGTGCTGGCGGGGGCGATCGGAGAAGAGGCGGCGCTGGGAGCGTACCGTGCGCTCTGGCTGCCGATCAACCTCAACGACGTGACCAACGACGAGGTCCTGCTGATTCCGGGCGTTGGGGATCGGATGGCGCATGAGTTCGAAGAGTACCGCCCATACGTCGATTTGGGCGAGTTTCGCATGGAGATCGGGAAGTACGTGGACGAGGAAGAGGTGGAGCGTCTCGCCCGGTACGTGTACGTCCCCATCGACCTGAACAGCGCCACGCGCGAAGAGATCATGGCGGTTCCGGGGATGAGCGAGCGCATGGCGCACGAGTTCGAGGAGTACCGCCCGTACACCGACCTGGACCAGTTCCGGCGCGAGATCGGCAAGTACGTGGACGAGAACGAGGTCGCACGGTTTGAGCGCTACGTGACGCTGAACTAGGACGGATAGCGCCGCGGCTGGGCGCGGGCCTCGTCGGCCCGGCGGCGTGCGGATGATCCGCGCAATCATCTTCTGGCTGCATCTTTCTGTAGCTGCGGCCGCCGGGCTGGTCATCCTGATGTTGGCGGCGACGGGGGTGGTTCTGTCGCTGGAGGAGATGGTCACGGAGCTTGCGGAGCGGCGGCATGTCGTGGCCGCACCCGAAGGTGTGGAACGGCTGCCGCCGGAGGAGATCGCGGGAGCGGCGCGATTCGCGGCCACTTCGCTGAGCTACCGCTCAGACCCGCGGGCACCGGTGCGCGTGTACGAGGGGCGGGACCGGTACGCCCGCATCGATCCGTACACGGGGCAGGTGCTGGCAACGGGACCGGGCGGGCTCGAGCGGTTTTTCGAGGGCGTTCACAACTGGCACCGCTGGTTCAACGTCTCGGGAGGCTCGGTGCGTCGCGCCCGGGCGGTGACGGGGGCGGTCAACATGGCCTTCCTCTTTCTGCTGCTTACCGGACCGATCCTGTGGATCCCGCGGCCCGTCACGCGGCGATCGCTCACCAACGTGATCCTCCTCCGTCGCGAGGCGAGAGGCGCCGGGCGCGACCTCAACTGGCACCAGGTGGTCGGGATCTGGTCTGTCCTGCCGCTGGCCGCGATCGCGGCAACAGGGATGGCCACGTCGTATCCGGCTGTGGGAGATCGGGTCTACCCGATGGTGGGGAATGCGGTGTCCGGCGGCGCGTGGGCGGTTGGGTCAGCGTCGAGAGAGGTGGTGTTCGAGGAGGCGGCGATTCCGGAGGACTCGGCTGGCGTGGCGGAGCCGGACCTGAGGGCGGTGCTCGCAACCGCCGAGGCATGGGTGCCGGGGTGGCGGACCCTGATCCTCAACTTGCCGCGCCCCGCTGACCGTGAGGTCCGCGTCGAGGTGCAGGGGGGCCGCGCCGGCCAGCCTCACAGGACCGGCTTTCTCACCCTGGACACCGCCTCCGGCGCCGCGCGGGCATGGGAGTCCTTCGCCGACGATTCGCCTGCACGGCGGGCGCAGCAGTTCCTGCGGTACGCGCATACGGGAGAGTACTGGGGGCTCGGGGGCCAATTGTTGGCAGGACTCTTTTCGTTGGCGGCCGCGCTGATGGTGTGGACCGGCCTTTCGCTGGCCGTGCGCCGGCTGCGACGCTTCGTCAGCCTCCGGCGGGAGCCGCGGAGATAGGAGCGGGGCCGCGATTCACCAGCGCGCCCGCGTGCGGATGTCTTCGGCGACCTGCCCGGCGAACGCCTCCCGGTCCATGACCACCTGCTTCCTGCCCGCGCCGCGCCTGCGGACCGCCACCGTCCCCGCCTCGGCCTCGCGCTTCCCCACCACCCCCATGTAGGGCACCTTCTTCACCTCGGCCTCGCGGATGCGGTAGCCGAGCGTGTCCTGGTCGTCCAGCTGGGCGCGCACCCCGTTCGCGCGCAGAAGCTCCACCAGCTCCTGGGCGCTCTCGCTCCACACCTCCGAGACCGGGAGGACGCGCACCTGCTCCGGGGCCAGCCATACGGGGAAAGCGCCCGCGTAGTGCTCCACGAGCCCGCCGATGAAGCGCTCCATCGACCCCAGCATGGTGCGGTGGATGACCACCACGTTGTGGCGCCGGTTGTCGCTGCCCACGTAGTCGAGGCCGAAGCGCTGGGGCATCAGGAAGTCGAGCTGGAAGGTCGGCCCCTGCCATTTCCGCCCGAGCGCGTCCACCAGCAGGATGTCCACCTTCGGACCGTAGAAGGCGCCTCCGCCCTCGTCTATCTCGTATGCCTGACCGCGTTCCTCGAGCACTGCCGCGAGCGTTTCCACCGCGGCGTCGTAGACGTCGGGGTCGCCAATCGCCTTCTCGGGACGGGTCGAGAGCGCCACCTCGAACTCGTAGCCGAAGACCCCCAGCAGGTACGCGACCAGGTCCAGCATGCGATGGTACTCGCCGCTGATCTGATCCTCGCGCACGAAGATGTGGGCGTCGTCCTGTGTGAACGACCTCACCCGCAGCATCCCGTGCAGCGTCCCCGTGCGCTCGTAGCGGTAGCAGGTGCCGAGTTCCGCATAGCGGAGCGGGAGATCCCGGTAGGAGCGGCTCCGCGAGCGGTAGATCATGAAGTGATGCGGGCAATTCATCGGCTTCATGCGGAAGCGGTGCCCCTCGTCGGCCATCGGGGGAAACATGTCCTCGCTGAAGACCTCCAGGTGCCCGGAGATGCGGTACAGTTCCTCGCGCGCGACGTGCGGGCTGTAGACCAGTTCGTAGCCGTGCTCGAGCAGCGTCGTCTTCAGGAACTCCTCCACCGTGTGGCGCACCAGGCCCCCGTTCGGGTGCCAGAGGACGAGCCCGGACCCGACCTCCTCCTGGATGCTGAACAGGTCCAGCTCCCTGCCGAGCACGCGGTGGTCGCGCCGGCGCGCCTCCTCGAGCCGCTCAAGGTGCTCGTCCAGCGCCTTCCTGCTGAAGAACGCGGTACCGTAGATGCGCTGCAGCATCTGGCGGCTCTCGTCACCCCTCCAGTAGGCGCCCGCGGTCGAGAGCAGCTTGAAGTGCTTCACGCCGCCGGTGGAGGGCACGTGTGGCCCGCGGCACAGGTCCAGGAAGGGACCGTCCCGGTAGACCGTGATCACCTCGTCGTCCTCGAGTTCCTCCAGGCGCTCGAGCTTCAGGGGATCGTCGGCGAAAAGCTCCCTGCCCTCCTCCTTGCTGACGCGGCGGCGCTCGAAGGGATAGTCGGCGGCGACGATGTCGCGCATGCGCGCCTCGAAGGCCTCGAGATCTTCGGGGGTGAAGGGCTCGTCGACTTGGAAGTCGTAGTAGAAGCCGTCGTCGATCGAGGGGCCGAAGCCGATGCCCGCGTTGGGATGCAGCTCGCGAACCGCGGTGGCCAACACGTGGGCGGCGGAGTGGCGCAGCACGGGGAGGGCGTCGTCGTCCCGGCTGGTGAGGATGCGCACTTCGGCACCCGGCGATACCGGCCGGGCCAGATCGACGACCTCGTCGTCGACCACGGCCGCCAGCGCGGCCCTGGCGAGTCCGGGGCCGATGCCGGCCGCGATGTCGGCGGCGCTGCTGCCGCGCGGCACCTCGACGGGACTGCCGTCGGGAAGCCGCACCTGGATGGATTCGTCAGCCATCGGTCATCGGGAGAGTTGCGGGGACTGGGATGCTTCGGGACAACGGTCGCCGAACATACACGGTGGAACGCGAATTGTGCGCGCCGCCGAAGAAACGGCAAGGAGCCCGGACGACCATCGCCGCCCGGGCTCCCGTGTGTCGGGCCGGACCAGGGGCCGGCCGCGCGGGCTGGGGCCTAGTACATGCCTCCGCCCATGCCCTCCATGCCGGCGCCGGCACCGGCGGGCGCCTTCTCCTCCTCGGGCTGCTCGACCACCACGGCCTCGGTGGTCAGCATCAGGCCCGCGATCGAAGCGGCGTTCTGCAGCGCCGTGCGCACCACCTTGGTGGGATCGATGACACCCGCCTTCACCAGGTCCTCGTAGGTGTCGGTCTGGGCGTTGTAGCCCCAGTTGGTGTTGTCGTGGCGCCGGATGTGCTCGACCACGATCGAGCCCTCGGCGCCCGCGTTCTCGGCGATCTGGCGGAGGGGCTCCTCGAGCGCCCGGCGCAGGATCTGCACGCCCACCTGCTCGTCGTGTCGCTCCAGCTCCAGGCCGTTGAGCGCGCCCTGTGCCCGCAGCAGCGCCACGCCGCCACCGGGGACGATGCCTTCCTCGACGGCCGCGCGGGTCGCGTGCAGGGCATCCTCGACCAGGGCCTTGCGCTCCTTCATCTCGGTCTCGGTGGCCGCGCCCACGTGGATGACCGCCACGCCGCCGGCCAGCTTGGCCAGCCGCTCCTGCAGCTTCTCGGTGTCGTAGTCGGAGGTGGACTTGTCGATGGCCACCTTGATCTCGTCGATGCGGCCCTTGATCTGGTCGGCCATCCCGGCCCCGTCGATCACCGTGGTGTTGTCCTTGTCGATCACCACCCGCTTCGCGCTGCCGAGGTCGGAGGAGACGGCGTTCTCGAGCTTGAAGCCGACCTCCTCGGAGATCACCTGGCCGCCCGTCAGGATCGAGATGTCCTGCAGCATGGCCTTGCGCCGGTCGCCGAAGCCGGGTGCCTTGACCGCGCACACCTTGAGGGTTCCGCGCAGCTTGTTCACGACCAGCGTCGCCAGCGCCTCGCCTTCCACGTCCTCGGCGATGATCAGGAGGGGCTTGCCCATCTGCGCGACCTTCTCAAGGATCGGCAGGAGGTCCTTCATCGACGAGATCTTCTTGTCGTGGATGAGGATCATGGGGTCGTCCATCACCGCTTCCATCCGCTCCGGATCGGTCACGAAGTAGGGCGAAAGGTAGCCGCGGTCGAACTGCATGCCCTCGACGGTGTCGAGCGTGGTCTTGAGGCCGCGCGCTTCCTCGACCGTGATCACGCCGTCCTTGCCGACCTTCTCCATCGCGTCGGCGATCAGTGCGCCGATCTCGTTGTCGTTGTTGGCGGAGATGGAGCCGACCTGGGAAATCTCGCGCTTGCCCTGGGTCTCGACAGAGAGGCCCTCGAGCTCGCGCACTACCGACCCTACGGCCTGCTCGATGCCGCGCCGGATGCCCATCGGGTTGGTGCCGGCGGTGACGTTCTTGAGCCCCTCACCGAAGATGGACTGGGCGAGCACCGTGGCGGTGGTGGTGCCGTCACCCGCGACGTCGGAGGTCTTGGTGGCGACCTCCTTCACCATCTGCGCGCCCATGTTCTCGACGCCGTCCTCGAGCTCGACTTCCTTCGCCACCGAGACGCCGTCCTTGGTGACCTGCGGGGAGCCGAATTTGCGGTCGAGCACCACGTTGCGGCCCTTGGGGCCCAGGGTGACCTTCACGGCCCTGGCCAGCTTGTCGACGCCGGCCTTGAGGCGCGTGCGGGCATCCACTTCGAATCTGAGATCCTTGGCTGCCATGCTTTGTTTCTCCTCTGTTTAGAGCGGCGGGCGGCACCCGGCCGCGCGCCTGCTCGTCGTGTTGCCGTTCGGTTTCTCTCGGGAAGCGGTCAGTCGGTGATGATGGCGAGGATGTCCGACTCGCGGAGGATGAGCAGCTCCTCGTCGTCCACCGTGACCTCGGTGCCGCTGTACTTGCCGTACAGGACGGTGTCGCCGACGGAGACGTCGGCCGCGATGCGCTTGCCGTCGTCGGAGAGCTTGCCGGGGCCGACCGCGAGCACGGTGCCCTGCTGGGGCTTCTCCTTCTGGGCGGTGTCCGGGATGTAGAGACCGCCGCGGGTCTGCTCCGTCTCCTCGGCCGCCTGGACGACGACCCGGTCGGCGAGCGGCTTGATTCTGTTCGCTGCACTCGTTGCCATGCGTGGGTTCTCCTGTGAATGGTGGTCCGAATACAGGTCTTTCCGGCCGGATCTCCGGCGCGAGCGTGTGTTAGCACTCGACGCCGAGGAGTGCTAACGGCCAGAAAAGTACCTCGGGGACAACGGATGTCAACCCTTCCGCAGAGCGCGGGGGCGCCGGGGGCGGGCGGGTTCGGCGCCGAGAGGCGGCGCGGCGTTACTCGGGACGCCGGAGCAGTTCCTCCAGCGTGTGCACGGCTCCGCCCAGGATGACCGTGTGCACGGAGCGGGTCGCGGCAATGTCCCGCAGGGGATCCTCGTCGAGGACGATCAGGTCGGCGAAGGCGCCGGGGGCGACCACGCCGAGGCGCCCCTCGTACCCGAGGGCTTCGCCCGACTCCGACGTGGTGGCGCGCAGAACGTCGACGGGACGCATGCGGCCGTAGCGGACCAGGATCTCCATCTCCGCGTGCAGGCTGAGGCCGCGCGGAATGATGGGCGAGTCGGTGCCCATGATGACCCGGCCCCCGCCCTCGAGCACGCGGCGCGGGAGAGATGACATGCGTTCGACCATGCGGCGCGCCAGGGCCAGGTCTGGAGGGATGCGCGCGCTGGCGGGGGCGTCCGGGGAGAAGGCCTCGACACGCGGGTCGTAGAGGAGGTCGGGCCTCTCGGCGGCGAGCAGGCCGTACCCTCCGTAGATGCCGACCGTGGGCGTGAGCGTCATGCCCGAGGCGGCCAGGAGATCGACCGCGTCGGCATAGATCCCGTTGGTCTCGGAGACCTTGGTCGAGTAGCCGCGCCGGCTGGTGCCGCGCACATGCTCGACCCCGTCGCCGCCGTACGCGACCGCGGGATAGAGTTCGTGCGAGCTGACCGGGATGCCGAGGGCGTGCGCCTCGGCGATGGCCCGGCGCTGCATCGGGTCCGAGAGGCGCACGTAGGTCTTGATCATGTCGTGGCCGAGGGTGGCGGCGCGCCCCATCTGCAGTTCGACCTGTGCGCTCGCGCCCAGGGCGGGCGCGTTGGGGTAGTAGATGCGGCTGCCGTCGATGGTGCCGCCGGTCCCGAAGATGCGCGGCGCGATGCGCCGGCCGGACTCGCCGGCCTCCTTGGCTTCGGTGAGCTCGTAGCCGTCGCAGGCGGGGCAGCGGGTCGCGGTCACCCCCCACGAGAGCCAGAGCCGGCCCTTGGACTCCCCGTCGGCCAGGCCGCCGTGGGTGTGCATCTCGATCAGGCCGGGCATGACCACCTGCCCGGCGGCGTCCACGACCCTGTCGGCAGTGCGCGCGGGGTCGCGGTCGGCCACCTGGGTGATGACGCCGTCCTCGATGACGATGTCCACGTCGCGGCGGAGCGTCTCGGAGCGGCCGTCGAACAGGGCGCCGGCGCGCACCAGCACCGAGGCCGGAGGCGCCGGGCGCGTCCAGGCGAGGGTGGGAGTGATGTCCTCGGCGGCGCCGGTGAGGGCGTCGATGCGGCGCAGGCGGTCGTCGCTCAGGTAGACAAGGGAGCGCGAGTCGCCGGTCCAGGAGGGGTCGTCGGCGGCCTCGTTGGTGAGGCGGCGGGGGAGGTCGGCGGTCTCGCCCTCGGGGGTCATGGCGACCGTCCAGAGCACGCCGTCCGAGATGTAGGCCACATGGCGGCCGTCCGGCGACCATGCCGGGCCGTCGTTGGCGCGGCTGCCGACCGACCCGTGCAGGGGCAGGTCGAGGTAGCGGTCGGCGGCCTGGAAGGGGTTGGCGGGCGAGGCGGCCGGCCCCGGGTCGCCACCCGCCCAGGCGGGCAGATCGTGGGTGTGGCCGTGCCCGCGAGGGACGGGGAGGGCGGGCGCCGTGGTGGTGGCCGCGCGCGACCCGCGCCCGGCGGCCCGGTGAAGCTCATCCGCGGTGGCGGCGCGCGCGCCTGCGCTCGGCACCGGGGGAGTGTCGGCACCGCTCGTCCCGGCTGCGTCGGCGGTGCGTAGGGGGCGGCTGGGCACCACCAGGGCGCGGTTCACGCCCTCCCGGAAGCGTCCCGAGTAGGGTGAGAGCGCGGAGACCAGCACGGAGGCGCCGTCGGGCGACCAGGAAGGCCGCCCCGCCCCGTTCAACCCGGCACGCAGGGTCTCCACCGCCCCGGTCGCCAGGTCGACCACCTGCACCGCCGTCCCTGCCGCCGAACCCACGAAGGCGATGCGGCTCCCGTCCGGCGACCAGGCCGGCATGGTGGCGGCGGCCCCCTCGGTCACCCGGCGGTCGCCCCCCGCCCCCAGGTCGCGCACGTAAA
The DNA here is from genome assembly GCA_009840525.1 of Gammaproteobacteria bacterium. Lineage (GTDB taxonomy): Bacteria > Gemmatimonadota > Gemmatimonadetes > Longimicrobiales > Gaopeijiaceae > BD2-11. The sequence goes on from VXNP01000141.1 coordinate 50,859, forward strand.
GGTCGAGCGACCCGTCGCGGTCGGAGGCGAACGCCAGGCGGCCACCATCGGGCGACCAGGCGGGATCGGCCTCGATCCAGGGATCGTCGGTGAGGCGCTCCGCCTCCCCGCCGATGGTATGCAGCCAGAGGTCGCCCAGCGCCGAAAACGCCACCTGCGTCCCGTCGGGGGAGACCGCCGGCGATACGATGCCGCGCACCGGGAATGGGCCGGGCGCCCGCAGATCGCGCGTCCGCCGTGCATAGTCGGTCCGGTCGAGAGCCACCGTCGCGGAGAACGCCACGTCCCGCCGGCCGCTGCCGTCGGCCCGGCGCCACCGCACCAGCCCGTCCCCCGTGTGGTACAGGTCCCCGGCCACCGTCCAGGATGCCCGGAACGGAAAGACATCCTCTTCCTCGCCGGTAAGAGTGCGCGGCTCGCCTCCGCTCACCGCCACCGCATACAGGCGCGAACGCCCTTCCGATATCGAGTTGAACGAGAGCGTCCCGCCGTCCGTGCTCCACGAAGGCGCGTTCAACTCGCCACCGTCCCCTTCCGCGACCCTTCGCGGCCCCCCGTCTCCGGCCACGACCCCGGGTCCCCCGCTTCCGGTCAGCCAGATCCCGGACCGGTCTCCATCCGCTGCGAACGCGACTTCCCGGCCATCGGGAGAAAACGCGGGCCCGTATTCGTTGCCGGGCCAGTCCGTCAGCCGCTCGAGTCCCCCGCCGTCCAGTCCCGTCACCCACACGTCGTAGCTCCCGCCCCGGTCCGACGAAAACGCGAGGCGGCCGCCGTCCGGCGACCAGTGCGGCTCGCGGTGGTCGAACCGGCCGCGCGTGTGCTGGCGCAATCCCGTCCCGTCCGCGCCCACGCTCCAGATGTGGTAGTTGCCGTCCCAATACGCCTGGAAGGCGATGCGGCTTCCGTCCGGCGACCATGCCGGCTGGCGCGCATCCCCCACGGGATCGGTGAGGGCCGTTGCGGCTCCCCCGCTGGCGGGCATCACCCAGATGCGGCCCAACAGGTCGAGCGCAAGCGCGCTCTCGTCCGGGGAGAGCGCGACGGCCACGTTGGTGCCCTCCGAGATCGTGACCTCGATCGTTCTCCCGGGTTCGCCCGCGGGAGCGGTCTGTGCACCGGCCGGGACGGGAGCGGCCCCGGCGGCGCAACCGATCGCGACTACGACGGCAATGTATCTGGACACTTGACTCTCCTGGCTGAATCATCGCCGGTGTTCAATGATACTCACGCATTTCCACGTTCGTCCATCGCCCGCACCCGGGCCGCGCGCAACTCCGACAATGGAACCGCGGGACCGCCCCAGGCCAGGCGTCCCCGGAGTGTGACGATCATCGAGCGCCACCAACTCCAGGCGATGACCGCGCTGGCCACCGGAAGCGCAAGTCCGCTCCACCAGCGGAAGCGGGAGACTCTGGCGACACAGATGGCGAAGCCCCAGGCAACCATCGCGGCAGCGGCGAACAGCGCGGCGGCGAAGGCGTCCACGGGGACGAGCGCGACGCCCAGCACGACGGGTGCGATGCCGGTCCACACCAGTCCCACCGTCTGCACGAGGACGGCCGACATCCGGTAGTCCCTGAACGCGAACAGGTTCTTTTCCAATCCCCGGACGAGACTCCGGACGTCCGGATACCACTCGCACCACACGCTGGATTCGGCCCGGACGAGGTCCGAGCGGTGGCCGGTCAGCTTCACCAGCCGGCCCAGTTGATAGTCCTCATCGGGCCGCAGGGCAACCTGCCTGTGTCCTCCGATGGCGCGGTAGGAGTCGGCCCGGAACAGGTTGTAGGCGCCCACGCCGAAGGAGGCCGTGCTCCGGGGATCGCGAACCTGCCACAACCTCGCAGTGATGTGCGCGCCCCAGTGGAACACGATCACGCAGGCCTGCAGCATGAGACTTCGCATCACCAGCGCGGGCAGGACGGCGAAATGGTCCAGCCTGTTTCTCTGGAGGTGGCGCACCCCGCGCCTCACCGCCCCACGCCCGAACACCACGTCTCCGTCGGTAAAGAGAAGCAGGTCGCCGCTCGCCGCCAGCGCCCCTTTCCAGGAAGCGTGGTTCTTCCCGAACCATCCCGCCGGCAATTCCTCGACGTGAAGCACCGTGAGGCGGTCGTCCTGCGCGCTCAGCCGATCGGCGATCTCGCCGGTGCGGTCCTGCGAGCGGTCGTCGACGAAGATGACCTCGTAGTCCGGATAATCGAGGGCGAGCAGCGACGCGAGCGCCCGTTCCACCCCCGCTTCCTCGTTCCGGGCGGCCACCACCACCGACAGCCGGGGGAGGGGCGGATCGCAGTCGCGGGCGTCTCCAATCCGTTCGAGGCGGAAGACCCGACGGTAGCTGTAGAGGGTGATGAGCGCCATGGCCACCCAGACAGCCAGGGTGACGGCGGCGACGATGAGCATGGCGGTCAATGTCGCCCGGGTTTCTCGTCAATCAGGGCCATGGGGGGCGGATCCGCCGGCGCCGCGGGCGCGTTCCAGCAGCGCCAGCCGCAACTCACGCCCCATGGGAGTGAGCCGATACCTCTGCCTGCCGCTCGTGGGCTTGTCCGGGATCGTCATCTCGATGAGGCCGGCGTCGAGTGCCGGTCGCAGGTAGTTGACCACCAGGTTGCTTCGGTTCCTGAGGCCGAGGCCCTGGAGAATCTGCGCGCGCGATCGATCGCGATCCAGAACCCGTACCAGATCCCTGACCTGGACCGTGGTCTTGCGCTCCCAGACGAGCGTGGCATCCCTGTGTCGGTCAGGGGTTTTTGTCCCGGCATCCCGCAGGTTGAACAGGCTTGCCTGCAAGGCGGCGAAGTCGTCGTCGCCGATGCCCGAGGGCTGGAGCCGGATGGCGGGCGGGCGCCTGAAGCTTGTGGTGACTTCGGTTCCGGAAGACTCGATCCGAGGCTCCAGGACCCCGTACTCCCGGCAGAGCGACTTCATGCGCCGGATGCCGGTGCCGATTCCTCCAACCAGGCCCATGCGGGCGAGCATGCTGTAGAGCAGCGGATTGCGGGGAACGCTCTTGGTTCCCAGATCGCCCTCGTTCATGCCCTCGGGCAGCCCTCCGGGGCTGACGATTTCCACACGGTCCTTGAAGACACGCACCCGTACATGGTTGCGGGAACGGTAGTCACGGTGGGCGATCGCGTTCACGAGCGCCTCGCGCAAGGCTTCCTCGGGCAGCTCGGGACGGCCCCTGGCGTCTTCACGCCAGATCGTGAACTGAACGTTGATTCTGCGCAGCACCCACGCCAGCACTTCGTCCGCGATCTCGAGCAGCGAGCCGTGGAAGTCCTGCCGTTCGAGACTTCCCACCTCCTCGGTCCCCCGAAAGAAGGCACAGGATACGTGCGCGCTCTCCGTGAACTGGCGGATGTCCTGGGCGAGCAGCCACGCGCCGGCGTACGTCATCCGGTCTTCGTTGTCGACGAGGCCGAGATTGCGCAGCGCCAGCATCGCGTGCATGGCTTCCGGAATCTTCGCCCGACCGATGAACCGCTCCCAGACGTCGGCCTTCAGATGAGCCTCCATCGAAAAGGCCTCACAGGGCTCCTTGTCGAAGTGAGCGCGTCCGACAGCGTAGTAGAGATCCCTGATCTCCGCATTCGTCAGTCGCCGGCTGCCGCCCCCCTCGCGCACGAAGGCGCGCCATCCGATGGAATAGGGCTTGTATTTCTGGGGCGGGACGGTCACGCGCATCACTTCGCCCACGCTCTCGACCTCCACCACGATCGGCGGGTCGCCGGACCGGGCAACAGTGAGCACTTTGACGCGGGTTCGGCGGTGGTTCCCGACGCCGACGACCTCCCCGGACCTGGACACGCCGAGCAGGATCGTCCCCCCGTCTCCGTTTGCGAACGCGCACAACTCCCTGCCGAATTCTCGCCCGAGCGAACGTTGGAACTCGACCTCGGGACCCTCGCCGGCGGCGATCAGGTCGAGGAGTTCCTGGCGGGTCACCGGGAAGCCGGCCGCCCCGGGCACGCCCGCCGGGACATCACATCCTGTATGCTCACTTGTATCATGATCGCTCTAAGGGCTGGCGCGCGCGGTCGGGGTTGTCAAGGGTCCGCGCGGCCTCCCCCGGCCGTCGACCCGAGCACCGTGATGGTCGCCGTGCCGACGTAGTTCGCGCCGGCGCGCGTCGCCTTGACGTCGATCCTTCCCGTTCCCGGCCCCACAGCCCTCGCCAGGCCAGTGTCGCTCACCGTCACCACCGCCGGGTTGGACGTCGACCAGACATAGTCGGTGTCTTCGACCACGTGTCCGTTCCCGTCGAGGGCGACGGCGCTCAGGAGCAGCGTGTCGCCGATCGCGAGGGTATCGGCCTCCGGGGTCACGCGCACCTCGGTCGCAAGCTGCGCGACGGTCACGCCCGCGGAATCGCGCAGTTCGCCGGTGGTCGCGAACACGTCCGTGCTGCCGGTCCGCACCGCGGTGACCAGGCCGGTCGAATCGACCGTCGCGACTGCGTCGTGTTCGGACATCCAGGTGACCGCCAGGGCCGGTCCGTGGTGGCCGTTGGCGTCGACACCGCTCGCGACCAGCCGGATGGTATCGCCGAGCGAGAAGAGCGTCGTGGCGGGCGGGACCACGTCCAGCTCGACGATGACCTGCGAGACCGTAACCGCGGCGGCCCCGCTGACCGCGTCCGCTTGAGCGGTGATGTTCGCAGTGCCGTTTCCGACCGCGGTGACCAGGCCGCTGGAATCGACCGTGGCTACCGCGTCGTCTTCCGAGGACCAGGTGACGGTTGCGTCTTCCACGGCGTTGTCGTTCGCGTCGAACGGCGCGGCTGTGAACTGTACGGAATCGCCGAGGGACGAGAATTCCACCGAAGCCGGCGATATGTCGACGCGCGCCGCGCGCTGGGCCACGGTAACGGCGGCGGTACCGGCCGCGCTGCCGGAGGTGGCCGTGACGGTGGCGCTTCCGTTCGCAACCGCGGTGACCAGTCCACCGGCGCTCACGCTCGCGACCGAATTGTCGGTGGTCGTCCAGCTGACGGACGCCCCCGCCATCGCCTGGCCGTTCTGGTCGGCGACGGCCGCGGTGAGCTGGAGCGTCTCGCCGAGAGACGAGAGGTCGACGGCAGCCGGCGAGATGCTGACGGTTGTGGCGACGGGAGGCTCCGGAGGCTCGGTTGGCGCCGCCTCGTCAGTGCCACCACAGGCGACGATCAGGGCCAGCACCAGGATGGGCACCGCCAGGGTCCACGCGGGCGCGGCCCGCCACGGCTCAGGTCTCCTCATGGCCTTCTCTCCCGGTTTCAGGACGGGCTCGGGGTCGTGGGTCGTGCCAACATGCATACCCCCGCAAGTCGGGCTTGGTGCGGCTCCGGTTCGCGGCGGGCTACATGGATGCTCCGTCAGATCAGCGCTACCCCGAATGTGCCGCCACATGCTCCCCCGCGAGCTCCAGCCCGATGAGCGTAAGCAGCGGGTCCACGTGGTCGAAGGCGGCAACGTGCTTCGCCACCAGCGGAGAGAAGCCACCGGTGCCCACAACCATGGGATCGGCAACGTCCCATTCCGCTCGCACGCGCTCGATCATCCCCGCGATCGCGTCCATGGTGGTGAAGAAGATGCCGGAGTGGATGCAGGATTCGGTGCGTTTGCCGATCACCCGCTTCGGGGGAATTAACTCCACGGGCGGGAGCTTGGCGGTCCGGGCCGCGAGCCACTCCTTGCCGGACATGAGGCCGGGGGCGATCACGCCCCCCTGGAAGCGGCCGTCGGCGGTGATGCAGTCGTAGGTGGTGGCGGTGCCCAGGTCGACGACGATGCAGTCGCGCCCGAAGAGCCGGGAAGCGGCCATGGTGTTGGCGACGCGGTCGGCGCCCACGGTGCGCGGCTCCTCCACGTCGAGGACGATGGGCAGGGGTGTGGACGCGTCGATGACCACCAGCTCCGCGGAACCAAGCCGGGCCGCGGCTTCCCGCAGGACATCGGAGGCGGAGGGGACCACCGAGCCCAGCACCACGCGGGTCAGGGCACCGGGGTCGTAGCCGTCCGAGCGGAGGAGCGTGCCGAGCAGCAGCACATACTCGTCGGGGGTGCGCGGCACGTGAGTGCTTACCCGCCAGCGGCCCGCGACCCCTTCCCGCCCGGGGGCGAAGAGGGCCAGCACGGTTTCGGTATTGCCCACATCAAGTACCAGATGCATGTCGAGGTTCCTCGGGTGGATGCCTACGGATCCGGCAACAGCCTCACGCCGCCGGAACGAATCTCGCGCCTCGCGCCTCCGGATTCCTCGAAGAGGAGCGCCCCCGCGGAGGTGATGCCGCGGGCCGTTCCCATCTCGCCGCTCCTGAGCACGACGCGGCGGCCGCTGAGGGCATCGCGCCGGGTGAGTTCCCGGTGCAGCGCTCCCTTCAGCCGGGGCGCCTCCGGGATCAGCACCTCCCGCAGCCGGGCGAGCAGCGCACCCGCGAGGGCGGGCGCGGACACGGACATCGCGCCCATCGCGCGCAGGGAGCCGGCGCGGCCGCGGAGTTCCGGCGGGAAGTCCGCCGCGCGCTGCGAGATATTGATGCCCGCTCCGATCGCCATGCCCCGGCCCCCGGCGCCGTCGTCCCATGATTCGCACAGGATGCCGCCGACCTTGCGGCCCGCCACGACAAGATCGTTCGGCCACTCGATCTCCGCCCGCAAGTCCGGGCAGACTTCCTCGATCGCGCGCGCAGCCGCGATTCCGACGAGGAGGGGGACGATGGAATGTGCGGATGGGCGCCCCGCGAGCACCACGGTCATCCAGAGCCCGGAGCCGGGCGGGGACAGCCACCGCCGCCCTTCCCTCCCCCGACCCAGGGTCTGCTCGTCCGCGATGATCACCGAAAACGAGGGCGCGCCCGCGCGGGCGATGCTGCGGGCCCGGTCGTTGGTGGAGCCGAGGCGACGGTGCACTTCGAGGAGCGGCACGCCCCACCGCTCCGCCCAATGGGCGACCGGTTCGCCCTGCCAGATCCGGGAGCCGCGGTCACCGGTATGCCGGACCGGCCTGCCGCCGCGCATGGCTTCGCCGCCTACCCGATCCACAGGTACCCGAGGAAGAGCAGCCCCAGAACCCAGGGGTACGGGGCGAAGCGGTGGAACGAACGGGCGCGCAGCGCGGCCAGGAAGATCCTGATGGCAACCAGGCCGGTCGCGGCGGCCGCCACCGCCCCGAATACGAGCGGCGCGGTGCCGAGGGCCGGCGCCGTGGCCCCGGCGTCCACGAGCTGGAGGAGGGCGGCTCCGAGTATGGCGGGCACAGACATCAGGAACGAGAACTCGGCCGCGTCGTCGGACGCAACGCCCAGCCAGAGGGCCGCCACCACGGTCGAACCCGAGCGCGAGATGCCGGGAAGGAGCGCGAACGCCTGGGCGACCCCGATGAGCATCGCGACGCCCAGCCCGCGCGCCCCCGGGAACGGTGCAGACTGCGGCGCCCGCGACCGCATCGCCGCGCGCGCGCTCCACAACACCCCACCCGTGACCAGGAACGCCACCCCCGCCGCGGCCGGCGTCTCGAACGCCGCCTCCACGACATCGCCCAGGAGGAAGTAGACCGCTGCCGCCGGTACGTTGGCGAGCGCGATGAGCCCGAGGTAGCGCCACGTCTCCGGGTCCAGCCGGACCGATCCCCGCATGAGCGCGCCCACCCTGCGCCGGTATGCGACCAGCACCGAAACCAGCGTCGCGAAGTGCACGGCGACTTCGAAGGCGACACCGGGCAGTTCGATTCCGAGCAGTGCCTGGCCGACGACCAGGTGCCCGGAGCTCGAGACCGGGAGGAATTCGGTGAACCCCTGGACCACACCCAGCAGGACGGCCTCCGGGACACTCACCGGTCCGACGTCTCGCCGTTGGCGCCGCCCAGCGCACGCCAGGCCCCCAGCACCTCTGCGCATTGAGTTTCAAGCGGCTTCAGGCCATCGATCCTGACTGCGTCCGGGGGCAACTGGTTGCGGAACCAGGTGAGCTGGCGGCGGGCGTAGCCACGGGTCGCGCGCCGGGTCGCGTCCAGAGCCTCCTCGAGGTCAAGACGTCCCTCCAGGTATCCGAGGATCTCGCGATAGCCGGTGCCGGACATCCCGGGATCGTCCGCCCCGTAGCCGCCAGCCGCAAGGACGCGGACTTCCTCGATCATCCCCCGCTCGGCCATCCTGCCCACGCGCTCGTTGATTCGCCCGTAGAGTTCGTCGCGCGGCAGTTCCAGCACCACGACCATGCCCTCGGTGGCCGGAGCGTTCGCCTCCGCGGTTCGGTGCCACCACGACAGCGGACGGCCCGTGAGCAGGGTCACTTCGAGGGTGCGCTCGATGCGCTGGACCCCGCCTGCGACCGCGAGTCGGGCCCGATCCGGATCCAGCACGCGGACCCAGCGCTCCAGCTCCTCCATTCCGCGCTGCGCAAGGAAGCGGCGCAGGCGCGCCACCCGACCCGGGTCCAGTTGTGGCTCCTCGAAGAGAGGCTCCATCAGTGCCTTCAGAAAGAAGCCGGTGCCTCCCGCCAGTACCGGCACTCGCCCGCGCGCGCGGATTCGGCTCATCCAGCGGGCGGCGTCGCGGGCAAACTCGCCGGCGCTGTAGGATTCGTCCGGATCCCGGATGTCGACGCCGTGATGCGGGATGCGGGCGCGGATGCCGGCGGCCACCTTGTCGGTGCCGATATCCATCCCGCGGTAGATCTGGCGCGAGTCCATGGAGATGACCTCGCCATCCAGCGCCTCGGCGACCGCCAACGAGAGTGCCGTCTTGCCCGTGGTCGTCGCGCCGGTGATGGCGAGCAACTCAGGTGCGGCCAAAGCGGCGCTCCAGCTCCGACAGGGACAGGCGCACGGCGGTCGGACGCCCATGGACGTCGTGATGCGGGAGATCGGTGGCGAAGAGGCGGTCGATCAACTCCCGCATCTCCTCCTGCGACAGCTCCCGGCCGGCCTTAATGGCGCCCTTGCAGGCGAAGGTCATCGCGATGCGCTCGTGCTGGTTGCGGGCGGCCCGCACCAGTTCCGACCCGTGCGTCAGCTCGCCGATCATCTCGCGCAGGCAGTGCTCGGCGTCGAAGTACGGATGCGGGTTCGGCACCGCGTGCACGATGATGGAGTTGCCCCCGAACCCGTCGACCTCGAAGCCCGCGCGGGCGAGCATGCCGAACAGCGGCTCGACGTGCTGGTATTCGGCCGGCGGCAGGGTCAGGGTGATGGGGAACAGCAGGCGCTGGCCGGGCTGCCCGCCCCTGCCGAAAGCCTCCATCAGCTCCTGGAAGAGGATGCGCTCGTGGGCGGAGTGCTGGTCGATCATCATCATCCCGCCCCGCACCTCGACGAGGATGTAGGTCCCGTGAAGCTGCCAGAGGCGCGCGGGTTCCACGGGAACTTCCTCGGTCGGAGCGACCGGCCTGGCTGCATCGGCGGCCGCCGGCGCCCCGCTGGCGAAAAGCGCCATCTGCGCATCGGCGGCTTCGGAGGGTGGGTCGGACGACCGGTCCGCCTTCCCGGGCGCGTACTTCGCCGACTCGCGCACCCTGGCCGCGCCTGCGCCAGCGCCAACGGGCGGAGCGGAGGACGGACTCGATTCCGGCGCGAAGTCCTGCGCGCGCGAAGTCGTGTCGTCGGACTCACCGGGAGCGTCGAGCGTGGCGGCGCTCTCTTCACCCGCCAGCGCGCGCCGGATTTCGTCCTCGATGAAGCCTTCCACCGCGGTCCGGTCGCGGAAGCGCACCTCCAGCTTGGCCGGGTGCACGTTCACGTCGACCTCGCCGGCGGGGAGGTCGAGGTAGAGGAAGAACCAGGGGCGCACGGCCTCGCGAATGGTGGTGCGGTAGGCGCGGCGTACCGTGTCCCTGAGGCCCTTGTCCCGGAACGGTCGGCCGCCCACGAAAAGGTAGGTGCGGCGCGGACCCGGACGCGCCTGGTCGGGGCGCTGCAGGAGGCCGCTCACCCGGCCGACCTTCCCCGCCCCCGCGAACCCGAACATGGAGGCGCGGGCGTCCTTGCCCCACAGCCGGCCGACCCGGCGCGCGGGGCCCGGGTCGGCGGGCAGATCCATCAGCGTGCGCCCGTCGGAGGTGAGGGTGAACGCGACCTCGGGATGGGCCAGGGCAAGCGACGTGAGCTCGGCGGCCACCACGCGGGTTTCCGCGGATCCGCTCTTCAGAAAGCGCCTGCGCGCGGGCGCGTTGAAGAAGAGGTTGGCCGCCTCCAGCGTGGTGCCGCGGGCCCGCGCGAGATCGTCGACGCTGGTGATGGTTCCGCCGGTCGCCCGAATGCGGGTGCCCGCGCCCGACTCGTCGCAGGTCTCGAGCGTCAGCCGCGATACCGCCGCGATCGAGGGCAGCGCCTCGCCACGGAAGCCGAAGCTCGCGACTCCGCGCAGCTCCCGGGCGCTCGCGATCTTGCTGGTGGCGTGGCGCTCGAGGCACATGATCGCATCCTGGCGCCCCATGCCGAACCCGTCGTCGATCACCCGGATGCGCTGCCTCCCGCCCCGCTCCATCTCGACCCGGATGTGCGCGGCGCCGGCGTCCAGAGCGTTCTCGACCAGCTCCTTCACAACCGACGCCGGACGCTCGACCACCTCGCCGGCGGCGATCTGGTTCGCCACCGCGTCCGGAAGCACCTGAATGGGGCGGGCGGGCGGCGTCACTGCGCGGCCGACGAGTGCTCGACGCGGCCCTCTGCTTCCTCGGGGTTCAGGCCGAAGAAGCGGAGGGCGTTGCGGGCGGTATGGCGCTCCACCTCTTCCGGGCTCTCACCCCGCACATCCGCCACGCCGTCCCGCACCCGCGCCACCCAGGCGGGCTCGTTGCGCCGGCCCCGATGCGGCACCGGCGCCAGGTAGGGCGAGTCGGTCTCGATCATGAGACGGTCGCGGGGCACCGCCCGCAGAGCTTCCTGGCCGTCGAAGTTCCTGAAGGTCACGAGCCCGGTGAACGAGATGTGCCAGCCCGCGTCGAGCGCTTCCTCGAGCAACCTCATCCCGCCGGTGAAGCAGTGGAGCACCCCTCGCGCCGCGCCCTTGAACTCCCGGATCACCGCGCCGGTGTCGTCATCCGCGGACCGCGAGTGCACCACCAGCGGGAGCCCGGTCTCGGCCGCCAGGCGGGCATGGGCGCGGAACAGGACGCGCTGGCGGTCGCGCGGACAGAAGTCGTAGTGGTAGTCCAGGCCCGTCTCGCCGACGGCTACCAGGCGCGACGAGGCATCCAGCAGTTCCCCGACCCGACGTACATCATCCGGGCCGGCCCGTCCCGCCTCATGGGGATGTACGCCCGCCGTCCCCCACACCTGCCGGTGCGCCCGGGTCAGCTCCGCCACCCGCTCCGCGTCCGCCACCGACGACGCGATGGAGACGATCCCCCCGACGCCGGCGGCGCGCGCCCGCTCGATGGTCTCGACCCGGTCGGCGTCGAAGCGCCGGTCGGTCAGATGGCAGTGGGATTCGAACAGCATCGCGGTCGTGGACCCGGCGGGCCCGGCGACAGCACAGGCAGGGCCGGAAATCCGGGATATCCTGGCCGGCACATCCGGGGGCCCGGCCTCGCCAGCTCAGGCGCGAGCGCCCGCGACCCGCCGCCCTTTCCTGCCTCGCTTCTTCCTCTTCCCCGGCCGCCGCGACGGCGGCGTTCCGCTCACCGGGCCTCTCGGGCCTCCGCGCTGAGCTTCCACCAGATCCTTCGTGCCCCAGCGCCTCTGGATCTCCAACAGCGCCGGTGAGGCGACGAAAATCGAGGAGTAGGTCCCGACCAGGACCCCGAGAATCAACACGGTGGTGAAGTCGCGGATCACCGCGCCCCCGAAGATGAGCAGGGCCATCAGCACTCCGAGCGTCGTGCCGGAGGTGAGCACCGTCCTCGGAAGGGTCTCGTTGATCGACCGGTTGACGAGCGCCACCGGGTCGTCGCGGCGGCCGCCCTTGGCGTTCAGGTTCTCCCGCACCCGGTCGAATACGACGATCGTGTCGTTGAGCGAATACCCGATGATGGTCAGAATGGCCGCCACCGTCGGCAGCGCGATCTCGACCCGGAAGAGCGCCAGGAAGCCCAGCGTGATGAGGCTGTCGTGAACGGTCGCGATGACGGCCGCCACGCCAAAGCGGAACTCGAAGCGGATGGCCAGATAGATGAGGGTCAGCGCGAATGAGAACAGGATCGCGAGCGCCGCCTTCTGCTGGAGTTCCGCGCCGATCTTTGGGCCAACCAGTTCGGTGCGGACCACCTCGATATCGCTATTCGGGAAGGCGCCCTGGATCTGCCCGCGTATCTCGAGCGCCACCGCCTCCACCTCCCGGTCCTCGGCCAGCGGGGCACGGATCACGAACTCGTTTCCTTCGTTGCCGATGCTGGTGATGGGAGGGGCCTGGGCGCCGCCCAGCGCGGACCGCAGCTCCGCCGCGTCCATCGCCTCGTCGAAACGCACCTGCACCAGCGAGCCGCCCGTGAAGTCCACGCCGTAGTTCTGCCAGCTGCCGATGAGCACGATGTTCGCCACCATCGACGCCAGCGCGATGACGAGCACCACGGCCGAGAAGACGTACGCCTTTCTGCGCGCCTCGATGAAGCGGTATCGCGCGTTTCCGAAGAGTCTCATGATTCAGATGGTCTCGCGATTCAGATGCTGATGGGATCCGTGGCCCTCTTCCGGGACAGGTATATGAAGAAGAAGCTGCGCGTCACGTAGAGCGCGGTGAAGAACGAAGCCAGAATCCCGATCGAGAGGGTTACGGCGAAGCCGCGCACGGGCCCGGTGCCGAACTGGAACAGGATCAGCGCCGTGATCAGGGTCGTGAGGTTGGCGTCCACGATCGCCGACAAGGCGTTGCCGAAGCCGTCCTCGACCGCGGTGCGCACGGCCCTTCCGGCATCCAGTTCCTCCCGGATGCGTTCGAAGATGAGCACGTTGGCATCCACCGCCATGCCGACCGAGAGGATGAGCCCCGCGATGCCCGGCACGGTCAGCGTCGCCCCGAACATGGCCAGGCCGCCCAGCACCAGGACCACGTATACGCCCAGCGCGAACACCGAGAGGACGCCGGCGACGCGGTAGTAGGTGCACATGATCAGGACCACCAGCACGAGACCGATCATGCCGGCTATGCGCCCCTGGTCCACCGAGTCCTGCCCGAGGGAGGGGCCGACCGTGCGCTCCTCCATGATGCGCAGTGGAGCGGGCAGGGCGCCGGCGCGCAGCACCAGCGCGAGGTCGCTCGCCTCCTGCAGGGTCGAGCCGCCGAGCTCGATCTGACCGCGCGCGCCGATGCGGTCGCGGATGACGGGCGCGCTCACCACCTCGCCGTCGAGCACGATGGCGAGGAACTCGCCGACGTTCTGCCCGGTCACCTCGGCGAAGCGGCGGCCTCCCCGGCGGGACAGCTCGAACTGCACCTGCGGCGTATTGAACTGTTGATCGCGCGCGGAAACCGCGTTCTCGAGCATCTGGCCGGTGATGAAGGCGTCCTCGTTCAGCACGTACAACTGGCGATAGATCCTGCCGGTGAGGCCGACGGGTTCCATGCCCCACTGGAGGGAAATGTCGCGCGGCATGGCGCGCTGGACCTCCGGGATGCTCAGAAACAGCTCCGCCGCCTCCACGTCCTCCTCGGCCACCAGGTAGACGCCGTCCTCGCTGCCCTGGTTGAGGAGCGCGGTGAACGGGCTCAGGACGGCGGAATCGTCCTCCTCGGCCTCGGCAGCGTCGTCCTGGGCGACCTGCTCGGCCTCCGCATCCACGGCAGCATCCTCCCCGGCCTCGGCTCCGCCTTCTTCGGCTGCCGGGGAATCTCCTTCTTCCGACGTAGCGCCGAAGAGCAGCTCCTCGATCGAGGATGTCGGGGCCTGCACGTCGCGGCCAAGGCTGCTCAGCGAATCGGCCCCCAGCGTTGCGACGATCACGCGGTCGATGCGCGGAAGGTCGGGGGCGAAATCCACCCACGAGCGGACCAGCTTGAACTCGAGGAAGGCGGCCCGCCGGATGACGTCCTTGGCCTGATTCTCGTCGCTGATGCCCGCGAGCTCAACGATGATGCGGTCGCTGCCCACCTTCTGGATGAGCGGCTCCTCGACCCCGAGCTCGTCGATGCGCGTGCGCAGGACGGTCTCGGCGCGGTCGATGGCGTCGGCGCGCGCCTCGTCGGTGAGCGTGCCGTCCGGGTCGTCGATCTCGACCACCAGGTGCATCCCGCCCTGCAGATCGAGCCCCAGCTTCAGGCCGTTGGCGTAGATGTAGTAGCCGCAGATCCCGAGGATCACGGCGATGAAGATGATCCGGCCACGAAGAGACTTCAGCATGGTGCCACCGCTGGCTCCGGGAGGGTTTCGCGGGTGTGATCCGGCTCGCGTACCGCCCGGGGGGACCTCCTCTGAACCCTCGAGGCTCCTTCCCGCGAGCGGGATGGGTAGCTATGTAAGCTCGCCACGCGTCAAACCGGTGTCAATCTGACGCGAACCGGCGCCTGTCCGGGATACGGATCAGGTGGAATCGAGGTTTCCGCTGGAGCCCCTCAGTAGCTCACCCCTTCCAGCTCCTCCAGGTAGCCGACGCCGGGCAACAGGGTGTCCTTGCCGAGCAGGTAGTAGCCGAAGAAGGCCTCCATGTCGGCCAGCATCTGCTTCGTGTTGTCGAAGCCCCGGACGTAGAAGTTCTCGCCGGGATAGGCCTTGTAGCGGGCCGGCTTGTAGAGGCGCTGCAGCTCGCGGAAGAACTCGGTCATCTGGGGTGAGCCGGGGTAGCGGCCCTCGCCGTGGAGCACGAAGACGGGTACCTGGGCATCGGCGATGTGGTAGTAGGGGGAGTTCGCCAGATAGCGGTCCCGGTGCTCGTCGAGCCGCCCCATCTCCTTGCGCAGCTGCTGCAGGTGGCGGAACTCGCCGTCCTGGAAGAAGGTGACCCGATCGCAGTAGCCGGACGCCGCGATCACGGCCTGGAAGGTCTCGCCGCCGAAGCTCAC
>VXNP01000113.1 GCA_009840525.1 Gammaproteobacteria bacterium
CGGCCACCCCCGCGATCTACCCGCGTACGAGCCTCGGCAGCGTCATATGTGTAAAAGACCCCGCGCCCGCCCCCGCCGGTGTCCCCACCGTGGCGAACAGGAAGAGCATGGGCAGGTAGAGCGCGAGCGCGATGCCGAGCGAGAGGTACATGGCGCGCGGGAGGGTCCGCTGCGGTTCGCGCACCTCCCCCCCCACCGCGGCGATCAGGTCGAACCCCTGGAGCGCGATGAAGGTGTAGCCCATGGCCCGCACCACCCCGCCCGCTCCCTCCGTGAAGAACGGGTTGAGCCGGTCGGCCAGTTCGCCCGGCGACCCGGTGGCCCACGCCCATGCCCCACCGGCGATCACCACGGCGAACACCACCACCTTGCCGATGGTCTCCGCGGTGCCGCCCCCCGCCGCGCGGCGGACCAGCGCGAGCATGTAGGCGCCGATGGCGATCGCGGCCGCGGCCAGGCGGGCGGTGTCGCCGCCCACCCGGGTCTCGGCCAGTTGCGGCAGCGCGCGCAGCAATCCCTCCATGAAGAAGGCCGCGAACCCGAGCGCATACAGCACCCCGGCCACGATCGAGGCGAACCACACCACCCAGCCGACCACGAAGGCCAGCTCGATGGAGAAGACGTTCTTCGCGTAGGTGTAGGTCCCGCCGGACTCGGGGAAGCGGCGGGCCAGGCGGGCGAAGCTGGCCGCGGTGAGCAGGGCGATGCCGCCGTTCAGGGCGAAGGAGACCATGGCACTCGGCCCGGCGACCGAGAAGGCGGTGCCCGCGAGCGCGAGGATCCCCCCGCCCACGATGGCGCCCACCCCCAGGATGGTGGCGCCGAACAACCCCATGTGCCGTTCCTGAACCTGCACCGCGTCCTCCGTACTACAACCGGCTGAGCAGTTGGGCCGCCCGGCTCAGGTCGTCGTCGGGCAGCCGGACGCGTACCCCCCGCACCAGGTGCCGCACGCCGGCGAACATCTCGCGGGCGATCGACAGTCCTTCCGCGCGGGCGTGCGCGGGGCTCCTGCGCTCGGCCGCCCGCATCCGTTGCACGATCCCTTCCGGCACCTCGACGCCCGGCACCTCGTTGGCCATGAACTCGGCGTTGCGCAGGGAGGAGAGCGGCAGCAGGGTTGCGATCACCGGAATGTCGGTGTCGGCGCGCGCCATGAAGTCCTCCAGGCGCCCGGGATCGAAGAGCGGCCGTGTGACGGCGAAATCGGCCCCCGCGTCCACCTTCCACGCGAAGCGGCTGAGTTCGGAGTCCTGGTCGACCGCCGCCTGATCGAGCCCGACCCCCGCGACCAGCTCGGTGGGGGCGCCGATGTCGTTGCCGCCCGCGTCCAGACCGCGGTTCAGGTGGTGCACCACGTTGACCAGACCGATGGAGTCGATGTCGGAGATCGCGGTGGAGTCGGCGTAGGGGCCCAGGTCGGTCGACTCGCCGCTCACGATCTGCAGGTTGCGGATGCCCGCCGCCGACGCCCCCAGCAGGTCGCTGATCATGCCGTGCATGTCGCGGTCACGGCAGACGTAGCGCACCAGCGGCTCGATGCCCGCGCGGTCGCCGAGCAGCATGGCCGTGGTCAGGGCGCCCATGTGTGCCTGCCCGCGGGTGCCGCCGACCACGAAGACCGTGTCCACCCCGTCGGTCGCCAGCGCGCGTGCTTGTCGGGTAATCTCTTCCATGCGCCAGCCGCGCGGGGCGGCGATCTGCACGGTGGTGACGAACCGACCGGTGGCGAGCTTCCTGCCCCATGCGGACCGGTCGGCGAGCGGCACCGCGGACCTGCCCGTCCGCTCGGCTGCC
Organism: Gammaproteobacteria bacterium; assembly: GCA_009840525.1. Taxonomy (GTDB): domain Bacteria; phylum Gemmatimonadota; class Gemmatimonadetes; order Longimicrobiales; family Gaopeijiaceae; genus BD2-11. Next base: position 1,798 of record VXNP01000113.1, read on the forward strand.
CCGCCGCGCGCGGCTGCCCGGACGCGGACCGGCTGCACGCTGGCCACATGGTCGCGGATCCTGCGCACGTGCGCTGCGGTGGTGCCGCAACATCCTCCCACGAAGCGCGCGCCGGCGGCGACCAGGCGGCGTGCGTACTGGCCCATGTACTCCGGGCTGGCCATGTAGATCTGGCGGTTCTCGACCACCCGCGGCAGCCCGGCGTTGGGCTGGGCGGAGGCGGGCAGCCCGGAACTCGCAGCCAGGCGCTCCACCGCGTCCAGCATGATCGCCGGCCCCACCGAGCAGTTGATGCCGGCCACCTCCACCCCCCACTCCGCCATCGCCGCCCCGGCGGCCTCCATGGTAGTGCCCCCGGGGGTGGCGCCGTTGTCGCCGATGGTGACCTGGGCCAGTACCGGCAGGTCGGCGAGCGACCGCACCGCCCGGAAGGCCGCCTCCAGCTCGCCCAGGTCGCTGAAGGTCTCCAGGCAGAACCCGTCCACGCCGCCGTCAATCAGCCCCCGCGCCTGCCGCTTGAAGAACGCCACCGCTTCTTCGAAGGCCGTCGCCCCCCAGGGCTCGATGCGGATGCCGAGCGGGCCCATCGCCCCCACCACGGTGGCCCGTCCCGCCGCCGCATCGCGGGCGAGCCGTGCTCCCGCCCGGTTGATGGCCTCCGTGCGCTCCTCCAGCCCGAACCCCGACAGCTTCACCGGGTTGGCCCCGAAGGTGTTGGTTTCGAGGATCTCGGCGCCCGCATGAACGTACTCTTCATGCACCTCCCGCACTATCTCGGGTGTCGAGAGGTTAAGCTCGTCATAGCATACGTTTACGAACACACCTTTTCCGTAGAGCATCGTGCCCATGGCGCCATCGACCACGTGCGCGCGCCCGTCAGCGATCAGGTCGCGCAGGGTCACGCTCATGGACGCTTCGGCTCCCCGGCCGGCCCACGGCCGATCCGGACGCCCGACGTCGGCCTCACCGGTCGTACGCCAGGTTCGGGGCCAGCCAGCGTTCCGCCTCCGGCACACCAATCCCGCGCCGGCGCGCGTAGTCCTCGACCTGGTCGCGCCCGATGCGGCCCACCCCGAAGTAGTGCGCCCGCGGGTGCGCGAAATACCACCCCGCCACGCTCGCCCCCGGGGTCATCGCGCAGCTCTCCGTCAGCCGGATGCCGGCGCGCGCAGTGGCGTCCAGCAGCTCGAAGATGGTGCGCTTGCCGGTGTGGTCCGGACAGGCGGGATAGCCGGGCGCAGGACGGATACCCGTGTACGACTCGGCGATCAGCGCCTCCCCGTCCAGATCCTCCCCCGGCGCATATCCCCAGATCTTTCTGCGTACGCGCTCGTGCAGCAGCTCCGCGAAGGCCTCGGCCAGCCGGTCGGCGAGGGCCTTGGCGAGGATGCTGGAATAGTCGTCGTGCTCCCGCTCGAAGCGGCGGCACAGCTCGTTCAGGCCCACGCCGGCAGTCACTGCGAACGCCCCCAGATGGTCGACGATCCCGGTCTCGCGCGGCGCCACGAAGTCGCTCAGGCACGAGTTGGGACGCCCCGGCGCCTTCTCGAACTGCTGCCGCACCCCGTGCGCGACCGCCAACGTCTCGCTCCGCCCCTCATCCGCGTAGATCACCACGTCGTCGCCCGCCGCGTTGGCGGGAAAGATGCCCGCCACGCCGCTCGCCTCCAGCAGCCCATCCCTCACGATCTCGTCCAGCAGTGCACAGGCGTCCCGATGGAGAACCCTCGCCTGCTCGCCCACCATGGGATCATCCAGAATCCTCGGAAACCTGCCCGCCATCTCCCAGGCCTGGAAGAAGGGGGTCCAGTCGATGTAGGGGAGCAGTTCGGCAAGAGGGAAGGGGGCCAACACCCGGATCCCGAGCGCCCGCGGCGTCACCGGCGGCTCCGAGGCCCAGTCGATGGCGAGCTTTCTCGCGCGCGCCTTCTCCACAGGAAGAATGCGGGCCCGCGCCTGCTTGCCGGCGTGCCTGGCGCGCAGCTCCGCATAGCTCGCCCGGGTGCGCTTCAGGAAGGCGGGGGCCTCGCGCTCGCTCAGCAGCCGGCTCATGACGCTCACCGCGCGCGACGCGTCGTGCACGTGAACCGCCGGCCCCGAATAGCAGGGCTCGATCTTCACCGCCGTGTGCGTGCGCGAGGTGGTCGCGCCCCCGATCAGCAGCGGCAGCCGGAAATCGAGCCGCTCCATCTCCGAAGCCACGTGCACCATCTCCTCCAGCGACGGCGTGATCAGCCCCGAGAGCCCGATGGCGTCGGCCCCCTCCGTGCGGGCGGTTTCGAGGATGAACTCCGCCGGCACCATCACCCCCAGGTCCACCACTTCGTAGTTGTTACACTGGAGCACCACGCCCACGATGTTCTTGCCGATGTCGTGCACGTCGCCCTTGACCGTGGCGAGCACGATCCGCCCGGCGGCGCGCGCCTGTCCGTTGCCGGCCTTCTCCGCCTCGAGGAAAGGCACCAGGTACGCCACTGCCTTCTTCATCACGCGCGCGCTCTTCACCACCTGCGGCAGGAACATGCGCCCCGCGCCGAAGAGGTCGCCCACCTCGTTCATGCCGTCCATCAGCGGGCCCTCGATGACGTCCAGCGCCCGCTCGCGCGCCTGCCGCGCCTCCTCGGTGTCCTCGACGATGTGCTCGGAGATCCCCTTCACCAGCGCGTACGCCAGCCGCTCCTCGACCGGCTCCTCGCGCCACCCGTCGTCCGCGCCGCTCACCCGCTGCGCGACCCCCCTGTATTCCGCCGCCAGCCGGGTCAGCCGCTCGGTTGCTCCGGAGTCACGCGCCAGGATCACGTCCTCCACGGGCCCCAGCAGCTCGGCGGGGATCTGGTCGTAGACCGGAAGCGCGCCGGCGTTTACGATCCCCATGTCCATGCCGGCCCGGATGGCGTGATACAGGAAGACCGAGTGCATGGCATCGCGCACCGCGTCGGATCCCCGGAACGAGAACGAGAGGTTGCTCACCCCCCCGCTCACCTTGCAGCCGGGAAGGTCGCGCTTGATAGCGCGGCACGCCTCGATGAAGGCGACGGCGTAGCCGTCATGCTCCTCGATCCCCGTGGCCACGGCGAAGATGTTGGGATCGAAGATGATGTCCTCGGGCGGGAAGCCGACCTCCTCGGTGAGGATGCGATAGGCCCGGCGGCAGATCTCCACCTTGCGCTCCAGGGTGTCGGCCTGCCCCTCCTCGTCGAAGGCCATCACGATTACCGCGGCCCCGTAGCGGCGCACCGTGCGCGCCTGTTCGCGGAAGACCTCCTCTCCTTCCTTGAGTGAGATGGAGTTGACGATGCCCTTGCCCTGCACGCACTTGAGCCCGGCCTCGAGGATACTCCACTTCGAGGAGTCGACGACGATGGGCACCCGCGAGATGTCGGGTTCGGAGGCGATCAGCGACAGGAAGCGCACCATCGCCGCCTCGGAGTCCAGCAGCCCCTCGTCCATGTTCACGTCGATGAGCTGCGCCCCGTTCCGGACCTGCTGGCGGGCCACCTCGAGTCCGGCCTCGAAGTCGCCCTCCTTGATGAGCCTGCGGAAGCGGGCCGAGCCGGTGACGTTGGTGCGCTCGCCGATGTTGGCGAAGAGGGAGTCGGCGCCAAGGTTCAGCGGCTCGAGCCCGGAGAGACGGGAGCGGCGCTCGATGCGCGGCGGCCGGCGCGGCGGGATCCCGGCCACGGCGTCGGCCATGGCCTCGATGTGCGCCGGAACGGTTCCGCAGCACCCGCCCACGATATTCAGAAAGCCCGCGCGCGCGAACTCGCCCAACTGGGCGGCCATCGATTCGGGCGTCTCGTCGTACTCGCCGAGCTCGTTGGGCAGGCCGGCGTTGGGGTGGCAGCTCACCAGTATATCCGCGCGGGTGGCGAGTTCCTCCACGTGCGGGCGCAGGGCGGCCGCCCCGAGCGCACAGTTGAGGCCGATGGCGAGCGGGTCCGCGTGACGCACGGAGTTCAGGAACGCCTCCACCGTCTGCCCGGAGAGCGTTCGGCCGCTTGCGTCCACCACCGTGCCCGACACCATTACCGGCACATCCAGCCCGCGCCGGTCGAGCAGCGAGCGGATCGCGAAGAGCGCCGCCTTGGCGTTCAGGGTGTCGAAGACGGTCTCGACCATGAGCACGTCGACATCGCCGTCCAGGAGGCCGCGCGCCTGCTCGTCGTAGGCTTCCGCCAGCTCATCGAAGCTGATGTTGCGGAAGGCCGGGTCGTTCACGTCCGGAGAGATGGACGCCGTGCGGTTGGTGGGCCCCAGGATGCCTGCCACGAAGCGCGGCCGGGAGGCGTCGCGCGCGGTGAAGGCGTCGGCCGCGGCCCGGGCGAGGCGCGCAGACTCCAGGTTGATGTCGTAGACCGCGGTTTCGAGGCCGTAGTCGGCCATCGAGATCGAGGTGGCGTTGAAGGTGTTGGTCTCGAGGATGTCCGCCCCGGCGGCCAGGTAGCCCTCGTGGATCTCGCGGATGACGTCCGGGCGGGTCAGCGAGAGCAGGTCGTTGGCGCCCTGGAGCGGGTGAGGATGGTCCGCGAAGCGCTTGCCGCGGAAGTCGTCCTCGCCCAGCCGGTACCGCTGGATCATCGTGCCCATCGCGCCGTCCAGGACCAGGATGCGGTCCTTCAGGGCATGCTCCAGCGCAGCCACGCGCCGTGCGCGGGCGGATGAGCCGGTGGCAGAGGCAGATGCGGAGGTGGTCATGGCGTCAGTATAGTAACGGAAGGCGTCTCCGATACCGCAGGAGCGAGCACCGGGTCCCGCCAGGAACTTTCGGGTCCGGTTGCCGTTTACTCCGGGAGCACATGCCGGTGCGCAGAGCAGGCTTGTCGTGGCACCGGGAAGCCCGTCGGCGCGCGCGAACGAACGCCGTTGCGCCGGGAACGCGTACTGGAACCCCGAGGGGGGTCATGGAAACCGTCCGCATCCCCAACCAGGCGACCTATTCGCCCATCTCGCTGACCGACCTGATGGTCGCGGCGCCGCTCGCTTCGCGCATCCTGCTTGGGGCGACGCCCCCGGGGCGCGCACTCCAGGCCGTGGCGCTGGGCGCCTACGCCGGCAGCGTGGCGGTTGACTGGTTCGCCCGGCGCAACGTGCGCGCCATCGACTTCCTGGACACTTTCGGCGCGGACGTGAAGCATCTCACGCCCATGCCCGAAGGGGAGCGCGAGCGCGAGATCGAATGGCTCTCGGAGTGCGTCAACGACGAGTACACCGACGAGCGCATCCCGCGGGCGGAACTCGCGCGCCGGATCAACCGGCACCTGACCGACTTCATCGCCGACATCACCAACCAGCGCGTCGAAACCAGCTCGGAGATACGTCAGTTCACCCTCGCCGGACTCGTTTTTCCCTTCGCCCTCGGCACCTGCGATATCTTCTCGGGTGACGTGTCCATCCTCCGGGACGCGGGGGTCTTCGAACCGCACATCATCGCGCACGAGTTCTCGCACCGGAAGGGATACCTGAAGGAGCTGCACGCGCAGGTGCTGGGATACCTGGCGATGGTCGGCTCGGGCGAGGCGGTGCTGGTGCAGTCGGCACGCTGCGAGCGCCTCCACCGCAATCTCTGGGTGCTGGCGGACCGCGATCCGGTGCGCTACCGGACGATGATCGAGGAAGGGGCGCTGCGCGAAGAACTGCGGGACGACTTCATGGCGCTGCATCCCGAGAATGGACCCGCCGAGGGAACGTTGGCGAACCTGATGCGCCGCCTCTACGACGAGCGCATGAAGCTCACCGGCCAGAACGGACTGTCGGACTATGACGAAGGCTTCACGAACTTCCTGTACACGAGCGAGAGAAGGGCTGCGGAGGCATAGGCAAATGATGGGCAATCGCAGGATGTACGGGATGGTGTTCTTCCTGGCGGTCTTGGCGCTCGGACCAGTTGGCGGCGTGCTCCACGCCCAGGCATCCGGGGGCAGCGCGGAGTGGGATCCGGTCGGGACCTTCTCCGTCGTCGGCTACGACCCCGAGACCGGGGAGGTCGGGGTGGCGGTCCAGTCGCGCGTGTTCAGCGTGGGCAACGGCGTCATCTGGGGCGAGGCCGGGGTGGGTGTAGTGGCCACGCAGGCCGTGGTGGACGTGAGCTACGGTCCGCAGGCGCTCGCGCTCCTGCGCGAAGGATACTCGCCCGCCGAGGTGGTCGCGCGCGTGCTGGCCGCCGACCCGAATCCCGACCCGGAGCGGTGGAGCATCGAGGGCCGCCAGTTTTCGGTCATGAACGCCCGCGGCGAGGTGGCGACCCACACCGGCCCGCGCGCCAGCGACTGGGCGGGGCACCGCATCGGCAGCTACACCTCCGCGCAGGGCAACATCCTGGCCGGCCCGGCGGTGGTGGACGACATGGTGGCCGCCTTCGAGAGCACCCCCGGCCACCTCTCCCAGCGGCTGGTGGCCGCCCTCGAGGCCGGTCAGGCGGCGGGCGGGGACACCCGCGGCATGCAGTCCGCGGCCCTGCTGATCGTCAAGGAAGACGGCGGCGTCTGGCTCAACAACGACGTGGTGCTGCGCCTCCAGGTCGACGACCACGCGGAGCCGATCGCGGAGCTGCGCCGCCTGGTGGAGATGGCAGAGGAGCGGCGGGCGCGGAGGCGGCGGTAGGTGGGCTCGATGCGATGAGCCCTAACGCCCCTCCACCAGCCTTCCACCCTCCACCCAGACCTCGCCTCCGACCGTCACGGTCGCGTCCACGAAGAAGTTCCAGCGCACGTAGCCGCCCCCGACCGACCCGCCCAGCTCGGTGTTGTCGCCCAGCGACAGCCTCACCACGGCGTCCCCGTAGCCGTAGTACGGGATCCACTCCTCGCCTTCGGGAATCGCCAGCAGCGGGTTGAACCCCACCCCCAGCTCGCGGAAGGTCCGGCCCGCCTCTCCGGCTTCCTCCACCTCGCGCACCACCCCGTCACGCCCGGTGTCGGCCTCCACCTCCACCACGCGGCCGCCCTCGAAGTGCAGCACCACCCCTTCCGCGCGTTCACCTCCCCACTGCGCGGGAGGGAATGCGATCTGCCCCACCACCGTCTCCAGCACCGGCAGCACCCGCGCCGCGCCCGCCGGAATCTCCACCTCGCGATCGATCAGGTTGCGCGCACGTTCCGCACGCGCAGCCGACGCGTCCCCGTCCTGGCGCGTCACCGGTCCGTCGTCCACAAGGAAGGTGATGTCGGTACCGGCGGGCGTCGTCACCCGCACCGGCCCGCTCGTCAGCGCCGCCTCGAAGGCCGCGAGCGCGTCGGCGAGGGCCGCGTAGTCGGTGTCCAGTACCGCCGTCTGGTAGACGCGATCCACCCGGTCGTCGACGGCGAGCTCCCCCATCTCGAACGAGGTGGCGCCGGCCCAGTGGAAGTGAACGGTCCGCCCCCGCCCGCTCCGCAGTACGTCCTGCAGCGCGCGGTACACGTCGTTGTCCAGCGTCGGGTCCGCCGCGGCCCCCGGGAGCTTGACCGCGACATCCACCGTGGCGAGCGGCTCCGCCCACCCCTCGGGCGCAGTCCCCAGGGCAGCCGCGAACTCCGCGGGCCGACCTTCTGACGGGTCCGCCCCCGCGATGTCCTCATCCGCCCCAAGCACCGCGCCACGGACATCCACCGCACCCAGATCCACCCCGCCGGCCGCCCTGACGCCGGCGCGCAGCAACGGCACGATCGCGTCCCAGCGGCTGCCGCCCTCCCCGACCAGCAGGACGCGTTCACCAGGCTGCAGGTCCATCCGCGCGAGGAGGGTCGCCGAGAGGGCTTCGAAGTCGATGACTTCGTTGGCGTCGGCGTCCCTGCCGTCGGCGTCGCTGCCGTCGGCGTCGCTGCCGCCCTCCGGCACGCACGCCGAGAGCCCGTGGATCAGAAAGACCGCCATCGCCCGTAGTACTACGCGGCGCCCGTCCGTGATACTAATCCGCATGAGGCCATCTTCCCGTTCCCGCCGCGGCCACTACCCGCCCGCCCGCTCGATCATCGCTGCCACCTCCCGCATGCGCGTCGCCAGGTCCCGCACCGCCGCCACGTACACCCGCTCCCATCCCGGAAGGTCGGCCCGGTCGTCGGTCTCCAGTTCGTACCGCAGCCCCGGGAGCATCCACGACGCGTACCCGCTGAAGGGGTCGGGCGAGACGTAGATCGAGCGGCTCCACGGGCGCCCCTGGAGCCCGCGGTCGTTCAGCCAGGCCTTCTCCAGCCCGATCAGCGCCCGGTTCACGGCCTCGGCGGCGGCCGGGTCGACGTCCCCGGACGCGATCCAGAGGTCGCGCGCGGCCACGAGTTCGGCGGCGGCTTCGTCCAGTTCGCGCGTCGACTCGGCGAGGGCGGAGAAGTCCACGCGCAGCCCCCGCGCCTCGGCCACGTCGTACAGAGTGCCCACGTGGGTGCGCGTGTCGGAGGCGTAGCGGGCCACGTCGTAGGGGAGCACGTCGGCGTTGGCGAAGCGCAGCGCGAGAATGCCGTCCGCGCGCGCGATCATCGGTCCGAAGACGAATTCGGTGTCTCCGAACCGCTCGTACCAGGCGAAGTTGTCGTAGTTGGAGTGGTACACTCCGCCGGGATTCCCCGACGAGAGTGCCCCGGACGGCACGCCGGCGTGCGTGTAGAAGCCCACGTGGTCCGACCCGCCGCCCAGGTTGCCCATCGCCGGCTCTTCCGCCCCGTCGGCGGTGCTCTCGAGCCACCAGTCCAGGATGGTGCCGTCCGCGCCCGGATAGGCCACGCGGCCCGCCGCCTCGATGATCGGTCCCTTGAGCGAGGGCGACGACGACGCGCCGAACCGCCCGCCCGACACCGCCCCGTCGGCGTTGATGTACGCGATCGCGTTCGCCTCGAGTTCCTCGCGGAAGTGCTCGACCCACTCGGTCGAGCCGATGATGCCGTACTCCTCGGCGTCCCAGTGCGCGATCATGATCGAGCGCCGGGGCCGGCACGCCTCGTCCCGGGCCAGCGCGCCCAGCGCCTCCGCCAGGGTGAGGAGCATGGCGGTGCCGCCGTTGGGATCGATCGCGCCGAATCCCCAGGGGTCGTAATGCGCGCCCAGAATGAACCACTCGTCGGGGAACTCGCTGCCGCGCAGCGTGCCGACCACGTTGGTCGCGCGGGTCAGCCGGCGCGGCTGGTTCACGCGCACGCGCACCGTGAGATCCGGTCCGCCGGTCAAGCGGTAGTCGAGCTCCATCCCGGCGCTCCACCCGGGCGGGGTGGCGCGCCCGGTCATGCGCGACAGGATCTCGGTCGCCGCCTCGTACCCGATGGGGAGCACGGGGATGGTGTGCAGCGCCACCTCCGACGGGTCGAGGCGCTCCACCTGGATGTCGCCGTCCAGGGGCAGCGCCGGAACGAACGGCGTGAGCGGGTCGCCCGTCCAGGGAAGGGTGAGCACCGAGCCCCGCTGGATCGTCTGCCCGTTCATCATCGGGCCGTCCGGATAGGCGTCGATATCGGAAAAGCCGGGATCGTTGAACATGACCACGCCCGCCGCTCCACGCTCTTCGGCGAACAGCACCTTGTAGCCCCGGAAATTCCCGCCGTAGCGCGCGATGACGACCTTGCCGGCCACCGACACGCCCATGGAGTCGAGCGCCAGGTAGTCCTCGCGCCGCCCGAAGTTGGCGTAGACCACCTCGGCCGTCACGTCGCCGGACCCCGAGTAGGCGTTCCACCCGTTCAGGAGGTCGGGATGGCCCGAAAAGCGGTCCTCCGGGAGCGCGGGTTCGCGGTTCGACAGCTGCATGGACACGGGGGTGACGATGTGCACCTCCACGTCGTCGGTGAGTTCGGGCAGGTACACGTCGTAGGGGTGGCGCTCGACCTCCAGCCCCGCGCGCTCCATCGCCCCCGCCAGGTACTCGCCGACGCGCTGCTGGGCCTCCGAGCCGGCGGGGTGGGGGTTCGCGGTGATGGTGCGCAGATGCTCGCGGAACGAAAGGCTGCGGGGCAGCTCCAGGAAACGCGCTTCGCACACGAGCTGCCGGTCGGCCCGGGCCTCCGTGAAGCCGGTGGGGGAGGGTTCCTGGGACGGGGCGGGCGTCGCGGAAGCGAGCGCGGCCGCCAACATCAGTGCGACCGGTGCGGGGAGAGCGCGGGGGCGGTGGGC
>VXNP01000091.1 GCA_009840525.1 Gammaproteobacteria bacterium
GCACTGTGTCTCCCTCGCCGCCGGGCCTCCCCGCCCCCCCGCGCGCGGGGCGGGGGGGCGGGGGGGGGCCCCCTCCGATACTATCCGCGCCGCGGGGGCCGCCCCCCCGGAACTGGGACAGGTCGCGAACCGGCCCGTGTCCAGCTACCTCGGCTACTTCATCATCTGGGCCACGGCCATCCCGGTGATTCCCCACATCGTCATGAGGGTCTTCACCGCCCGGGACGCCGAGAGCGCGCGGCTTTCGCTGAACCTGTCGATGCTGGTGTACAGCGTGATGATCCTCGCGGCGGTGCTCGCCATCGTGCCGGTGGGCAGGATCGACTTTCCGGGACTCCAGGACGCCGACCAGCTCTTCCTGCGCGTTATGGAGACGCAGTTCCCGCCCCTCATCCGCGGGATTGCCGTCGCGGCCGTGCTCGCCGCCGTCATGTCCACCACGGATGCGCTGCTGCTGGCGTGCAGTTCGGCCATCTCGCACGACCTCCTCGGAGGCCTGCTCAAGGGCCGGGCCAGCAACCGGACGATGACCCTGGTGCGCATCGGCTCGACCTGGGTGATCGGAATCGCGGCGCTCCTGTGGGCGTTCTCGCCGCCGGAACTGATCACCGAGTTCTACACCGCCGGGGTCGGAATCCTGAGCGCGAGCCTGTTCGTACCAACCATCGCCGGGCTGTGGTGGAAGAAGGCCAACCTGGCGGGCGGCGTCGGGGCGGTGGTGTCGGGCGCGGGGGTCTACATCCTGGTGCAGTTCGGCGTCATCGACATCGGGCTCGCGCCCGTAGTGGTCGCCCTGTTCGCCAGCGCCGCGGCCATGGTGCTGGGGGGATGGTTCGGGCCGCGGGAATCGACGGAGATGGTCAAGCGCATTGAGGCTCTGCACGGGTGAATCGACGGTGCTGGTCAAGTTCTGGCAGACACTCCGCAAGAGGTTGCGAGATTGGCGGGGAGCCGCTGATGGCCGTGTGAACTCCGGGCGGCGCGCGAGCGACCGGAATCCCCGCGGGCCGCGGCCGTCGAATGCCCTGCTCGTCGGCTGTTGCGTTGTTCTTGCGGCGGTCGCCGTCTTCGGATATCGGACTGAGGCGGGGTCAGCGCGCGAGTCCGTCGTCCTCATGCACGGGCTCGGCCGCACCCGGGCGTCCATGGCCCTGCTCGCCGAGCGGCTCGAGTGGGCCGGCTACGACGTCGCCAACGTGGACTACGACTCGCGCGGCGGAACCCTCGCCGAACACGCCGAGACGCTCGCCGCCGAGGTGTCGGCCTGCTGTGCGGCGGCTCCGCGCGTTCACTTCGTGGGCCACTCGCTCGGCGGGCTCGTGATCCGCCGCTATCTGGCCGACACCCCGCCCGAGTCCCTGGGACGGGTAGTCCTGCTCGCGCCTCCCAACCAGGGGAGCGAAGTGGCGGACTGGTTCCGGGAGCAGGAGCTCGGGCACCTCCTGGGACCGGCGGGCATGGGCCTCGGCACCGGCGAAACCGGCATCCCCGCGAGCCTGCCTCCTCCGGAGTACGAGGTCGGCATCATCGCGGGCAACCGCAGCTTCAACCCCATCGGTTCGGCTCTCATTCCGGGCCCCGACGACGGCATGGTCGGCGTCGACAACACCAGAATCGAGGACGTGCCGCTGATCGTGGTCCCCCGGTCCCACACCTTCCTGATGAACGATCGCTTCACTACCGAGGCGGTGATCGTGTTTCTCAGGAGGGGGACGTTCCCGCCGGTGCCGGCCCCGGAGTAAGGAGGCTCCGATGAAGCGAACGCTGTTTGCATTTCTCGCTGCTCTCGCCGGCGCGGCTTGCGCCGAAACCAGCGGCACGCCCGCGTCCACCCGCACCCCCGGCGACTTCACCCTCGAGGAGTTCGTGTCCACGAGCTCCCTCGTGGACGGAGCCGTGCCCGACTGGTCCCCCGACGGTTCGACGATCCTCTTCCTCGGGCGCGACACCCTGTGGACCGTTGACGCCGGCGGCGGCGATCCCCGGGCGATCCCGGTGGAGGCCGTCACCAGCCCGGCGTACTCGCCGGAGGGCGCGTGGATCGGCTACGTGTCGAGCGCATCCGGCGACGGGCAGGAGCTCTGGCTCTGGTCCATCTCCGAGCAGCGCGCGCTCCAACTGACCGACCTCGGCGCCCGCACGCTCTCCTGGAGCTGGTCCCCGGACGGGCGGCACATCGCCTTCTCCAACTCGCTGCGCGGCAACTACGACATCTACACCGTCTCGGTGCCCGGAGGACAGGTGAAGCGGCTCACCACCGACACCCGATACGACGTGCAGCCCACCTGGACCCCGGACGGTTCCAGGATCGTGTTCGTGCGCATGGACCAGTGGTGGATCCACCACGACGTCATCGCCATCGACGCCGCCACCGGCTCCGGCGAGCGCCTCATCGTGAGCGACCGGGACTGGATGGACTATCGCACCGGCCAGGAGTTCGGGCCCGGCCAGGTCTCGCCGAGAGGCGACCTGGTGCTCTTCCGCTCGTACCGAAGCGGCTGGATCAACTGGTGGCTTGCGCCGATGGAGGGCGGAGAGCCTCGTCCGCTCGCGCCCGAAGCGGCCGATCAGAGCTCCCAGAAGCCCTTCCGGGGCTATGCCCGCTGGTCTCCCGACGGCGCGAGGGTCGCGTACACGTCCAACCTGAGGGGCCGTCAGATTCTGCGGGTTGCCTCGGTGGACGACGGGACCGTCCAGACCCTCTTCGCTCCGGAGATGGGCCTCGTGGCGAACCCGGCGTGGTCACCGGACGGCAGCCGCATCGCCTTCACCTTCGACACGCCGGCGCAGGTCCCTGATCTGTTTGTGATGGATGCAGCCGCAGGCGAGCCGACCCGTCTGACGCACTCGTTGCCGGATCCGTCCCTCGCCGACGCTTTCTTCATGCCCGAACGGGTGAGCTACGAGAACGACGGGCTCACCATCAACTCCTACCTGTTCCGGCCTTCCGAGCCGCCGCCGCCCGGCGGGTATCCCGCCATCGTCTGGGTCCACGGGGGGCCCTCCTCGCAGTTCGAGGATGGATGGAGGCGACACGCCGACGCCCACTACTTCATCAAGCACGGATATGCGGTTCTGGCCCCCAACATCCGGGGGAGCTCAGGCTTCGGCCGGGAGCACGAGGAGGCGAACAACGGGTGCTGGGCGCGGTGTGATCTGGATGATGTCGTGGCGGGCGCGGGGTATCTCGGCACATTGCCCGACATCGACGGCGACCGGGTCGCGGTCACGGGCGTGAGCTACGGAGCCTATCTGAGCTTTGCCGCGAGCACCTTCGCCCCGGACGCGTTCCGGGCCGCCGTGCCCCTGCGGGAGGGATACGCCAACCGCATTCAACTGGTCGAGAACGAGTCGGCTCTGGCCAACATCAACATGTACCAGTACGAGCTCGGCCTGCTGGCGGAGAACCGCGAGACCTTCCGGCGGGCGTCTCCCACGCTGTTCGCGCAGGATGTCGGGATGCCTCTGCTGATCATCGCCGGCGAGGGCGACGTGCAGATGCGCGCGTTCGCCACGGAAGCCGCCCGCTACTACAAGCCGGTCACCTACGCGCGGTACGATGACGTTGCGGGCAGGGCCGCCCGGCTCGAGTGGATGCCGAGGATGCTGGCCTTCCTGGATCGGCACGTGAAGGGCGGCGTGGATCTCTGGCCATAGGTGCAGTAGTGGGTCCGGCCGCCTAACCCGACGCGCGCGCTTGCCACTCGTCGCGCAGGACGGAGTAGATCACCATGTCCTGCCGGGTGCCCGGGTCGGCGTCGCTTGGCCGTTCGCTTCTCAGCACCCCGTCCCGCCTCATCCCCAGCTTTTCCATCACTCTTGAGGATCGGGTATTCGCAACGTCCGCCATCGCGGTGATCTTGGCGAGATCGAACTCGTCGAACGCCCAGCCCATGACCGCTGTCGCGGCTTCGGCTGTGAGGCCCTTGCCCCAGTCCGCGCGGGCGATGCTGTATCCGATTTCGCCGGTCCCCGCGGACGTGTCGACCCTGATGTTGATACCGCCGACGCACCTGCCGCTCAGGCAGATCGCGAAGGCGGGATTGGTATCCCACGGAGCAAGCACGGAGCGCGCCACGAACTCGACGGCGTGCCTGTGCTCGTACGGGCGGGGAACCGGCAGATACCGGCCCCACTCGGGGTCGCGCGCGTAGGTGTAGACGTCGTCGACGTCCGTGAGTTGGAACGGGCGCAGAAGCAGCCGATCGGTTCTGAGCGTAGTCATGACTCGTCCTGCTCGGTTGTTGGCCGGCCGCACACGTGAGTCCTGGCAGGGAGTTGATTACAGAACGTCTCCGTAGCTGCCGGGTATCAGCCGCGTTCGCCCATCGGTGCAGGCCCGTTCGACGTCCGGCCGGCAGGACCTTCTCGCGCAGACATTGCCTACTCCGTCCTTCCCATGCCGGATCCCTCCCGCGGGGATCCTTGCTGCGACCGCGGTCGCCATTGCCGCCCTGACCCTGCCCGCTGGGGCTCGCGCCCAGGAAGCGCAGGCCAACGTCGCGCTGGAAGGGGCGGATTCCGTGGAGGCGCCGCCATCGACCGGCCGCCCATCCCCCGGCGGCGCCTTCCTGCGCAGCGTCCTCGTCCCCGGCTGGGGACAGGCGGCATCGGGCTCGTACGGCCGTGCCGCCTTCTACTTTCTCGCACAGGCGGGCAACGTGTGGATGGCCTACAAGACCGACTCGCTGCGCGGCACCGCGAGACGGCGCCAGCAGATGCTCGAGGCCGCGAAGACCGCGGAGCTTCTCCGTGGCGACGTGGCACCGGAGGCCATCGAAGCGGAACTCGCGGCCGACGAGAGCATCGAGGACATTCGTCTGCTGGCGACCGCGCGCGACGAGCAGATGGAGGACTGGGTCGCGCTCCTGGTCTTTTTCACGTTCTTCGGGGGCGCCGACGCCTTCGTCTCCGCGCACCTGGCCGATTTCCCGGCGCCGCTGACGGTGGAACCGGTTGCGGGTCCTTCCGGCACGGCGTTCGAGGTCGGCTTGTCGCTGCCCTGGACCCCGGCGTTCCTGCAGGGCGGCTAGGAGGTAGGCCGCCCGCTCTCCCAGTGCTCGATGCGCGGCGGCCCCGAGGCTTCCACGACCGCATAGCAGCGCTCGCGCATCCATGTGCCCGCGTTCAGGTAGTAGCGGCCCGCAACCTCCACCACCGCAGGGACATGGGTGTGGCCGAACACCACGATGTCGAGGGTTTCGTCGCGCTCGAGTTCCCGCATCGCAAGCAGCTCCAGCGCCCTGGCGCGCTGACGGCTTCCTTCCCCCGGGCGGCCCTCGTGGCTGTCGGTCCTTGAGAGGGAGGCGGCGAGCCGAACGCCGAGGTCCGGATGGATCCAGCGGAAGGCGTGGCGGAACATGCGCGACCTGAGAATGCCGCTCGCGACCCGGTAGCCGTAGTCCCCGCGACCCAGCCCGTCGCCGTGGGCGATGTAGGCGCTGCGACCGGCGAGGGACGTGCGGATGGGGGCGCGATGGAACGACACCCCGATCTCTTCCGCCAGGCACGAGCCGCCCCACCAGTCGTGGTTGCCGCCCAGGAAGGTTACGGGCACGCCCGCGTCCACCACCTCCGCGACCGCCCCGAGGACGCGCACATGCCCGCGCGGAATCGCGCGCCGGTACTCGAACCAGAAGTCGAAGATGTCTCCGTTCAGGACCACGTGCGACGCGCGTCCGCGCACATACCGCAACCAGTCCACGAGATCGGCGGCGCGCGCGCCCGGCGCCGCACCAAGGTGGGCGTCGCTCACCACGTAGGCCGGCCTGGCGGCCTGCGGATTCGGTCTCGGATTCCGGTCTGACATCGATTATCGTTGTAGGCAGTGGTCCCCACCCTGGCAAGCGCATCGGCCTTGAAACCGCGATTCCGAATGAGCTGTTCCCGCTTCCGGCGCGTGTTCGTCCTCGCCGGCGCCGCACTGACCGCAAGCTGCTGGCTGCCCCGGGCACCGGAGCCCCCGCCCGCCGGCCCGCCGGCCCTGGACTACCATCGCCATGCGCTGCTGGTAGAGGCACGCACGCAGCTCACGACCCCGGTCCGGCTCATCTTCGACTGGAACGTGCGCGAACCGGGGCTGCGTTCGGGCGGTCGCGGTGTCGCTCGGCTGGAACCCCCCTACCGCGCGCGGCTGGACCTCTTCACGGGGCGGGGCGAGACCGTGCTGCGCGCAGCTCTGGTGGGCGACGACCTCCGGATTCCCGAGGGCGCATCGGACGAACTGATCCCACCGCCGGCACTCTTCTGGTCCTCTCTCGGCATCTTTCGCCCCGGAGGCGACTACCGCCTGGCGCAGGGATGGGAGGCGGACGACGGCACACTTCGCCTCACCTACGACTCGAGCAGCCGGCCGGATCTCCTGTACGAACTCGACGACAATGGCGACGTGGCCGCCCTCGCTCTCCTGCGCGACGGCGAGGCGGTGGACCAACTCTCACTGTCACTGCCCCTGCGCGACGGCTTTCCCGCCGAAGCGACCTACCGGAATCTCATCGACTTTCGCGAGCTGACCTTCACGCTTGAGACAGTCGAGACCGTGGAGCCGTATCCGTCCGACATCTGGTTCCCCCGCAACCAGGAGTGAGCGTGAGTCCCCGAATCCCGACCCGATTGAAACGTCCCGCCCAGGCAATTCCCGCTCTCGTGCCGGCTCTCCCGCGCGTGCTGTTGGGTGCCGCGCTTCTGTCCATGGTACTGCTGTCGGGCTGCAACTACAGCTTCCGCGGGGGCAGCTTTCCGGATCACATCCGGAGCCTGGCGATCCTTCCCTTCGATAATGAGACCGGCCTCTTCGAGATCACCCAGGAGATCCACCAGTTCCTGCTGCGCGAGGTGCCCAGAGGCCTGGGCGTCAACCAGGGTGCGGAAGAAAACGCGGATGCCATCCTGCGCGGCACCATCAGCCGTTACGACCTCCGGACCCCCAACTTTCGTGCCGGACAGGCGGGCGCCGGCCCCGAGGTGCTGCAGCGCCAGGTGAGCATCAGCCTTCAGGTCGAGCTGATCGACGTGGTCAACAACGAGATCCTGTGGGAGAACGGAGGACTGAGCGCGCAGGGGCAGTTCCTGGAAGCGTCCGAAACCGAGGAAGTGGCCCGCGAAGAGGCGATCGAACGCCTGGCCCAGCTGATCATTGACGGGGCACAGTCCACTTGGTAGGTTGCCCGTCGCCGAACCCCCGACCTCTCCCAGCCGCCCGCATTCGCTTTTGACCCAACGTCCCGTCGCGCGCGTAGCCGGCCTGTGCCTGTTGTGGTACGCCATGTGGCTGCTCATGTCGGGACACTACACGACGCTGCTTCTCAGCCTGGGCGCGGCGTCGGTCGTGGGTGTCGCGCTCCTGGTGACGAGGATGCTGCTGCCCGACAGGGAAGGGGCGCCGTTCCACATCGTCCCGGGGCTCCTTTTCTATCTGCCCTGGCTCGTCGTCGAGGTGCTCAGGTCGAACCTCGCCGTGGCCCGCGTCATCCTCTCACCCCGGCTTCCCATCCGGCCCCGGCTGGTGGACTTCCAGGGGCACCAGAAGACGGATCTGGGGCGCTTCATCTACGCCAACTCCATCACCCTGACTCCGGGCACCATCACGGTGCGCCTCGATGCCGAGGGATTCCGCATCCATGCGCTCACCAAGGAGGCGCTCGACGGAACCGAAGAAGGCGAGATGGACCGTCGCGTGTGCCGCCTGGAGGGCGCGTCATGATGGTGGTCGGCGCCTCGATCGCGGTCCTGGTCACGATGGCCATGGCGATGGCCCGGGCGCTCCTCGGCCCCACGGTCTACGACCGCGTCCTGGCGGTCAACATGTTCGGCACCAAGACCGTCCTCATCATCGCGCTCATCGGCTTCTTCACCGGCCGGCCCGAGTTTCTGGACCTGGCGCTCGCGTACGGGCTTCTCAACTTCATCGGCACGATAGCTGTGCTGAAGTTCTTCCAGTTCGGGAGTCTGGGAGCCTCGGGACCGCACCCGGGCGAGACGGAGTCGGGCTGATGGAGATGGTTCTCGACTACCTGAGCGCCGCGCTCCTGTTGCTCGGCAGCTTTTTCGTGGTCATCGGCGGCATCGGCGTCCTGCGCATGCCCGATGTCTTCACGCGCATGCACGCGGCCGGACTCACCGACACAATGGGCAGCTTCTTCATCCTCACCGGGCTCATGCTGCAGGCCGGGATCAGCGGCGTGACGCTGAGGCTGATCATGATTCTGGGCTTCCTCTGGTTCACCAGCCCGGTGGCGACCCATGCGCTGGCCAAGGCCGCCCTGCATGGCAAGGTCGAGCCCGTCGTGCACGACGACGAGGGAGGAGACTGAGTGGAATCCGTCGTCGACCTCGCACTCCTCGGACTGCTGGCCGTGACGGCCTTCGGCGTCCTGCACCTGCGCAATCTCGTCGCCGTGGTGATGCTGATGGGAATCTACAGCTTCCTTTCGGCCGCCCTGTTCGTCGTGCTCGACGCGGTGGACGTGGCATTCACCGAGGTAGCGGTGGGCGCCGGCGTCTCGACCATCCTGGCGCTCGGGACGCTGGCGCTGGTGGGAACCCGGCAGAAGCGCCACGCGAAGTCACCCGTCATCCCGCTGCTGATCGTGCTGGTCACCGGCGGCATGCTGGTGTACGGCACCTACGATCTGCCGCGATGGGGCCAGGCCGACAACCCGGTCCACGGCCACGTGGCTCCCGAGTACCTGGAGATGCACGTGCCCCTCGCGGGTGAAGAGGGGGAGGTGCTCGAGGTGCACATCCCGAACATCGTCACCACGGTCCTGGCCAGCTACCGAGGCTACGACACGCTGGGCGAGACCACCGTCGTCTTCGCGGCCATGGTGGGGGTGCTGACCCTGTTCGTGGGGAGGCGGCGGCCGCGCCGCAAGGGAGGGTCGCCTGCCGACGACGATGGCGAGGACGGAGCGCCATGAGGGACCAGATCATTCTGCGCATCGCCGCCAAGATCCTCGTGGGCCCGATCCTGCTCTTCGCGCTGTACGTCCAGTTCCACGGCGACTACGGACCGGGCGGGGGGTTCCAGGCGGGCGTCATCTTCGCGGCAGGGGTGATCCTGTACGCCCTCGTCTTCGGGCTCGACCGCGCCAAGGCCGCAATACCCACCAGTATCGTAACCTGGTGCGGCACCCTGGGCGTTTTGATCTTCGCGGGCGTCGGCGTGGTGGCGATGTTCATGGGCGGCAATTTCCTGGACTACGGAGTCCTGCTGTACGACGCCGAGCACGCCCAGCACATCGGCATCCTTCTCGTCGAAGCGGGGGTTCTCGTGACCGTCTTCGGGGTCATGGTCACGCTCTTCTACAGCTTCGCCGGGCGGCGCAGGAGCCGGTAGATGGAGTTCCTGGGCCTCTTCAACTACTGGGTCGTCATCTTCCTGATGATGGTAGGCTTCTACGCCCTGATCTCCCGCGGCAACCTGGTCAAGAAGGTGGTCGGGCTGAACCTCTTCCAGACTTCGGTGATCATCTTTTACGTGAGCACCGGGAAGATCGTGGGCGGCACCGCCCCCATCCTGATCGAAGATGATCACGGGGCGGCCGAGGGTGCGGCGGAGGTGCTCTATTCCAACCCGCTGCCTCACGTGCTCATGCTCACCGCGATCGTGGTGGGCGTAGCCACCATGGCGATGGCGCTCGCGCTCGTGGTGCGCATCAAGGAGACCTACGGCACCATCGAGGACGACGAGATACAGGAACAGGTGCTCGCCGACGAGCTGCACGAGGGCGCGCGGCCATGATCGCGGCGCACCTTCCCGCCATCCAGATCGTAGCCCCGCTTCTGGCCGCGGCCCTGTGCGTGCTGGTCCCCTGGAAGCGCGTCTCGTGGGGCATCGCGATGGCCGGAGCGGTCACGGCCTTCGCGGCGTCCGTGGGGCTTCTGTCCCGCGTGCTGGGCGGCGAGGACATCCGCTACGCGCTGGGCGGCTGGGCCGCGCCCTGGGGGATCGAGTACCGGGTGGACGCCGTCAACGGCCTGGTGCTCCTCATCGTCGCCGGCATCGGCGTGGTCGTCACCCTCTTCGCCCTCACCAGCGTGGAGCGCGAGGTGGACGAGCGCCGCATCCCCCTCTTCTACGGCGCCTGGATGCTCTGCCTGTGCGGCCTCCTGGGCATCGCCATCACGGGGGACGCCTTCAACATCTTCGTGTTCCTGGAGATTTCGTCGCTCGGCACCTACGCCCTGATCGCCATGGGATCCGATCGGCGTGCGCTGGTCTCGGCGTTCCGCTACCTCATCATGGGGAGCATCGGGGCGTCGTTCATCGTGATCGGCATCGGGCTGCTCTACGTCGAGACCGGAACGCTCAACCTGGCCGACCTGGCCGAGCGCCTTCCCGCCCTGACCGGCGAACGGACCGTCCTGGTGGCGTTCGCCTTCCTGACCGTCGGCACGAGCCTCAAGCTGGCCCTCTTCCCGCTGCACGTGTGGCTGCCCGACGCCTATGCCTTTGCACCCTCTGCGGTTACGGGACTCATCGCCGCAACTTCCACGAAAGTCGCGGTCTACGTCCTGCTGCGTTTCTTCTTCACCGTCTTCGGAGTCACCTACTCATTCGGCGAACTCAGCCTCGGCATGTGGCTGCTGCCGCTCGCGCTGGTGGCGATCTTCACGATGTCGCTGGTGGCGATCTTCCAGCGCAACATCAAGCGCATGCTGGCCTATTCGAGCGTCGCCCAGATCGGCTACATCATCCTGGGGATCAGCTTCGCCTCGGTCACCGGACTGACCGCAGCCACGCTCCACCTCTTCAACCACGCGCTCATGAAGGGGGCGCTGTTCCTCGCCCTCGGCTGCGTCATGTACCGGGTGGGCTCGGTGCACATCGATGCCCTGCGCGGCCTGGGCCGGCGCATGCCCTGGACCATGGCCGCCTTCACGGCGGGAGGTCTCAGCCTCATCGGGGTGCCGCTCACGGTGGGCTTCGTGAGCAAGTGGTACCTGGTGCTGGGCGCGCTCGAGCAGGGGATGTGGCCGGTCGCGGCGCTGGTGCTGGTCACCTCCACCCTGGCCGTGGTCTACATCTGGCGGGTGGTGGAAGCGGTCTATTTCGGTGAGCCGTCGGCCCGGGCAGGTTCCGTGTCCGAGGCCCCGCTGCGGCTGTTGGTCCCCACCTGGGCGCTCATCGTCGCGAACCTCTACTTCGGCATCGACGCCTCGCTGACCACCAACGTCGCCGGCCAGGCGGCGCGCGCCCTGCTGGGAGGCGCTCCGTGAACGCGGGCGAACTGGCGCTCCTGGCCCTGGTCATTCCCGCGGCCGGGGCGGTACTGGTGGGCCTGCTGCGCGCCAGTCCCAACCTGCGCGAGGCTGCCTCGCTGATCACGGGCGGCGTCCTTCTGGGCGTGGTGATGCAGATCCATCGGGCCGTGAGCGCCGGCGAAACACCTCGCTTCGTGTTGGCGGAGCCCCTCCCCGGCCTCCCGCTGGAGCTGGTGGTGGAGCCGCTGGGGATGATCTTCGCCCTGGTGGCGGGCAGCCTCTGGATCGTGACCACGCTCTACGCCATCGGCTACATGCGCGGCCATCACGAAAAAAACCAGACCCGCTTCTACATCTTCTTCGCGCTGGCCATCTCCTGCACCATGGGGGTCGCCTTCGCGGGCAACCTGTTCACCCTCTTCATCTTCTACGAGGCTCTGACGCTCTCCACCTTCCCGCTGGTCACGCACGCGGGCACCGACGCGGCGAAGAGGGCGGGGCGCGTGTACCTGGGCATCCTGCTCAGCACTTCGATCGGCTTCCAGCTGCTCGCCATCATCTGGACCTACCTGCTGACCGGCACCATCGACTTCGAGATGGGCGGAATCCTGGAAGGCAGGGCGG
>VXNP01000107.1 GCA_009840525.1 Gammaproteobacteria bacterium
CCCGCGCGCCGGGCCGCCCGCGCCACCTCGTCGGCGCATCCTCCGGGATTGACCCCGCCGGCGTTGGCGACCACCCGGATGCCGCGCTCCAGGCACGCCGGCAGGATGCGCTCCATCAGCGCCACGAAGTCGCGCGCGTATCCGGCCTCCGGGTCGCGGGCGCGCTGCTTGTGCAGGATGGACATGGTCACCTCGGCCAGGTAGTCCATGACCAGGTAGTCGATCGGTCCCTCCTCGACCTGGCGCACCGGCGCATCCAGGTCGTCGCCCCAGAATCCGCCGGCGCCCGCGACGCGCACCGTGCGCGCGCCACCGACTCTCCCCATCAGACCACGCCCGGCGGCAGGTGGAACGCCCCCAGGTGCGGCCCCGGGTTGTTGAGCGCCGCCCGCAGCAGCAGCGCCATCGCTCCGCGCAGTTCCTCGGGCAGCACGACCTCGTCCACGAAGCCGCGGGCACCGGCGAAGCGGGCATCCAGCTGACGGTCGTAGTCCTCCCGCACCTCGTCCATGCGCGTGCGCAAGTCCTCGTCCGGCACTTCGCCCCGCTCGCGCAGCTCCTCGAGTTGCCGGCTGAAGAGCGCCATGACCGCGCTCTCGCCCTCCATCACCCCCATCCTCCCCGTCGGAAGGGAAAGGATGAAGTCCGGATCGAACCCCTGGCCCGCCATCGCGTAGTAGCCCGCCCCGGAGGCGTGGTTGAGGGTCAGCACCAGCTTGGGCACCGTCGCGCTCGCCATCGCCTCGACGAAATGCGCGCCCGCGCGGATGATGCCCGAGCGCTCCGCCTTCGGTCCCACCATGAAGCCCGACACGTCCTGCACGAAGAGCAGCGGCCTGCGGCGGCGGTTCATGGTCTCGATGAAGCCTGCGACCTTCTCCGCGCTCTTCGTGTAGACGATGCCCCCGAACCGGGGCGGCCCGCCCTCCGCATCGCGCACCATTCCGCGCGCGTTGGCGATGACCGCGATCTGCATCCCGTCGATGGCGCCGGTTCCGCACATCATCTCGGGGGCGTACTCGGGCTGATACTCCACCAGCCCGGGCTCGTCCAGGATGCAGCGCAGCACCTCCGGCATGTCGTAGGGATGCCGGTGATCGTCGGGGAGGAGATCGTAGAGGTCCTCCGCGGGGCGGGCCGGGCCGGTACCGGAAGAGGCGCGCTCCTGGCGCGATCCTCGTCGGGGACCACGGTCGACCCGCGTTCCGGCGGGGGCGGAGGCGGAGGCGTCCGGACGAAGCGCCCGCCCACCGGTCACGGCCCTGGAGCCGTCGCCGCGCGGCAGGGCCTCGATCAGCACGCGTATCTTCTCGATGCAGGCCGGATCGTCCTTCGCCAGGTAATGGGCGACCCCGCTGACCGACGTATGCATGCGCGCGCCCCCCAGCTCCTCCGCCTCGACCGTCTGTCCGATGGCGCCCTTGACCAGGTTGGGACCCCCTAGCCCCATGAAGCTGGTGCCCTCGACCATGACGATCACGTCCGAGAGCGCGGGCAGGTACGCGCCCCCCGCGATGCACGGGCCCATGACCGCGGCGATCTGGGGGATGCCCAGGTAGCGGCGCATGAGCGAGTTGTAGTAGAAGATGCGCGCCGCCCCGTACTTGCCGGGGAAGACGCCTCCCTGATACGGCAGGTTGACGCCCGCCGAGTCCACGAGATAGACGATGGGGACGCGGCAGCGCATGGCGATCTCCTGCGCGCGCAGGATCTTGGCGATGGTCTCGGGCCACCAGGCCCCCGCCTTGACGGTCGCGTCGTTGGCGACCACGACCACCTCGCGCCCATGGATCCGGCCCACGCCGGTGACCACCCCGGCGGCGGGCGCCCGCCCGTCGTAGAGGTCGTGCGCCACCAGCAGGCCGATCTCGACGAACGTCTCGCCGGGGTCGAGCAGCGCGGCGACCCGTTCGCGCGCTGTCCACTTGCCCCGGGCGTGCTCACGCTCGATGCGCTGCCTTCCGCCGCCCAGCCGCAGCCGCGCCCGCAGCTCCTCGAGCTCCTCGGCGAGCCGGCGTACCCGCGGAACGGCGGGGTCCCCCGCGGACGTGCGCCCGGCCTTCCCGGCGCGAGCCGAGCCCGCGCTGCGTGCGCTGCTCACGTCTCGGCCCGCCCCGACGAAGTGAACCACGTCCGGATGTAGGCGACCGCGTCCCCGGTGCGCGCGCCCGGACCGAAGAGCCGGCCGATGCCCGCGGCGTGGAGCGCTTCCGCATCCTCGTCCGGGATGATGCCGCCCCCGGTGACCAGGACATCGGCCAGCCCGGCCTTGTCGAGGAGCGCCTTCACCCGGGGCAGGAGGGTCATGTGGGCGCCCGAGAGAATCGACAGCGCCACCACGTCCGCGTCCTCCTGCAGGGCGGCTTCGACGATCGCCTCCGGCGTCTGATGAAGCCCGGTGTAGATCACCTCGAAGCCGGCGTCGCGGAAGGCGCTTACGATGACGCGCGCCCCGCGGTCGTGGCCGTCCAGTCCCGGCTTCGCCACCAGGACGCGGATCCTGCGGTGTGTCGTGGTCATGGCTCCAGGTCCCCGGACAGGATACCTCCCCCTGCGAGCAGGCGCTGTGCCGCTTCGTACACCGTCTCCCGCCCGCCGGCCACCATCCGGGCCGCTTCCCCGAAGCCGCCGTCCCCGGCAACCCGGCCCAGGCGCGCCTCCAGGGCAGCGCGCACTTCCGCCCGGATGCGTGCCTCCGCGCGGGCGATGCGGCGCGCCTCCAGCGCCCCCGATTCCGCGAGGCCGCGGCGGTGGTCCTCGATGGCGTCCGCCAACGCGATGATCCCTTCGCCCGCAGTGGCGACTGCAGTGAGCACGGGGGGGGTCCACCCGGGCGCGCCGGGCTCCTCCGCGAGCGCGTCGGCGCCCCGGCCCCCGGCACTCCGGCCTCGGCCCAGCCCGACCGCGTCGCGCAGCCGCCGCACGAGCGCGCGAGCCTCCTGGCGGTCCGCCTTGTTGACCACGAAGATGTCGGCCACCTCGGCAAGCCCGGCCTTCATGGCCTGCACTTCGTCGCCCGATTCGGGCGTGAGCACCACCACCACCGTATCGGCGGCTTCCGCCACCCCCAGCTCGGTCTGGCCGACCCCTACCGTCTCAAGCAGGATGCGGCCGAATCCGCTCCCCTCCATGAGGTCGATCACGTCGTGCACCGCCTCGGCCAGGCCGCCGCCAGCCCCGCGCGTCGCCATCGAGCGGATGAAGACGCCCCGGTCGAGCCGGAGCGGCGCCATGCGCACGCGGTCTCCCAGCAGCGCGCCCCCTGAGTAGGGCGAAGTGGGATCCACCGCCACGATCGCCACCTCCTCGCCCGCGCCGCGCCAAACCCGGGCTAGCGCCGCCGCCAGGGTCGACTTCCCCGCCCCGGGCGGACCGGTGATTCCCGTCCGGTGGGCCCGGCGGCCGTGCGCGGCCACCTGTCGCAGCAGCTCACGGAAGCCCGGGCGGCGGTCCTCCACTACCGAAATGGCCCGCGCCAGCGCCGCTCGCTCACCCGCGCCGCACCCCTCCGCGAGCGCGCGCGCCATCTCCCGTTCCGGGGCCGTCTTCCGCCCCGCTACGGCTGCCATCGACGCGATCCCAGCCCGCGCGCGTGGCGCAACGGGTTGTCCAGCAGGTGCGCGGGGACCACCAGCACGACCAGGAACAGCACCAGCGCGGCGAGCAGCCCGGCGGCCAGCACCCAGACGTTGTCGAGCGAGATGTAGATGATGGCGGAGATGACGGCGGTGGAGGCGGCGAAGATCGACAGGAGCAGCCGTCGGCCCAGCAGCGTGAGGGAGCGCTCGATTCCCTGGATGTCGCGCGGATGCACCCGCACCCGCAGGTTCTCGCGTTCGGCCCGCACCAGCAACTCGCGCGCGGACCGCACCAGCCCGCTCGTCTCGGACCACACGTCCTTCGCGATGGCGACCGGTTCCCGGCCCGCGGTGCGCAGGATCTCGCCCCGGTGCGCGCCCACCACCCTGCGGAAGACGGCGAACGAGTCGAAGCGCGCATCGTAGGCGGCTCCGATGCCCTCGAGCAGCACGAGCGTGCGGAACAGGTAGACGAGCTCGCGCGGGAGCATGAGGGGCCAGGTGTAGAAGGTGTCCAGCACCTCGCGCACGCTCTCCTGAACGCGCCGTCGGCCGGCCTGTCCGTTCTTGCGCGCGCCCTCCACCACCCGCACGATCTCCGCCGCCGCCTCGCGGATCTCCCCGCGCGACACCTCCGGGCCGATCATCCCCAGCCGGTACATGGCGCCGATGGCGCCGTCGATGTCCTCCCGCACCACGGCCATCGAAAGGCCGAGCAGGCTCTGGCGGGTCCAGCGCGGGACCTCGATGACGGCGCCCCAGTCGAGCACCACGAGCGATCCGTCCTCCGCCACCAGCAGGTTCCCCGGATGAGGATCGGCGTGCAGGAAGCCGTCCATCATCATCATGCGCAGGTATACCGAGGACAGCCTTTCCATGAGCAGGCTCGCCGAAGGGCGTCCCCGTCGCACGCGGTCTCCCAGGCGATCGATGCGGGTGCCCTCCATGTACTGCATCACCATCACGTGCCGGGTGGTCATGTCGTCGAAGACGCGCGGCGCCCTGACGGCGCGGTCCCGGGCGAAGGCGCGTCGGAAGCGCCGGGTGTTCTCGGCTTCCACCCGCAGATCCATCTCCTCCCGCACCTTCACCGAGAACTCGCGGATCACGTTGGCCAGCGCCCGCATGTGGTGGTTGGGAAACAGGACGTTCAGCCAGAAGACGATCCGGAACGCGGTATCCACGTCCAGCGCGACCCGCTGCTCCACGCGCGGACGGAGCACCTTTACCGCCACGTCGCGTCCGTCGAGCCGGGCCCGGTGCACTTGTCCCAGGCTGGCCGCGGCGATTGGTTCGCGGTCGAAGCTCTCGAAGAGATCCGGGAGCCTCCCGCCAAGCTCTTTCTCGACGACGCGCACGATCGCGTCCGGGGAAGCGGGCGGCACCTGGTCGCGGAGCGTGCCCACGGCGCTGAGATAGGGCTCGGGAAGGATGTCGGCGCGCGAGGCGAACATCTGCCCCAGCTTGATGAAGGCGGGTCCGAGGGCGGCGATGGTCCCGACCAGACGGGCGGCGCGTCGCTCGTGGTGTCCCGGCCCTCGGCGCGCGGGGCGCCCGACCACGATCCAGCGCCGGCGGTCGCGCAGGAACGCGATCAGGAACGGCAGCAGACGAAGCAGGACCCACGCAAACCGTGCGATGCGCCTCATGGGGTGAGTCGTAGCCTCTTGGTCGGGGCGTGAAAGGGACGGGATGCCGCCCGAGGCCGCGGCCTCCCCCGCCACCGCGACGAGGCGACCGACCCCGGGCGGAATCCCCGAACATGAAGACACCCGGTGCCGCAAAGCTGGCCGCAACCTGCCGGCTTCGTCTACCCCCGAGCGCGCGCGGGGGTCAGGCAGCGCACGTCCGCGCGAAGTCATCGGGTCCCCGGATGTATGTATGGCACATGGCATGCGATGGATCGGGTGCCCCACCTCGGGTGGACGACTCCACGGCCACTGCTCATCTTGGTCCCGGCCCGTGCAACCGCGCGGACGCGGTTCGAGTCCCATGGACGGTCCCCCTGCTCACGGAGGTTCTTCGAGACCATGAACGACAAGGCCGAACGCACCCGTATCCGATATCCGACCAGGCCCGCGCTGTGCGGAGTCGGCGCAGCCCTTGCGCTGGTCTCCGCCGCGGCCTGCGGCGGCCAGCGCGCCGAAGAGGATCGCACCGGCCTCGGTCCGGCGCAGGCGGCGCTCGAACACGAGTTCGCCGTGATCCAGACCGTGCGCGAACTGCCGGACGGGCGTGTGCTGGTGGCGGATCCGCTGGGGCAGACGCTGCTGGTGGTCGACATGGAGGCCGGAACCACCGTCTCCGTCGGCCGCGTGGGCGAGGGACCCGCGGAATACCGCCAGCCGGACACGGTGTGGCCGCTGCCCGGCGACAGATCCCTTCTGGTGGACCTCGGCAACGGGCGCCTGACCGAGATGGGCGCCGACCTGAGCTTCGGCGACACGCGGCCCTACATGCTGGGTGCGTTCCAGATGGGGGCGCCGATCATGCTCGCGATTCCTCAGGGCGTGGACGCGAGCGGAGGTATCTACTTCCAGGGCTTCGGGATGAGCGCGGGCGGCGAGGTGGCCGACTCCTCGCAGGTTCTCCGCTACGACCTGGAGACGGAGGCGGTGGACACGCTGGCGAGCGTCAAGCTGATCGACCGCACCCGCCGCACCTCGGGCGGAGCGGGCAACCAGAACGTGTCGATCTCGCCGATACCGCTCTCGCCCGCCGACGCGTGGGGCGTGGCGGCGGATGGCCGGGTCGTTGCCGCCCGCTCGGTCCCCGGATCCGCAGAGTTCTGGGTGGAGTGGATCGCCCCGGACGGCGAGGTCACGCGCGGGCCGGGCTACGCGTATTCGCCGGTGGACATCGGGAGGGCCGAGATGGAGGAGTGGCGCGACGCCCAGGCCGAGACCGGCGGCGGCATGACCATCCAGGTCGAGCAGAGCAACGGCGATTTCGACATGCGCGCCGGCCGCGGCGGGGCACCGGGCAACGACGACCTCGACCGCTACGAGTGGCCGGACAGCAAGCCGGCTTTCTTCCAGAACATCGCCGTCGACCCGACAGGCCGCGCCTGGGTGCGCCGCCATACCGCGGCGGGAGATGCCCCCGCATACGACCTCTTCGACGGTTCCGGGACGCGCACGGCCACCATCGAGCTGCCGATGGAGCGCCGCGTGGTGGCCTTCGGCGAGGGCGTGGTCTACGTCGTGCGCATGGACGAGTTCGACCTGCAGTACCTGGAGAGGTACGGGTTGCCGTAGCACCGGGAGGCCCCACAGGTCTTGGTTAGCTTAGCCTGGCTTGGCTAAGACATGGACACCCGCAGGATCGCTTCCCGGGCCCCTGCTCGCACGTGCCCATGTCCTCCGTTGCCGTCCCGGATTCGCTCGAATCCATCGCTTCCCACATCGATCAACGGGATGCTTGCGTAGCCGAGTTCCTCAGCGACCAGAACCCCCAGCACCAGGATCGCGTCGGTCGAGCCGAGGACGATCGCGGCCGGGGCGACATCGTTGCGCAGCAGCTCGAGCATGATGGCGCTGGAGGAGCTGGACCCGATGGCGCGCTCCATGACCAGGATGCGGCCGCCCAACGATACGCCGTATTGCGGATGCCGGGGGTCGGAGACGCGCCCCGTTTCGGGATCCACGCCCCCCCAGAAACTGAGGGGGCGCTCGAGCACGAGCAGCCGACCCCTGCCCTCGCCCGCGTGCACGGGCGCGCCGCTCAGTTCCACAGGCCCTCGTCGCGGATGACGCGCCCGGTTGCGGCGGAGCGCACGCAGTCTTCCAGGCTCCCGTAGACCACATCGTAGCCGGTCGTCGCGGGGGTGTAGTGCGCGAACTTCCCGGAGTTGGTCATGAGCACGCTCCCGCGTGCGGGCAGGATGGGAGCAACCACCACGCAGGTGTCGGCCACGATCTCCACTCCGACTTCCTCGAATCGACGCAGGCGTCCACTGGTTTCCAGCCGCTCGTACTCCGCCCTTCCCGTGCAGACGTAGAAAGGAATCCTGAAGGGCTCGCGCGGAAGCAGCGCCTCGAGAAGCGAGAACTCGTCGCGGGAGAAGTGCGGGCTGCCGAGCGCCACCGCGTCGATTTCGAACGTGCCGGTGGTGCTGAGCGCATCCCGCACCCGCCGGAGTTCGCGCGCGCGCGGCGTGAGGATGGCTTCCGGCATCTTGCCACCGAGCGCCGCTGCGAGGTCCGGGGCCTCCGGGGTGACGCCCTCCACGTGGAAGAGCCCGACCGCGCCGGATGACGCCGACGCCGCCCCCATCGCCTTCAACTGGTCCTCGGTCGCCGTCTCGGGCAGTCCGGTCACGACCGCGACCCGTTCGTCAACGGTGGCCCCGAGCCAGGTGCCCAGCACCGGGTAGAACACGTCGCGCTCCTTGAGCGCCGGGTTGATCGCGCGGGTGTCCACCACGACGGTGGCCCGCCGGTTCTCCTCCAGGTGGAGGCCGGTGCGGGGCGCCCGGCCCGCCAGCGCGCAGCAGATGTCCATGAAGTCGCCATAGCGGTTGGTGCGCGCGCCCAGCACCGAGTTGGCGAAAACGACGGCGTTGCTCTCGCCCCAGGCGACATCCTGTCCGCCCGCGGGTCGATGTCCCGCCTGGTAGGGCGCGCAGGTCCAGGTGGGGCGGCAGCCCAGGGCCTCGTAGGCCCGCATCTGCCGGAGCGCCATCTCTCGGCGATGGCCGGCGGAGCGCACCCGGCGCGGGTTGAGCAGGTCGAGGGCACCGACATTCAGCGTGGTGGGCACGCCCACCTTCCCGCCCAGCGAAACGAGCCGCTCGGCGAACTCGACGCCCCCGTCGCCGTGGTAGAGGCAGCCGTCGATGTGGGCGGAGGCCACGGGCACCAGCTCACGCGCTCCAAGGATGCGCGCCATCCGCACCACGACGCGCATCGCCAACTGCGGCGCGGGGCCGCGCTCGCCTTCCAGGACCGCGCGTTCGTCGCCCGAGAGCGTCGGAGTCGATTCCGGCGTCGCTGTCACGGCATGCATCGCATCCAGTGTCGTCATTTCCGGGGGTCGTGCACTTCCCCGCCCCGGACCACCACCCGGCAGGGATTGGCGCCGACCCAGTAGCTCAGTTCCGAGGGATGGTCCACGTCCCAGAGCGCCAGATCCGCGCACGCGCCCGGCGATACTACGCCCACCTCCCCCTGCAGGCCCAGCACCGGCGCGGCGTGGCGCGTCATCCCCGCGAGTGCTTCCTCGGGGGTCAGGCCGAAGAGGACGCAGGCCATGTTCATCGCGAGCAGAGGCGATGTGACGGGGGACGAACCTGGGTTGAGGTCGGTCGCGACCGCGATCGGGACGCCGTGACGCCGCAGTGCATCCACGGGCGGCCGGCGGGACTCGCCCAGAGTGTAATACGCCCCCGGGAGGAGGACCGCGGTGGTTCCCGCGGCAGCCAATGCGCGGCAACCCGCCTCCGTCGCGTACTCCAGGTGGTCGGCCGAGCGGGCGCGGTAGCGGGCGGCGAGTTCGGCCCCCCCGGACGGCGAGAGCTGGTCGGCGTGCAGACGCACCGGGAGCCCGTGGGCCGCCGCCGCATCGAAGACGTGCGCGCACTCCGCCGCGGTGAACGCGATGCCCTCGCAGAACGCGTCCACGGCGTGGGCGAGCCGATCGGCGGCCGCGCGCGGGATCACCGTCCCGCACACCAGATCGAGGTAGGCGTCGCGCCGATCCCGGTACTCGGGTGGGAGCGCGTGGGCAGCGAGGAGGGTGCGGGATACGCGTACATCGAGGCGTTCGCCCAAGGTGCGGGCGGCCCGCAGCATCCTCAGTTCGGTGCCGACATCGAGCCCGTAACCGGACTTTATATCAACCGTGGTAACGCCATGCGCCGCAAGCGTTTCAAGTCTCCACTCGGATGCACCGCATAGCTGCTCTTCGGTCGCTGCGCGGGTCGCGGTAACGGTGGATTGAATTCCGCCTCCGGCCCGCGCGATCTCTTCGTAGGTCATGCCCCGCAGGCGCATCTCGAACTCGTCCGCGCGAGTGCCCGCAAAGACGAGGTGGGTGTGGCAGTCGATGAGCCCGGGGGTGAGCCAGCCACCTCCTCCATCCAGGGTGCGGGAGGTGCCCGCGGTGACCTCGCGCGGGGCCGTACGCGCAGCCCCGACCCAGGTGATGCGTCCGCCGGCGACCGCCACCAGGCCATCGCGCACCACGCCGTACGCCTCGGCCGTGTCCGCCATGGTGCCGACGTGAACGTTGCGGATCAGCAGGTCCGGCCCGCCGGGCTCAATGTTCAGATCATCCTCCCGTCTGCCATTTTGGCAGACCTTTCTCGCGGAATCTGCCATTTTGGCAGATTTGTGGACCGTTGTCCGCGTGCGGAAGCAGGAACGTAGCCTCAACACGCTTGTCGCAGGTAGCGCCTGCCGTGGGGCGAATGAGTCGATTCGTTGACCGTGCTCCCGTTCCGGAGTACCGTCCCCGGCCATGACCGACCTCCATTTCGAACAGGCACTGCTGCCCGGCGGCTGGGCGCGCGATGTCCGCGTCGGCATCTCCGCAGACGGCGATTTCGCGGAGGTCCTTCCCGGCGGGGACCCCGCAGGTACACGACGCGTCGCCGGGGCCGTCGTTCCCGGAATACCCAACCTGCACTCCCACGCCTTTCAGCGCGCGATGGCGGGGCTCACCGAGTGCGGCAGTACGGCCGAGTACGGGTTCAGCAACTGGCGCGAACAGATGTACGCGTTTCTCGCGCGACTTGCGCCGGAAGATGTGCAGGTCGTGGCCTCTCAGCTCTACGCCGAGATGCTGCGGCACGGCTACACGGCGGTGGCCGAGTTTCACTACCTGCGCAACGACCCCGGGGGGCGGCCCTACGCCGTGCCGCACGAGATGGCCCTGCGGCTCCACGAAGCCGCCGTGGCCGCCGGGATCGGGCTCACGCTCCTGCCCACGCTCTACCGGGTCGCGGACTTCGGCGCGGATGCGCCCCTCGAGGAGCAGCGCCGGTTCGTCGCGACGGTCGACGAGATCCTCGGCGACTGCGTTGCGCTCGGGCGGGCACTCGCGGGGGACCGCAACCGGCGCGTCGGCCTGGCGCTTCACTCGCTGCGCGCGGTGCCCGCCGGCGACCTGACCGACGCGGTCGACGCCCTGAACGCGACCGATCCCACCGCCCCCATCCACATCCACGTCGCCGAACAGGTCACCGAGGTACGGGCATGCCTGTCCTGGAGCGGGGCCTCGCCGGTGGAGTGGCTGCTCGACCACGCTCCCGTCGACGCCCGCTGGTGCGCGGTGCACGCGACCCACATGACCGGCGAGGAGACGCGCGCGCTGGCCTCCTCGGGGGCGGTCGCGGGGCTCTGTCCGACCACAGAGGCCAACCTGGGCGACGGGGTCTTCCCGCTCGCGAGCTATCTGGTCGCTGGGGGCCGCTGGGGGGTGGGGAGCGACTCACACGTAAGCGTCAGCCCGGCCGCTGACCTGCGGATGCTCGAGTACTCGCAGCGGCTCACGATGCACGAGCGCAACGTCGCCGGAGGCCGCGAGGTGCATTCCACCGGGCGGGCTCTGCTGGAGGGCGCCTGGGTGGGCGGCGCGAAAGCGATCGGACGGCGCCTGGGCGCGATCCGGCCGGGATTCCGCGCCGACCTGGTCGTCCTCGACACCGACCATCCCGCCCTCGTGGGACGAGACGAGGACCAGCTGCTCGACGCCTGGATCTTCAGCGGCGAGGACACCCCCGTGCGCGACGTGATGGTGGGCGGAACCTGGGTGGTGCGGGACGGGCGCCATCGCGGACAGGAGGAAATCGCGACTGCGTACCGAACGGTAGCCCGGAGGCTCGCAGCAGCGGTCTGCTCTGATTAGCTAAGTTAGCTCTGTTGCAAGCCGACGAGGCTTCCGGAGGACCGACGAGACCTGGGGGCCAGCGAGTTCCTGGGAGTCGGCGAGACCTGTAGGGCGCCGGGCTTGTCGGGTGCTTCCGCGGGCATGTCCGGTCGGGGATCGTTGTGAATCAGTTCTCCAATGATTCCTCCACGGCTTCCCGAGCAGCGGCCTCGATCTCCCAAGGGATCTCCGAAT
>VXNP01000081.1 GCA_009840525.1 Gammaproteobacteria bacterium
TGATGTGAATACGCGACAGCGACAGGACGGTGTGGACCGGCTCCTCGCGCGCCCGCGCGACCGGCAGCGCCCCCCCGTTCGACCCCATGATACGGATCGCGCGCGCGCCCGCCTCCTCTTCCAGCCGCCCCAGGTAGCCCGACACCACCGGCGCGATGTAGGCGTTCACGACGGTGGTCGAGGTGCGTTCGTACTCGCGGTATTCGGGCAGGATCTCCGAGGACACCGATACCAGGTGGCCCGCCGCCCGCAGCCGCTCCGCCACCGCGGCCTCGTGCGCGGGATCCGCATACGCGTGCAGCAGCGCCACGGCCCACGCCTTCGCATCACGCGCCGTGAGCGCCTCGACTTCGCCCGGGTCGAGCGGCTCGATCTCCTCCCCCTGCGGCCCCAGCCGCCCGCGGATGCCCACCCGGTCAGCGCGCGCCACCAACGGCGGCGGCCGGTGTCCGGCCAGGGCGTAGAGCTGCGGACGGTTCTGGCGCCCGATCTCGATCACGTCCTCGAAGCCCCGGTTGGTGACCAGCACGACGCGCGCGCCCTTGCGCTCGAGCAGGGCGTTGGTCCCGACCGTCGAGCCGTGCACCATCAGGAAGGCCCCGTCCTCGTCCATCAGCCGTCGTACCCCCTCCAGCACCGCCTCCGAGGGGTCCGCCGGAGTGGAGGGCACCTTCAGGGTGGAAACCTGCCCGTCACGGTAGAGCACGAAGTCCGTGAAGGTCCCGCCCGTGTCCACCGCCAGCACCGGGAGGCCGGACAGCCCGTCCGGCGCCCCCTCGTGGCCGGAGATCTCGCCAGCCGACACCGATGGGCCGTCCAGGGTGTTGCTAGGCATGGCGACACGCGTCAGCTTCGGTCGCATGAATCCCGGCCTCTCCTTCGAGCGCTTCCGCGACCTCGCCCGGTCCAGCCGTCTGGTGCCGGTGTGGGCGGAGCTGCTCTTCGATGTGGATACGGCGGTCACCGCCTATGCGCGGCTGGTGCGCCCGCCCTGGGGTTTTCTGCTGGAGTCGGTGGTGGGAGGCGAGCGCTGGGCGCGCTACAGCTTCCTGGGGACGGATCCGGCGGCGGCCTGGCGCCTCCACGGCGGCAGGGCCACCTGGTGGACGCGCGACGGTGGGTGGCAGCCGATCGACGCCGACGACCCCCTCGCCGACCTTTCCCGGCGGCTTGCGGCGTACCAGCCCGCCGACGTCCCGGAACTCCCCCGCTTCTGGGGAGGCGCCGTCGGCTATCTGGGATACGACGTGGTGCGCCAGTTGGAACGGCTGCCGAACGCCCCTCCGGGCGGCCTCGACATCCCGGACGCGGTGTTCATGTTCACCGACGTCGTGCTCGCCGTCGACAACCTGCTGGGGCGGGCGAAGGTCATCGCCGCCGTGCCGGTCGAACCCGGCACCGGAGAGGAGGAGCTGCGCGCCCGCTACGAGCGCGGGCTCCGGAAGGTCGCGCGCATCATCCACTCCCTGCGCACGGCCCCCGCGCCGCCTCCCTTGGAACTGCTTCCCGAACCCGCCTCCGACCCCCGGTTCGAGAGCAGCATGAGCCGGGAGGAGTTCGAGGACGCCGTTCAGACGATCCGCGACTACATCTTCGCCGGCGACGCCTTCCAGGTGGTGCTCAGCCAGCGGCTCGAGATGTCGCTCGCGGGGTCGCCCTTCGAGCTCTACCGGGTGCTCCGCACCCTCAACCCCTCGCCCTACCTGTACTTCGTCGAACTTGACGGCGTGACCCTGGTGGGCAGCTCCCCGGAGCTGCTGGTGCGGGTGGAGGACGGCGTCGTGACCGTGCGCCCCATCGCCGGGACGCGCCCGCGGGGCGCCACCCCCGAGGAGGACGCCCGACTGGCCGCCGAACTGGCCGCGGACGAGAAGGAGCTGGCGGAGCACCGCATGCTCGTCGACCTGGGACGCAACGACGTGGGCCGGGTGGCGCGCTCCGGCACCGTGCGGGTCTCGGAGCTGATGGCGGTCGAGCGCTACTCGCACGTCATGCACATCGTCAGCCGGGTGGAGGGAGACCTCCGGGAAGGGCTCACCGCCCTGGACGCGCTCCTGGCCGGCTTTCCCGCGGGAACGCTCTCGGGAGCGCCCAAGGTGCGCGCCATGGAGATCATCGACGAACTGGAACCCGTGCGCCGGGGTCCCTACGGCGGCGCCGTCGGCTATCTCGCCTACGGGGGCAGGACGATGGACACCGCCATCGCCATCCGCACGCTGCTGGCTGCGCGGGGGAAGGCCTACGTGCAGGCGGGGGCCGGGGTGGTGGCGGACTCCGATCCCGCCGCCGAGTACGAGGAGACCCTCAACAAGGCCCGGGCGCTGCTCAAGGCGGGGAGGATGATCTCCGGAGCGGATTCGGAGGACTGACCGGCTTCCCGCACCTGTCCGGCGCACCCCCATCGCGATACAGTCCGGCCGCCTTCGGGCGCGCACCTGGCGCGCTCAGGCCGCGAAGGCGCCGCTCCCCAGCTCTTCCAGCAGCGCGGCGAGGGCGACGATGCCCTTGTCGAAGTTCTCCAGCGGGAACCACTCGTCAGGAGCGTGCATGTTGGCCCCGGGAAGCGCGAACCCCAGAAGGAGCACCGGCGCCTCCAGGATGCGCTCGAACTCGCCCACGATGGGGATCGAGCCCCCCTCCCCGGTGAGCACCGGCGGGCGGCCGAACGAGCGCGCCAGCGCCCGGCTGGCGGCGTCGATCAGCCCGCCGGACACCTGTCCGCGCCAGGGCATCCCGCCGTGCAGCTCCTCGATCTCGACCCGGACTTCCGGGGGCGCTACCCGCGCGATGTGGGCCCGCAGGAGTTCCGCCACCCGCGCCGGATCCTGGTCGGGCACCAGCCGGAAGCTGACCTTGGCCATGGAGTGCGCCGGGAGCACCGTCTTGGCGCCCTCGCCGGTGTAGCCGGAGAGAAGGCCGTTCACCTCGCAGGTGGGCCGGATCCAGAGGCGCTCCAGTGTCGAATACCCCGCCTCGCCCGACAGCGCGGCGACCCCCACGCCCTCGCGGAACTCCTCGTCGTCGAACGGCAGCGCTCGAATCTCGGCGCGGGTCTCGTCGCCCCAGTCCACGACGTCGTCGTAGAATCCCGGGATCGCGATGCGCCCGCTGTCATCGTGCAGCGTTCCCAGGATGCGGGCGAGCGCCATCGCCGGGTTGACCACCCCGCCCCCGTAGCTGCCCGAGTGCAGATCGCTGGCGGGCCCGTGCACGGTGATCTCGAAGTAGGCCAGGCCGCGGAGCGAGAAGAGCACCGAGGGCAGGCCGGGCGCGAACATCGCGGAATCGGAGATCACCACCACGTCGCAGGCCAGCCGCTCGGCGTGCGCCTCTACGAACGGGATGAGGTTGGGCGAGCCGATCTCCTCCTCGCCCTCGGCCAGCACGATCAGGTTGACCGGCAGCCGGCCGTCCGCGGCAAGCAGCGACTCCGCGGCCTTCACATGCAGAAAGAGCTGCCCCTTGTCGTCGGCGGACCCGCGCGCGTAGATGCGCCCGTCGCGCACGTCGGGCTCGAAGGCGGGTGCCGTCCACAGCTCCAGGGGCTCCGCCGGCTGGACATCGTAGTGCCCGTACACCAGCACGGTGGGGGCATCCGCCCCCGCCCCGCGCCACTCGCCAAGCACCACCGGGTGGCGCGGCGTCTCCAGAATCTCCGACTCCAGGCCGATGTCCCGCATGCGGTCGCGCAGCCAGCCCGCGGCGTGCCGCGTGTCTCCGTTGTGTTCCGACTTGGCGCTGATGGAGGGGATGCGCAGGAAGTCGAAGAGCTCCGCCAGAAACCGGTCCAGGTTGGCGGCGGTGAACTGCTCCGCGGGTGTCACATCCATCCCCGGATGCCCCAGCGGTAGGTCCAGGACATGAGCGCGGCGAGCACGACCGCGCCGATCATGCCTCCCGCGCTGAGCGCCACGGGATCGTCGAATTCGAGGATGCCCACGCCCAGCATGCCGCCGATGACCGCGCCGAAGGCTCCGAAGACCGCCAGCAGCCAGGTGTGGCCCGCGCTTTCCTCGGGCCGCTTCACCACCACTTTCATCATCAGCCCGATGAAGGCCCCGATGACGATCCACACGCCGACGCCGATCCAGTTTTCCATGGCGTTATCCCGAACCTCGTTGAGGGAGTCCGTCGAGCGGCGAAAATCTACCCGCGCGCGGAGCGGGAAGCCACCCCGGGGACCCGCCGTCGGCCCGCCGCGAACCCGTGCGCGGGCAGGCCGAGCGCCGCCGCGCCGATCTACCGCTTGCCCATCCGGCGCTTCAGCTCCTCGAGGCGATCCTCCAGGTTCTCCTCCCTGGAGGGCCCGGGTTCGAATTCCCGGTCGAAGGCGGCGGCGGCTTCGGCCTCGGACTCCGTGCCCGAGACCTTCTCCCCCATGCGGTCGAAGTCGCGGAAGAGATCGTCGGCTCTGCCCAGGGTCTCGCGCGCCTCCGTCCGCCCCGCGGTGGCGCCGAGGGCTTCGCTCTTCTGACGCGCGACCTTGATCTGCTCCAGCATCTCGTCCACGTCGCTGCGGCAGACGGTGAGCTCGCGCAGAATCGCCTCCGCCTTGCCCTCGATCACCTGCGCGCGCTCCTCGTGCTTCCGGGCGAATTCCTCCGCCACGCGCACGGTTTCCTCATCGCCGATGCGCTCGGCCTGCTGCTGGCGGCGGCGGCAGACTTCGGCCTGCTCCGACTCTCGCTGCGCACGGGCCCGGGCCGCGGCCAGGTCCTTCTCCAGCTTGGAGACGTACGCCTTGGCGTCGGTGGCTTCCCGGTACATGCCCGCCAGCAGGCCATCCACCGTCTCGGGGATCTGGTCGCGATTGAGCTCGGTCTTGAAGTTTTCGACAGCTTCCCGGAACGCGGCTCGTAGCTTGGCAAACATGTGACGGGCCCGGCTGGCGCCGCTCAGTTCAGGTAGGGTTCGATGCGCTGAGCGAAGGAGTTGCGTGCCCGGTGCAGGCGGCTTTTCACCGTGCCCAGGTTCACGCCGGTGATCTCCGCGATCTCGTCGTAGCTCTTGCCGTCGAGCTCGCGCAGACGGAAAACCATCCGGTGATGCTCGGGCAACTGGGCCACCGTGTCCTCGACGAGCCTCTTCAGGAAGCGCTTGCGATAGAGCCCGTCCGGGGACATGGAGGAATCCTCGAACTGGAGGGGCCGGGGATCGTCTTCCCAGCGGCTGCGCAGCACCTGGAAGAGCACCACGGGGCTGCGTGACCGGTTGCGCAGCTCGTTCTTGGAGAGATTGCTCGCGATCGTGTAGATCCAGGTGGAGAACTTCTTGCTGGTATCGAAGCGCTCGAGGTGCCGGGCCACCCGGATGAAGGCCTCCTGGGTGAGATCCTGCGCGCGGTCGGCGTCGCCCGTCTTGCGGACGATGAAATGGACGAGGCGCTCGCGGTACCGGTTGAAGAGCCTGGTGAAGGCCCCGCGGCGGTCGTTCAGGTGCGACACCACCAACTCCTCGTCGCTCATGCAGTCGAGCGGGAGTCTGGAGAGCAGGTCCGGTTCGCGCAGTTTCGACTCCGCCATCGGCTTCTCCTTCACACCTCCACCATACACCCCGTACCCCGGCCATCCCCGTGAGCCGTGCGGAAGCAATGCACGTCAGACCGATGCGCCGGCCTGCGGGAGCGCGGGTTCCCTACCTCGGAATATGCCCGCTCACCACGCGTTGCTCAAGTGTGACACGGCACCTGAAGCAATCGCTCAACGGGACGAGAATCGTGCCCGCGGGCCATGTCCTTCGCGGTCCCGGTGGACGTCAGACGGGACGCCGTTCCAGCGACAGCAGCGTACCGCCCTCGGAAATGCCTTCGTAGAGAGCCTTTTCGGGCGCGGGCTGCCGGTCGCGCGAGACGAGCGCCTCCTCCGCGCCCGCCGCGACCTCGTCGGTGACCAGTTCCTCGATCGCCCGCAGTTCGTCGGGATCGACGCCGCGGGCCTCGAGATACGCTTCGTAGAGGCCCACCGGATCTCTGCGTCCCCACCGCTCGAACAGCTCCGGAGGGAAGGTCTCGCGGGCCTCGCGCTCGTCGTGGGTGGCGTGCCCGCCCATGCGGAACGTGGAAGCGACGACGATGGCCGGACCATCGCCGGCCCGGCAGGCGTCCGCGGCCATGCGCGTCACCGCATACACGTCCAGGATGTTGTTGCCGTCGCAGTTCCAGCCCCGGACGCCGTACATCGCGGGCCAGGCCTCCAGGTCTCCGGCGCCGTGCTGCTCGAGCGGAGTGCCGAGCGCCACCTGGTTGTTCTGGATGATGAAGATGGCCGGAAGACGCTGGACGGCGGCGAGGTTCAGCCCCTCGTGGCACTCGCCGGTCTTGGTGGCGCCGTCGCCGATCCAGGTGAGCGCGACTCGCCTCTGCCCCAGGTTGCGGAAGGCCAGCGCCACGCCCGCCATCACGGGCACGTTGGTGCCCATGTGGCTGATGGGCTGGATGACGCCCTTGGCCAGCGCGCCGATGTGGAGATCACGCCCCCCGTTGGGCCCGTCCTCGGTCGCGAGGTAGCCGCGGAAGATGTCCGCCACCGGCATCCCCATCATGTGGCAGGCCCCGGCGTTGCGGATCATCGGGCTGACGACGTCGCGGGTGGGGTCGAGCGCGCGCACGCTGCCAACGGTGACCGCCTCCTCGCCGGTGGCGAGCCACGCCTTCGAGATGACGCCCTGGCGCACCCAGCGCTTGAGTCCGATGTCGTGGAGGCGTGTCGTCAGCAGGTCGCGGTAGAAGGCGAGGAGATCGTCGTCGGAGAGCTCGGCGACGAGCGCGGCGCGCGAGGGTTCGGCCAGCGTCTGCTCGAACGCGCGCACCAGCTCCGGGTCGGCTTCCCAGTCCCGGTACTCGGGCGGGTCGAAGGCGGGGTAGCGCTTCATGAGTCGCCGGCCCCGTCCGGAGCGGCCCCCCGGCCCGGGCGCACTGATGCGACTGCGGGACGTCCGATCATCGATCTGCAGTGGCTGCGCGATGAACCCGATACGTGCACATGTCCTGCACGACCCGGATCCCCCGAGCGCGCGCTTCGGCCGCTGCTTCGTCGGCGCGGATGTCCTCCTGCAGCCAGACCACCGGGCGCTCCGGACGGGCGGCGGCCTCCGCCAGATGGGTTCCCGCCTCCTCCGAGGGGCGGAAGACGACGACCATGTCCACGGGCTCCGTGACCTCGGCGAGCGATTTCCTCGCGGGCTTTCCCAGGATGCGGGCGGCGAACGGGTTGACGGGCAGGATGTCGTACCCCTTGGCCGCCAGGTAGGAAGGCACCCGCCGCGCCGCCTTGGCGGGATCCCGGGACATGCCGATGACCGCGATCGTCCTCACGGAGCGCATGATGTCCAGCAGTTCCGCGGCATCCGGATTGTCCGGATCCGAGGACTCCTGGAGCAGGACATCGAGCGCGGTGAGGTTGGTCATGGATGGGGCATGGGGGTGGATCGCGCGCCCGGTCGGCGGCGGCCGGCGAGCGCGCACCGGCGGCGGTGCAGGGCGTCAGGATACTGGATGGGGACCGGGGGAGCAATGGTGTGGCGGGGCGGGCAACGGTTGCTCGCAGTTCGCCGCATCGCCATCATCCCGGGCGTCTGCATTCCGGATCATCTCCGGCATGCGTGTTTTCCGGGGGAGGCCATCTGGGTATGCCTGATATGCTTGGATACATTCTGTTTTTCGTCGCGGTCGCGGCCCTGCCCGTAGTCTGGCGAGTGTCGGGCCAGCGGGCGGCGGCGCGGTACCGGCGCGCGCTCGGGCGCCTCGACGCCGACGCGCGCTCCGGGAAGATCGAAGAGGGCGACACTTCGCTGCCTGCCGAGGTCGGAGCGGTCCGTCAGCGCCTCTCGAGCGGGTGGATGCCGGTTCGGGGCGCGTCGCCGGAGGTGCTCGCGCGCCTCGCGCAGTTTCTCCAGACAGGCGTCGTCAAGCCGCTCGTACAGGCCCTGCACGCCCGCGGCCGCGGCGTTCGTCCCCGCATCCAACAGGCCCTCGACGCCATCGAGGACATCGAGTTCTACGCGGAGACGCCGGAGCTGGCACGCGCTTCCATCGACCTGGCCGACGCGGTGCAAGGTGTCGCCCGTGAGTTCCAGAAGGCCTTCAAGGTGGAGGTGAAGCTGGATCTGCCCGGGGAGCCGGTGCCGTGCCGCGCGGACCTCGCTGCGCTGCAGGATGCCGTCTACATGATTCTGGCGAACGCCGGGCGTCACGGGGACGGAAAACCGATCGGGATCTCGCTTCGGAACGCCGCCGGCTCGGCGCGGATTGTGGTGCGCGATGCGGGCGAGGGTTTCTCGGATGAGGCGCTGGGGCGCGCGGCGGAACCCTTCTTCAGCACGGTCCCGGGGGCATTGGGACTGGGGCTGACCCACGCCCGATACGTCGTCCAGGCCCACGGCGGGAGCTTGGAGGTGCGCAACCGCGGGGGTGGAGGGGAAGTGGTGGTGGCGTTGCCGCCTGGGGAGGCTTGAGCGGCCCGCTTCAGGGCACGGAAGACCCGCCCGGTCAGGCGCCCGGTGGGCTCATCGGGAGTTGCCGCGGCGGACCTCACCCACCTCAGCGGACCGGCGCCTGCCTCGCCACCAGCGCGGGACGGTCGTGGCGTGCACGTCGTAGCGGTGCCGCAGGTCGATGATGTCGCGGGGAGAACCGAGGATGGTCAGTCGGTCGCCCTGCTCGATGACGGTGTCGTCATGGGGAACGACGAGCTGTCCGCGCCGCCGGATCATGGCCGCCAGGGTGCTCTCGGGCAGCGACATGTCGCGGATGGTGATTCCTGCCAGCGCGCTGCTTGCCCCTTCGGGCAGGACCTCGACCACCAGCATGCGTTCATCGCGCAGCATGACCTCGCGCAGCTCAAGGTTGTCTTCCGCCTCGAGCCACTCCGTGAGGAAGCTCTCGTCGTCTACGCGGCCTGCGATCTGGGCCAGGATGCGCAGATGGCGGCCGGAATCGGGGTCCGGGCTCGCCAGGAAGAACGCCGCCTGGATGGGTTCGTCGTCCGCCGGCGGGACGTCGGGTTCGCCGACATCGATTTCGATCCCCCCGTGGACGCGGGCGAGGACCATGCGGTGACCCGGAATCGAGTCGAGGCGCAGATGCTCCAGGACGACGCCCTGCGATACCGGCGTGAGCCCGCTGCCGCTGTCCTCGAAGAATCCCTGCGCGAGACTGTCGGCATCCAGGCCGAGCTGTTCCGACAGCACCCGTGACGCCCGGTCCACCAGTTCGGAGAAGCGAACGGCGTCCTGGTAGTCCAGCACCGCCGAAGACGCCATGAGTTGCTCGAAGGGATCCGCGTCGCGCACCCCCTTCTCCTTGAGGATCTGGAGCAGCTCCCCCTCCAGCCCTTCGTTGCGCTGCTGGCCCAGCCGCTCGAAGACGTGGTAGATGGCGCCCTCCCGGCGCACGTGGTCGCGGGTGTAGAGGGTGTACCAGAGGAGCCCGAAGGCGACGAAGGCGACGCTCAGGAGGGTGGCCAGCCAGCCCATCTCGACGATCAGCGGAAATGGGATGACGATGCCGATGATCTGGACCCAGGGGTACAGGGGCGCGCGGAAGCCGGGGTCGTAGGGGGCGAGCCCGCTCTCGCGCATGACGATCACGGCGAGGCAGGCGAGGGCGAACATGATGAGCTGGAAGGCGCTCGCCAGCTTCGCGATGCTGGACGGGTCGAAGAGCAGGAGCCAGAGGACGATCAGCCCCACGGTGGCGAGGACGGCGACCCAGGGCGTGCCCCACCGGCTGATGCGGCGGAGCGCGGCCGGCAGAACGTGGTCGCGGCTCATTGCCAGCGGGTAACGGCTCGCGGACAGCACCCCGGCGTTCCCCACCGACGTGAAGGCGAGGATGGCGGCCACGGTCATGACGGCTTCTCCCGTGCTCCCGGAGACCGCCCGGGCCATCGCTGCCGCGGGCGCCAGGTTGCCGCCATCGGCCGAGAGCGCCTCGACCCCGATCGCCCCGACCATCGCCCAGGTGCCCAGCACGTAGACGAGCAGCACCGTGACAAAGGCCAGCAGCATGCCCAGCGCCAGGTTGCGGTCCGGGTTCCTGACCTCCTCGGAGACCGAGGCGACGTGGGTGAGCCCCATGTACGACACGATCACCAGCCCGACCGTGGCGAAGAAGGGAGAGGCCCCCAGCTCGAACGCGCCTTCGAATGCGCCGGGGTCGACGGCGGTGACGCCGGTCCCGATCAGCCATCCCAGCATGGCCAGCAGCACCACGGTCAGGACAAGCTGGATGGAGCTGGTCTTTTTCGCGCCGAAGAGGTTGATCGCCCCGAATCCGGACGCGAAGGCGAAGGCGATGGGCCCGGCGGGCGCGTCGGGAAAGTACACCTGCAGGTAGGCGCCCAGTCCCACCAGCGCGAAGGCGGACTTGAGGGTGAGGGTGGTCCAGGTTCCGAATCCGCCGATCGCCCCGACCCGCTGGCCCATGCTGCGGTCCAGGAAGTAGTAGATGCCGCCGGCGCGGGGCATGGCGGTC
Source organism: Gammaproteobacteria bacterium (assembly GCA_009840525.1). Taxonomy (GTDB): domain Bacteria; phylum Gemmatimonadota; class Gemmatimonadetes; order Longimicrobiales; family Gaopeijiaceae; genus BD2-11. Next base: position 10,472 of record VXNP01000081.1, read on the forward strand.
GACAGCTCGGCCATGCTGAGGATGCCCGGCAGGAGAAGCAGGCCCGCCAGCAGGTAGGCGAGGGGGATCGCCCCCCCGGCCTGCGCGGCCGCGAGACCCGGCAGCAGGAAGAAGCCCGAACTCAGGGTGGCGCCGGTCGCGATGGCGTAGACGTCGAAAAGCCCGAGCTCGCGTTTGAGTTTCGCCATCACACCACCTGTCTACTGCACGTACCCGTACACGTGGTACAGCATGGCGTAGACGACCAGCCCCGTCACCGACACGTACAGCCAGATCGGAAAGGTCCAGCGCGCAAGGCGGGCGTGCTCGGTGAAGCGCTCTCGGCCCGCAAGGAACAGCAGGCGGATGATGAGGGGCACCACCACCACCGCGAGCACCATGTGCGAGAACAGGATGGCCAGGTAGACCACCCGGGCGGTTCCCTCTCCGGCCAAGGTATGCGTGCCGGTGAGTGAGAAGCGGATGACGTAGAAGATCAGGAAGAGGCCGGACGCGCTCGCCGCCGAGATCATGCACAGGCGATGGCGGGGGATGTTGCGCGCCCGGATGAAGGCGAACCCGGCCACCAGGAAGCTGGTGCTGAGCAGGTTCAGCGAGGCGTTGACCGGGGCCAGGAAGTTGCCGAGCGCCTCAGCGTCCATGGAATGCAGCGGCGCCGTCGGCGAGCCGCAGCTCGGGTTCATGCCCGTAGGTCGCGAGCCCCACGGTCAGCGAGAGGAGCAGCGCGGCCAGCAGCGTGTGCAGCGAAACCGGCGCGACCGCGAGCCCGCTGCTCACGGAAAGGAAGCCCACGGTGACCTGGGCCAGCACCGTGACCAGCGCTCCCGCCGCGAGGACCGGGAGTGGGGCAGCGGCCTTCCGGCGCAGCACGAAGACGGCGAGCGCGAGGGTGGCCAGCGCCACCAGAATGCCCAGCAGGCGGTGGCCGAAGTGCAGAATCACCAGCGGGTGCTCGAGGGGAGGCACCACCTGGCCCATACAGAGCGGCACGTCCGGACAGGCCATGCCCGCGTCGGTGTGGCGCACCACCGCGCCCAGCACCGACTGCGCCAGCACCAGTGCGGCCACCCCTCCCGCCATCCTCCCCAGCGTCGCCCGCGCGGCACCCGCCAGGCG
>VXNP01000035.1 GCA_009840525.1 Gammaproteobacteria bacterium
CCCCCCCCCCCCCCCCCCCCCCCCCTTTTTTTTTAAGTAACCCGCGACCCCCGAGATCTAACCGGTTACGAGCGTCGGCAGGGTCTGTTGTGTAATCCTCAGGGGAAGGGAACGGCGGGGTGGTCGTGCCGGCGCTGCACCACACGCGGGATGCGCTGGTCGGCGCCGCGCTCGTGCTTCAGCATCTGCTCGACGAAGAGATGTCGCTGGCCGCCGCCATTGCCCGCTATCCGGCTTACCGCATCGTGAAGGAGAAGGTCGCCTTCCCCAGGGAGGCGCTGGAGGCCGCCTACGCCCGCCTGCAGCAACGCTGGCCCGACGCTGGCCGGGACCGCACCGACGGGCTGCGGCTCACCTGGCCCGAACGCCGCGAGTGGCTGCATGTGCGGCCCTCCGGAACGGAGCCCGTGGTGCGGCTGATCGCAGAAGCGCGGGCGGGACCGCGGGCGCGGGCGCTCGTGAAGGAGGCGCGCGGCGAGCTGGCCCGGCTGGCGCGTTCCCACCCGGATGCGCGCACGGTAGCTTCCCGATGACGCCTGCGCGGAGGCCGCCGGGCGGCTGCGGGCGTCCGGGCGACACCATCATCGACTAGGCAATGTGTGGAATAGTGGGATACGTGGGTCCGGGTGACGCGACCCCCGTGCTGCTCGAAGGCCTCCGGCGCCTCGAGTACCGCGGATACGACTCGGCCGGTCTCGCGGTGGTCAACGGCGACGCCCGGCTGAGCGTGGTGAAGCGGGCGGGCAAGCTGGGGCAGGTGGAGGCGGTCATCGGCCGCGACCCGCTGGAGGGGAGCTGCGGCATCGCCCATACGCGCTGGGCCACCCACGGGGCCCCGACCGAGCGCAACGCCCATCCGCATGTCAGTCAGGACGGCGGAGTGGCTCTCGTACACAATGGCATCATCGAAAACGCAGGCCTGCTCAGGCGACAGCTCGAGGCGCGCGGGTACCGCTTCCGGAGCGATACCGACACCGAAGTCGTCGTGCACCTGGTCGACCTATTTCTCAAGGAGGGATCCCTGTTGGAGGAAGCCCTCGCGCTTGCGCTGGAACGCGTCGAGGGCACCTACGGTATCGCGGCGATCTCCGCGCACGAGCCGGACAAACTGGTTGCGGCGCGCCGGGGGAGTCCGCTCCTGCTGGGGGTGGGGGCTTCGGGCCAGTACCTGGTGGGCTCCGACGCGGCCGCCGTGGTGGCCCAGACGCGCGACGTCGTCTACCTCGCGGACGGGGACTACGCGAAGCTCGAGCGCACCGGCTACCGGGTCTACCACCTAGGACGGGGCACGGTGCGCCGCTCCGTGCATCAGGTGACGTGGGACCTGTCCGCCATCGAGCGCGGCGGCTTCGAGCACTTCATGATGAAGGAGATCTTCGAGCAGCCGCGCAGCCTGCGCGACGTGCTTCGGGGGCGGCTGCTGGAGGCCGACGGAATGGCTCGCCTGGGCGGGATCGAGCGGCACCGGGAGGAGCTGCTCTCGCTGGATCGCGTGGTCATGACGGCGTGCGGAACCAGCTGGCACGCCGCGCTGATCGGTGAGTACATGCTCGAGGACCTCGCGCGCATACCCGTCGAGGTCGAGTACGCATCCGAGTTCCGCTACAAGAACCCGGTGCTGGACGAGCGCACCCTGGTGGTCGCGATCAGCCAGTCCGGAGAGACCGCCGACACGCTGGCCGCCTTGCGGGAAGCTCGCCGCAGGGGAGCCCGCACCATGGGCATCGTCAACGCGGTGGGCTCGTCCATCGCGCGCGAAACCGCCTTCGGCTGCCACCTGCACGCCGGACCGGAGGTCGGGGTGGCGTCCACCAAGGCCTTCACCAGCCAGCTCATGGTGCTCGCCCTGTTCGCCCTGTGGATGGGACGGCACCGGCAGATCTCGCTGCTGCGCGGGCGGCGCGTCGTGCAGGCCATGCAGGCCCTTCCGGGACAGGTGGAGGAGGTCCTGCAGCTGAACGATGCCATTCTGGAGCTGGCGCGCACCTACCAGGACGCGCCCAACTTCCTCTACCTGGGCCGCGGCTACCAGTTTCCGGTGGCGCTGGAGGGGGCGCTCAAGCTCAAGGAGGTCAGCTACATTCACGCCGAAGGCTATCCCGCGGCGGAGATGAAGCACGGGCCGATCGCCCTGATCGACGAGGCCATGCCGGTCGTGATCCTGGCTCCGAGCGACCCCGTTTATCCGAAGGTCGTCTCCAACATCGAGGAGGTGAAGGCGAGGAGCGCGCGCGTGATCGCCGTGGTCAGCGAAGGCAACTCGGAACTCGAGGACAAGGTGGATCACGTCATCCGCGTCCCCGACACGCTGCCCTTCCTGCGCCCCGTGCTCACGACGGTGCCGCTTCAACTGCTCGCCTACCACATCGCCGTCCTGCGGGGCTGCGACGTGGACCAGCCCCGCAACCTGGCCAAGTCGGTCACGGTCGAGTGATGATCCGGGCGCGGGAACGGGGGGTCACGCCCGCCGACGCGGACGGCGCGAGAGGCGCGAGGTGAGGATCGTCCTCCAGCGCGTGGCGCGCGCCTCGGTGACCGTCGACGGTTCGGTGGTGGGCCGCATCGACGGCGGGCTCCTGCTGCTCGTCGGGTTTACCCGCGAGGACCGCGCGGACGCGCTCGAGTGGATGGCGAACAAGGTGCTGGGGCTGCGCGTCTTCAACGATGCGCAGGGCAGGATGAACCTGTCGCTCCGGGATGTCTCCGGCGACGTTCTGGTCGTGAGCCAGTTCACGCTGTACGGCGACACCCGCAAGGGACGCCGGCCGAGCTTCATACGGGCCGCGGGTCCCGATGTGGCCGTGCCTCTCTACGAGGATTTCGTGGCGCTCTTGCGGGAGAAGGCTCCGGGTCGGGTCGAGACCGGCGTGTTCGGCGCCATGATGGATGTTGAACTCGTAAACGATGGCCCCGTCACGCTGGTGCTGGAACGATGACCGGCGGGCCGGCGGATGGGCGGGGCCCCGGCCTCGTGCTCGCGTCCCGGTCGCCACGGCGGGCGGACCTGCTCACCATGCTGGGCATCCCCTTCGAGATCGATCCCGCCGATATCCCCGAGGAGGTTCTCCCCGGGGAGGACCCCGTCACCCATACCCGGCGTCTGGCCGAGGGGAAGGCGCGTGCGGTGGCGGCGCGCCGGCCGGGGAGACTCGTGCTGGGGGGCGACACGGTGGTGGTGCGGGACGGGACCATCCTGGGAAAGCCAAGGGACGCCGATGACGCGGTCGCGATGCTGCTGAGCCTGGCGGGCCGGGCCCACCAGGTGGTCAGCGCGCTGGCGCTGGCCGAGCCCGACGGGTGCGTGCACGCCGGCGTCTCCCGAACCAAGGTGTGGCTGCGGTCCTTCGGCGACGAGGAGGCTCGAGCCTACGTAGCCACCGGGGAACCGATGGACAAGGCGGGAGCCTATGCCATACAGGGCGCCGGCGCGGTGCTGGTCGAGTCGCTGGAAGGCGACTACTTCACGGTGGTGGGGCTGCCCGTGCCGCTGCTCGTGGGCCTGCTGGGCGCCGCCGGCATCCCCTACGGGTTCGGTGACAGGGCAACGGCATCGTCAGGGGACGTGAGAGCGGGAACCGGAGCGCAGTCGTGAGCAGACGACCTGCGGTGCTCGCGCTCGACCAGGGCACGACCGGGTCGACCGCCCTGGTGGTGGCGAGCGACGGACGAATCCTGGGACGCGGCTACTCGGAGTTCACCCAGCACTTCCCCCGGCCGGGCCGGGTCGAGCACGACGCCGAGGAGATCTGGCGGGTGACCCGGCGGGTCGCGCGCGCAGCGCTGGACGACGCCGGGGGACAGGTGCGGCTCGAGGCCATCGGCATTGCGAACCAGCGCGAGACGGTGGTGCTGTGGGACCGCGCCTCGCTCAAGCCGGTGTGCCGGGCCATCGTCTGGCAGGACCGCCGTACCGCGTCGATCTGCGCGGAGCTGCGCCGCGGCGGCCACGAGTCCGAGGTGCGCCGGCGCACGGGGCTGGTTCTGGACCCCTACTTCTCGGGCACCAAGCTGACCTGGCTCCTTCGCGAGCGCCCGGAGCTGCGCGCGGCAGCGGAATCAGGCGACCTGGCCGCGGGCACCATCGACGCCTGGCTGGTGGCTCGGCTGACGGGCGGTGCGGTGCACGCCACAGACCACACCAACGCCTCGCGCACCCTCCTCTACAACCTGCACCGCAAGGCCTGGGACCCGTCGCTCGCCGACCTGCTCGAAGTCCCGGCGGGCATCCTGCCCGAGGTGCGCTCCAGCTCCGGCGATTTCGGGATCGCGCGCGGCGAGCACATGGGGATGGAAGTCCCGGTTGCGGGCGTGGTCGGAGACCAGCAGGCGGCCCTCTTCGGACAGGGCTGCGTCCGGGCGGGCCGGGCCAAGGTGACGTACGGCACCGGGGCCTTTCTGCTGCTGCACACCGGCCAGGAAGTGGTGACTTCGGAGAACGGGCTGCTCACCACGCTGGCCTGCGACGCGCGCGGCGGCCCGGCGTACGCCCTGGAGGGCTCGATCTTTTCGGCGGGCGCGTCCGTGCAGTGGCTGCGCGACGGCCTGGGCATCCTCGACCACGCGTCCGAGTCGGAGGCGCGCGCCCGCGAGGTGGCCGACAACGCCGGAGTCTACTTCGTGCCCGCGTTCGTGGGGTTGGGCGCGCCGCACTGGATCCCCGAGGCGCGTGGCACGCTGGTGGGCATTACGCGCGGGACCACCGCATCGCACCTGGCGCGGGCGGCGCTCGAGTCGATGGCGTACGGCACGGCCGACGTCATCCGCGCCATGGAGGAGGACGCCGGGCTGGCCACCGGGGAGCTGCGCGCCGACGGCGGGGCCGCGCGCAACCGCTGGCTGATGCAGTTCCAGGCGGACGTGCTGGGCGTGCCCGTGCGCCGCGCCCCCCGGGTGGAGACCACCGCGCTCGGAGCCGCCGGGCTGGCGGGGATCGCAGCTGGAATCTGGCCGGACGGCGAGGCGTTCGCGGCATCCTCCGGAGACCCCGAGATCTACTCGCCCGCGATGGGCTCCGAGGAACGCGATGCGCTCATCGCCGGGTGGGAGAGGGCGGTCGCGGCCGCGCGCAGCTGGGCGGCGGCGGCCCCTTTTTAGCCAGATCCTCGAGCGTCGAGACCAAGGACTAGTGGGGCAGGAGTCTTCTCTTGACAGGTTCCAGAAGGCACCCTATCCTACCGTCGCAAACGCATCACCCAACGCGAGATGCCCTCGCTTGGGACACGGCACCTTATCAGGAGGCAGAGATGACCACCCGTCGGAACTCCAAGCTCAGTCTAATCATCATGGTGTTCCTGTTCACAGCGATCGCCGCAACCCACGGTGAAGCAGCGCCCGTTGGCACTGCCTTCGCTCAGGTAAATGGGCACCACCACGGTGGCCAGTGTCCTGATGATACTGTGGACGGATGCGCAGGAATGGCAGCCGGTGTTGAAAATCACCTCGGGGACCAGGGGATGGAAGACGATCTGGCTCATTACTTCGCAGACTGGGCTTTCAACGAATGCATTGACCACCACTGCGGGTAATGAAGCGGTGGTTTAGGCGGCTGACACCTTTCCCCCGCGGAAGGCCGGGTTCCTGAGTGGAGGTTTGAAGTTTGTTACGGAAGCGCTCGACACCAAGGATACGTTCAATCATCGCTTCTGCGTTGATTGTCAAGTTTATCCTTGTCGCTTCGTGCGTACAAGCGAGCCGTGACGATGTTCTGACCTTGACCCCGGCTGCTATTTCTAATGTCCCGTTCACCCTCAATCGTGATATCGCATTGACAAGCGACGGCTCTGTGTGCGTGATCAATTCCTTTGAGTTCCAAGTTTTCTGCACCGATCAATCTGGCAATCGGACGAGTTCTCTTGGTCGAAGGGGTGCGGGCCCTGGCGAGTTTCTACATCCCGGACGGCTCCTCCGGGGACCAAATGACACCATGGGAGTAGTTGACTTTCGTTTGAATAAAATGTCCATATTCCAACTCTCCGGCGAGTTGGTTTCTGAGGTTGGACTTCCTGGAACAATGTTCTCCCCATCTGTAACGTCTTTCGATTCATCGGTAATGGGTACTGCAATGATGCAGGTTGCCACAGATGGGCCAGAAACCCAAGCTACCCATATGGAATTGATTGTGGCATCTGGAGAGATCGCGTGGAAGCGGATTTATCGCGCAGATCTCGTAGACTCCGGTTGTCAGCAGTCGCCACTTATCGACGGGTTAGTTAATGGGGTGTACTCTCCCACAGGTCAATTGGTTTTCTTCGTGTGTGATGGTCAGATGCTGTCTTTTTTGGGGCGAGATGCCCTTCCCGACACGTTGCTCGACGCTCCTACCTATACAGCTGAGCTTCCTAATAATCGGGATTTAGAGAGTTATCGAGAGAGCTTGCGAACGACGATGAGAGCTTATGCCGGCGTTCAAGTTCGAGTGGACGCATACGGACGACGAGCGAAGCCGTATAGTCGAGGGGCGATGTTCGATGAGGTAGGAAGACTATGGGTATTGACAACTAAAGACCAAGATCTGTTCTCTTACTTGGACATCTATGAGAATGGACAAGTACATGCGGGCACTATTCGAGTTCCTGATAGAGTCGTGGGGTTTGATATTATTGACACTACTTTAGTTGCTCTGCTCGATTGGCCTGTAGGATCCGACGATGTCGACCTTCTACAGGAAGTAAACTGGTACGACATAACTGATTTAGGTCTAGAGTGGTGACGGTCAGGTTCCTTTCGGAGCAATCCTATTGGGTTACTTGGGCGAAGCTTCGGACAGGATAGGAGAGAAGGAACATGGGGGGCGAAACGAGAAGGAACAGCCGCTTCTATATCGGTCTGGTCGGCGTCGCGATGGTCGTGACGTTCCTCATCTGGACGGGTTTCGACAAGGCGATGGTCTACTACCTGACCCCGGTCGAACTCATGGCGAAGGCAGCGGAGGACGACACCTTCCACGACATCGGCGTGAAGGTCAGCGGCCGGGTGGTCAAGGGGAGCTACCAGGCCGAGGGCGCGTTCGAGCACTACTTCTCGGTGGTGGATTTGACACGCGAGGACGCGAGCTTCCGGGTGGAGTACCGTGATATCCTCCCGGACACCTTCAGCGACGAGACCGAAGTTGTCATCGAAGGACGCTTCCGGCGCGACGGGGTCTTCGAGGCCACGACCGTGCTGACCAAGTGTGGCAGCCGCTACGAGGCGATGCCGGAAGAGATGGCCGGATGATCCTGCTCGGAGAGTTCGCCCTCTGGGTGGCTCTGCCGGTCTCGATCTGGGGCATCGTGCTCGCCTTCGTGGGCGGGCACCGGAAGCGCGGCGATCTGGTTCTCTCGGCCGAGCGCTCGGTCTACGCCGTCTTCTTCCTGCTCTGCCTCACCTCGCTGGGCATAATCCTGGCGTTTGTCGGAGAGCACTACGAGTACCGGTACGTCTGGGGGTACTCGAGCCGGGAGCTGGAAACCTACTTCAAGGTGACCGGGCTCTGGGCCGGTCAGCGGGGATCGCTGGTCTTCTGGGTGCTGCTGCTCGCCCTCTTCTCAAGCATCGCCGTCTTCCAGAACCGCCGCAGGAACCGCGAGTTCATGCCCTCGGTGGTGGGCGTCCTGCTCACGATCACGGCGTTTTTCCTCGGCGTGCTCCTCTTCGCCGACGTGAATCCCTTCGAGAGGCTGCCGTTCCCCATGCCCAACGGGCAGGGGCTGAACCCGCAGCTCCAGAACTACTGGATGACCATCCATCCCCCCACGCTCTACCTGGGGTTCACCTCCTTCTCGGTGCCCTTCGCCTTCGGCGTCGCCGCGCTCATCACCGGCAAGACCGACTCCCGCTGGCTGGTGGTGACCCGGCGCTGGACCCTGCTGAGCTGGTTCTTCCTGACCAACGGCATCATCTTCGGCATGCGCTGGGCCTACGAGGAACTGGGCTGGGGCGGATACTGGTTCTGGGACCCGGTCGAGAACGCCTCCCTGCTTCCCTGGCTTACCGCGACGGCATTCCTCCACTCCGTGATGATCCAGGAGCACCGGGGAATGCTGAAGATGTGGAACCTGTCGCTGGTTTCGCTGACCTTCCTGCTCACCATCTTCGCGACCTTCCTGACGCGTTCCGGGCTCATCGAGTCGGTTCACTCCTTCGCCCAGAACACGCGCATCGCCTACATCTTCCTGGCCTTCCTGGGCGCTGCCACGATGGCGTGCCTGCTGCTCATTCTGTGGCGCAAGGACGATCTGCGCGCGGAACGCACGATCGAGTCGTTCCTTTCGCGCGAATCCGCCTTCCTGATGAACAACCTGATCCTGCTGGGGTCGGCGTTCGCGGTGCTCTGGGGTACGCTCTTCCCGCTGATCTCCGAGGGCGTGGCGGGGACCAAGGTGGCCGTGGGGCCGGCGTTCTTCAACCGCGTCAACATCCCGATCGGGCTGGTGCTCCTGGCCCTGACCGGGATCGGGCCGGTCATCGCCTGGCGGAAGGCGACGCGCCGCAACCTGGAGCGCAACTTCGTGTCGCCGCTGCTGATGGCGGCAGCCGTCGTCGCCGGGCTCATGATCGCCGGCATGCGCGGGTTTTATGCCCTCGCGACCTTCGCGATCTGCGGCTTCGTGCTCACCATCCTGGTGAACGAGTTCTGGAAGGGCACCCGGGCGCGGGCGCGCATCGAAGGCGAGGGGCTGGGCAGGGCCTTCCTGCACCTGATCGCGCGCAACCGCCGGCGCTGGGGCGGCTACATCGTGCACGTGGGCATCGTGCTCATGTTCGCCGGGTTCGCGGGAGCCTCGTTTCACACCGAGACCGACCAGAGCGTCGAGCCCGGCGACCAGATCCGTGCGGCCTCCCCCTACGGCCACGAGTACGTGCTGACCTACCAGGGCCTGTCTTCGTCGCGCACGCCCAACATGTGGCAGTGGGTGGCGCTCTTGGACGTGTCCCGGGACGGCCGCCGGCTCGGCACCATCACGGCCGAGCAGCGCATCTACTCAACCGCGGACCAGCCGATCCGGGAGGTGGGCATCCGCTCGACCCCGCTCGAAGACGTGTACGTCATCCTCGCGGGGGTCGAGGACTTCGAGGGCGCCGTTCTGAACGAGTCTTCGGCCCAGGGCGCGGTCTTCCAGGTGCTGGTGCGGCCCCTGGTGGGCTGGCTCTGGTACGGCGGGCTGGTCATTACCCTGGGGTCGCTGATCGCCCTCTGGCCCGGCGCGGGCGGACCGGCCCGGCGCAAGGTCCAGGCCACGCCCGCGAGCGCCCGGCTCGCGAAGGTCTGACCCGGGCTGGCGTTCCGTCCGGTTCCTGCCGCTGGCTCCGCCGCCGCATAGCGCCTGATGATCCTCCTGGGGGCAGTTCTGGTCGCGGCCGCGGTGGTCCTCTACGTCGTTCAGCCCGTGTTCAGTGGGGAGAAGGCGCCTCTCGTGAGCCTGGACGAGGAGTTCACCGAGGCGGAAGCGCGCAGGCACCTGAGCCTGGTGGCTCTGCGCGACGTCGAGTACGACTTCGCGACCGGCAAGATCGACGAACGCGACTACCGCCGCTTGCGCGACGAGTTGGCGCGCGAAGCACTGGATGCGTTGCACGAGGTGCGGCGAAGCCGGGAGCAGACGGAGAGCGCTCCGACGGCGCAGGACACGCTCGCGGACGACCTCGAACAGGAAATCGCCGCCTACCGGGCCGCCCTGAGGGCGGGGACGATGTGCGACCGTTGCGGCAGCCCCAACCCGGCGGAGGCGCTCTTCTGCGCGGCCTGCGGCATAAGACTGGAGTCGGAGCGCGGGGAGGAGGCCGCGCCGGCCGCGCAGGGTTGATGAGCTGATGCCCGCTGCTGCCGCCCCCCGTGCCGGCCTCCCGGTCCTGGAGGCCGCATCGCTGGTTCGGGACTACGGGCCGGTGCGCGCTGTGGATCACGTTTCCTTCCACCTCGGGGCCGGTGAGTTTCTTTCGGTGTTCGGCCCCAACGGCGCCGGGAAGACCTCCCTGCTGCGCCTGCTCGCGGGAGGGCTCCGCCCGACGGCCGGGGAGGTCCGCGTGTCCGGGATTCCCCTCACGGTCGGAGACCGGGCGGCGCGCGCCCGGATCGGCATCCTGTCGCATCTGAGCTTTCTGTACGGTCGCCTGACGGCCCGCGAGAACCTCCGCTTCTACGGCCGCCTGCACGGCTTCGGCGACCTGGACTCGCGGGTGCCGGACCGCCTGGCCGACGTCGGCCTCGAGCGTTACGCCGACAGCCCGGTGGACACGCTGTCCCGGGGGACGGTGCAGCGGCTGGCGGTGGCGCGCGCGCTGCTTCACGATCCCGAGATCGTCCTGCTCGACGAGCCCTACACCGGTCTCGACGCCTACGCCGGCGCGATGCTGCAGGAGCTGCTCTCGGGGTTGAAGGAAGGGGGCCGCACGGTCGTCATGGTCACGCACAATCTGGGCCGTGGGCTCGAGCTGGCCGATCGCGTGGCGATCCAGGTGCGCGGCAGCTTCGTGTTCGAGGCCGAGCGGGCCGACCTGGATGCCGTTGGCCTGGAACGGTCCTATCGGCGTGCGGTGGAGGGAAGGGCGTGACCGTCTACCTGCGGCAGGTGGCGGCGATCGTGCGCAAGGACTTGCTGCTGGAAGTGCGCACGGGGGAACGGCTTGCGGCGATGGGTGCGCTGACCGTCCTGGTCGCCGTCCTCTTTCATTTCGCGATCGATCAGGGGCTGGTGCGGATGCAGGTGCTGGCCGCCGGCCTGATCTGGATGACGATCCTGTTCGGAGGCATGCTGGGCATGGGCAGGACCTTCGAAATGGAGCGGGAGCAGGGCGCGATCCAGGGTCTGCTCACCAGCCCGGTCCCGCTGGATGGCATATACCTGGCAAAAGTGGTCTCCAATTTCGTCCTGGTGACCCTGATCGAGGTCGTCGCGCTGGCGGCCTACTGGCTGTTCTTCGGGTTCAACTACGGAAACGACCTCCTCCTGCTGGCCGGTGTGCTGGGTGTGGCGACGCTCGGATTCGTGGCCGTCACCACGCTGTTCGCCGCCATATCGGCGCAGACGAACATGGGACAGACGCTTCTTCCCATCCTGATCTTTCCACTCCTGGTTCCTGTGGTCATCTTCGGTGTCACGGCCACGGGCCGCATCTTCGCTTCGCGTCCCGTGCAGGAGGTCGAGGGCAGCCTGTATCTGCTGGCGGCCTTCACGGTGGTGGCGCTGACGGCGGGAACGATCCTGTTTCGATACGTGGTGGAGGAATGATGTCACTCGCGCGCATCCGATGGATGGCGACGGTTCTGGGGGTACTGGGCGTCGCCGGAGTGCTGGTTCTCCACTGGCTGGTCTTCTTCTGGGTGGGGACGGAGCGCACCATGGGGATCGTGCAGCGGATCTTCTACGTGCACGTCCCCTCCGCCTGGGTGACCTTCCTCGCCTTCGGCATCACGGCGCTGTGCGGAGCCGCATATCTCTGGCTGCGTGACGAGCGGCTGGACTGGGCTGCGCAGTCGGCGGCCGAAGGCGGGCTGGTCTTCGGGGCGATCATGCTCACTTCGGGACCGCTCTGGGCGGCGTACGCCTGGGGAACGCCCTGGACCTGGGAACCGCGCCTGACCCTGACGCTCCTCATGTGGTTCGTCTTCGTCGGCTACTTCCTCGTACGCGCTTCGGCCGAGGACCGGCAGGCGGGCAAGCGCATGGCGGCGGTGATCGGCGTGCTGGGGGCGTTGCTGATTCCGCTCGTGCACGTGAGCGTGCTCTGGTTCCCGTCGCTCCATCCCCAGCCGGTGGTGCTCAATGTCGAGGAAGGGCCGACGCTGGACGGAGACATGCTGATCACCCTCATGATCGGGCTGCTGGCCTTCACCCTCATCTTTTTCTCCGTCTTCTGCCTCAGATACGGCCTCGAGCACATGCGCTATCAGCGCGCCATCGCAACGCGCGAACAGCCTCGGGCAACGTAAGGAAACCGACCATGCACATGTTCCGTCCCCGACCCGGACTCGTTCTCGTTGCCGCTCTGGCGGCGTCGCTGGCGTCCTCGGCTCCGCTGGTCGCTCAGGTGGGTACCGAAGTGCTCGCACAGCAGTCGCTGCGGCCCTACTGGTACGTGTTCATCGCCTATGCGCTGGCGTGGCTTCTGCTCCTTGGCTGGATGTTCTCCATCGGCCGGCGGATGCGCGGACTGGAGGACGGTGGAACCGGGAAACGCGATGCTTGAATCGCCTCCCGCTCGCTGGCTTTCGGAACTGGCTGGGGCTAGTTTTTGAGACCTCTACGTGTGCGCCCGGTCGATGATCGGAGGGGGCCGGCACGGCTCCGGGGCGCATGGACAAACCCAAGGAGCGACAGGATGAGAGGACGTGACAATCGGGGGCGTTGGATGGCCCTGTTCCTCGTGGCGCTGGCCGCGGCTGCCCAGGTTCAGCCGCTCGACGCTCAGAGCACCAAGATGGGCAGCACGCTGCGCTACGGTTCCGGATTCTTCAACGTTCCGGCCGCTTCCACCCTCCCGCATCTCGCGGTCACGGGCACCTATTCCGGGTTCGGGATCAGCGTGGACGAGCGCGTGTTCATCTCCCGGAGAGGGATCGAAAAGGGTCGTCTCTCGGGCGAATGGAGCCAGTGGCTGCAGGACGCGTCGGTTGCCGTGGGCCTCTTCGACCGCGTCGAAGTCGGCGCCTCCTTCCAGAATTTCGCCGATGCCGAGAACGGCGGGAACATGATCGGCGCATTCGGGCGCATAGCGCTGGTGAAACCCGAGTCGTCGGGGTTCGGGCTGGCGGTGGGCTCGCGCTTCGTGAGCGGACCTTCGTTCGGAGATGGGCGCGATCACATTCCTCCCCGCCTTGGATTCCCCGACATCCGGTTCTACGACGCCTACGAGGGAGGCCTGGTCGACGACATGGCGACCTCGTTCTCGCCCTACGTGATGGGGTCCTTCCAGCTCGCCGGCCTGGACAGCGACGCCCTTCCGGAGCACGACCTGACCTTCGGGCTGGGGTACGGAACGGGGATGTTCGGCGGGAGCGGAAGCGATCTCGGCTGGTACGGAAGGCGCTATTCGCACGGCTGGCTCGCGGCCACCGCGCTGCACGTCCAGCTCTCCCAGGGGGTTCTCCTGAACCTCATGGGGGAATACGACGGGTGGGACTTCAACACCGGGGTGCAACTGGACGTCGGCGGGATCCGGGCCGGCGCCTACGTGCTCGGGGTCCAGCACGTCGAGACCTCGACCATATACCGCAGCTCGCGCTTCGGGGTGATGGCCTCCCTGGCGCTCTGTCCCAACGGCAGCGGCCTGTTGTGCAGCCCCGAGTTGATGCCGCGTCCGGAGCCGATCCAGCTTCCGGCTCCGCCGCCGGACACGGTGGTCATCGAGCGCACCACGGAGATCCCGATCGACCTCAGCATGGAGCGGACCCTGTGCCTCGCGACGGGTGAGAACGGCACGGTGATGGCCACGCCCGAAGGCGCGGAAGTGATTGCCCTGGATGCGCTGGGCGGCGTCTACGCGGCGGACGCCGAGTGGTTCAACAACGACAGCGAGATCGAGCACGCGGACTACCCGTACGAGAAGGTGGGCGAACAGATCAGCCCGAACTGCACCACGATCACCAGGGTCGGCGAGTGGCTGGGCATACCGCTCTTCGCGGAGTCCGCCGCGGCGGGCGAGGACCCGATTCCGATGATCTACGTGCCTGTGACCCCGGGACGGTGGCAGCCTTACGAGTTGCCGGCGCGGGTGCGCGGCTGAGGGCTCGCGGGAGCGTTCGCCCGTTCCAGGTCTTCGACGGTGTCGATGTCCGGCAAGGGCTCGAGAGTGGCCGTGCGCAGCTCCAGGGCGCGGGCCCGATCGAGCGTCGCCGTCATGACTCCCTCCGTGCTCCAGGGCACGTCGCGGAAGAGTTCGGGCCAGCAGGCGGTCGTGCCGATCAGGTAGTATCCACCGTCCAGCGCGGGACCCAGCACGAGGTCGTTCGCCGAGAGTTCGCCGAAGGCGCGCTCGACGACGCGACGATCCACCGCGGGAGCGTCGGTGCCGATCGCGCACACCTGCCGCGCCCGCTGGAACTCGCGCCGGAAGGCCTCGGCCAGACGCTCGCCCAGGTCATCGCCTTCCTGAGGTCTGAAACCGACGTCCGCAGCTCCCAGCCACTCACGCGCCGCGGCCAGTTCATTCGCGGGATCGATGTAGACGACCAGGCGATAGCGCCCGCCGCGAACGCCATCCAGCACCCGGCGTCCCATGATGCCGTACAGCGATGCCGCCTCGACATCCCCGATGGCGGCGGCCAGTCGCGTCTTGACGCGCCCCGGACGGGGCACTTTCGCGAAGACGATCAGAGTGCGCTCCACGTCGCGGGTCATCGGTTGCGCCCGTTCTCCGATGCCGGGACGCGCTCGGGATACCAACGCGCCAGGCGTTCGGGCGCGACGCCGGCCAGATACAGGGATGCGGCCGCCCCGTTGCGCAGCCAGACCTTCCATCTTCCGAGGCGCTGGTAGGTTCTGGGGCTGGTCAGCAGAGGCCCGCGCAGGCGCGCGATTCTGCCCGAGCGACGCAGTCGGCGAACCATTTCGACATCTTCCATGAGCGGCAGTTCGGGGTAGCCGCCAACTGCTTCGAAGGCCTCGCGCCGTACCAGCAGGCCCTGATCGCCGTACACCAGGCCGGTCAGGCGCTCGCGCACGCGCTGTCCGGTCTCGACCAGGCGCCAGAACCAGCCAGGCCCGCTCAGACGGAACGGGAAATACGCCGCCGCCGGGCCGTTGTCGGACTGGAGCGCGGAGACGAGCGCCGAGCGGGAGGCCGACGGGAGCCGGGAGTCGGCGTGCAGGAAGAGGAGCCAGGGTGTTTCGAGCGCGCGCGCGCCCGCGTTCATCTGGGCGGCCCGCCCCCGGGGCCCGGACACGCACACGGCGCCTCCGGCGCGCGCCAGCTCGAGGGTGTCGTCGGCCGAACCGCCGTCCGAAACGACGACACGAAGCGGCAGTTGAACTTCCGCCAGGTCGGCCAGCAGTCGGGGCAGATGACCCGCTTCGTCGATCGTCGGGATCACCACCCCCAGGGTGGCGCCGGTCACGGGTCGAGGTCGTTCAGCGTCCAGTCGTACTCGAAGAAGCGCACGTCCAGACCCGGGTTCCGGAGGTATTCGGCATCTTCCTCGGACACGTACCGGGCGAAGAAGTCGAGCAGGCCGTCTGTTCCTCCGAAGTCGCCGCCGTACCAGTCAAGCACCCGGTTCAGGGTGAGGGATCCGGCGCCCGAGCGGTCGATCAGGAAGTGCTCGGGATTCTCCACCAGCCCGCGCACGGCTCGATCGAGCTGGTCGTCGAGACGTTCCGGCACGTAGGCCTCGGCCGCCAGCGGAGGGCAGCTCAGTGCGGCGCAGTTGACCGCGAAGTGGATGCGCGGCTCACCCCACGTGGGCCGGATGATCTCGTGTTCGATCTCGTCGAGGGAGCGGGTTGCTCCTGCGACGTCGCAGAAGGCTCCGGTGAACACGTCGCGGATCTGCCAGACGGAGTTGTCGGGGCGGTCGGCGAACGCGTTGCGGATCGATCCCACCAGACCCGCGTTCTTCCGGATCGGATAGTTCGCCGACACCCGGTCCAGCATGCAGGCGTTGTAGGCGTTGATCCAGAACGCGAGCTGGACGTCGTCGGGCGCCGACTCGAGCGCGGCCAGGTCCGTACCCGCGAGCTGATCGAGGTAGGCGGCCAGGTCCGCCCGGCGTTCCTGCAGGGCGGCGTAGTCCACCCGCGGTGCCCGGACGACGTCCTCGAGGATCCGGGTGAAGTCCGCGTGGTCGGTAATGTCCTGGGCGGCGACCGGTGACGCCGCGAGCACGCAGGCGAGCAGGGACGCAAGAAGAGCTTTTCCTGTGGTCATTTTCTGGCAGCTCCAGCGAGGGTTTTGCACCAATCAACGCGGGCCGATCGCGGCGGCTCCTGGCAAAAAGAGAACAGCAGTCGCCGTGGCTCCGCAACGGGGTCCCGAGATCGTCCCGAACTGACATTCCAGGTGTCAAAGGGGACCCGTTATGTTTCTTCCCGCGCGAGCCCTTTCGCTTTCTGTTCGGGTCTCGTATCTTGGATTGCACCTCTTCGTTCACGCGAACCCGACGGAGACATACAGCGATGGCTCGCAAGATCCAGACCAACTCGAAGGACAAGGCGCTGAAGACCGCTCTCACGCAGATCGAGAGGGCCCACGGCAGGGGGGCGATCATGAAGATGGGGTCGGACTCATCCCGAATTCAGATCGAATCCATCTCCACCGGTTCGCTGAATCTGGATGCGGCGACCGGAATCGGCGGCGTGCCGCGGGGACGGATCAGCGAGGTCTACGGGCCGGAGTCGAGCGGCAAGACCACCCTCTGCCTGCACGTGATCGCAAACGCGCAGCGCGCAGGGGGCATCGCCGCGTTCATCGACGCGGAGCACGCCCTGGACATCGGCTACGCCCGCAAGCTCGGGGTCGACATCGACGAGCTGCTGGTGGCGCAGCCCGATACCGGCGAGCAGGCTCTGGAGATCGCCGAGGTGCTGATCCGGTCCAACGCCATCGACGTCATCGTCATCGACTCCGTGGCGGCGCTCGTCCCGCGCGCGGAGATCGAAGGCGAGATGGGCGACTCGCACGTCGGGCTGCAGGCGCGCCTGATGAGCCAGGCCCTGCGCAAGCTGACGGGGGCGGTGAACCGCTCGCACACGTCGGTGATCTTTACCAACCAGATCCGCGAGAAGGTGGGGGTCATGTTCGGAAGCCCGGAGACCACCTCCGGCGGCCGGGCCCTCAAGTTCTACGCCTCGCTCAGGCTCGACATCCGGCGCATCGGCGCCATCAAGGACGGCCAGGAATTCCTGGGCAACCGGATTCGCGTCAAGGTGGTGAAGAACAAGTGCGCGCCGCCCTTCCGGCAGGCGGAGTTCGACATTCTCTACGATCTGGGCATCAGCCACTCGTCGCTGCTGATCGACCTCGGGGTGGACAAGGGGGTCGTCTCCCGCTCCGGTTCCTGGTTCTCCTTCGGCGACCTGCGCCTGGGGCAGGGCAAGGACAACTCCCGCAAGTTCCTGGAAGAAAACGAGGACATCGCCGGCGAGATCGAGGCCAAGGTGCGCATCGCGCTCGGTCTGGATCGGCCCGATGAGGAGGTCGTGTCGGCGGACGGGAAGGGCGCCGCGCCCTCCGGGAAGGGTTCGCGCGCCAATGCCGGGAAAGCCCTTTCGGCAGGTCCGCGCCGGAGCCCGGCTGGCAAGGTCGGCGGAGCGCGCGTGGTGGCGTAGGTCGCGAAGCGAGCCGGCCCCGTGTATTGAGCCCGGCTGCGGGGCGCGGTTATTCTAGGGGCTGGCGTCCCGTATCGGGCGGCGGCGCCTTCCCGCCACCGGCCCGTTGCAGATGGAAACTGCTGAAATCCGCCAGCGCTTTCTGAGCTTCTTCGCAGAGCGCGGACACGGCGTCGTATCGAGTTCTTCCCTGGTTCCCGGGAACGATCCCAGCCTGCTGTTCACCAACGCGGGCATGGTCCAGTTCAAGAGCGTGTTTCTTGGCGAAGAGCCTGCGCCGCACCGCACCGCGGTCACCTCCCAGAAGTGCCTACGCGCCGGCGGGAAGCACAATGACCTGGAAGAGGTCGGGCGCACCGCGCGCCACCACACCTTCTTCGAGATGCTCGGGAACTTCTCGTTCGGGGACTATTTCAAGCGCGAGGCCATCCGCTACGCCTGGGACTTCCTGACCGTCGAGTTGGGCATGGATCCCGACCGGCTGTACGCAACGGTGCACTACACCGACGACGAGGCGGCCGAGCTGTGGCACGAGGTGGCGGGACTCGAGCGGTCGCGCATCTACCGGCTGGGCGACAAGGACAACTTCTGGCAGATGGCCGACACGGGGCCCTGCGGGCCGTGTTCGGAGGTGCACTACGACTTGCGGCCGAAGGGAGAGCGGGGTCTGCATCTGCCGGTCGACGAGTTCGAGGCGAAGGGGGAGCGGGGCGAGTTCCTCGAGTTGTGGAATCTCGTGTTCATGCAGTTCAACCGGGACGACGAGGGTGTGCAGCACCCGCTGCCGGCGCCCTCCATCGACACCGGGGCGGGGCTGGAGCGCCTGGCTACGGTGCTGCAGGGTGTGGACTCCAACTACCATATCGATCTATTTCGGCCGCTTCTGGAACGCGCGGCCGAGGCCGTGGGGAGTCCGTACGACCCGGATGCGCCGGAGGGGGTGAGCTACCGGGTGCTTGCCGACCACAGCCGCGCCGTGGCTTTCCTGCTCGGCGACGGGGTCTATCCGTCCAACGAGGGGCGGGGCTACGTGCTGCGCCGGATCCTGCGGCGGGGGGTGCGGCACGCCTGGCTGCTGGGGCGCCGCGAGCCCACCCTGGTGGAGGTTGTAGACGCGGTCATCGCGGCCATGGGCGAGACCTACCCGGAGCTGGTCGAGCGGGCAGAGCACATCCTGTCGATCACGCGGGGGGAGGAGGAGCGCTTCCTGACCACCATTGAAGGGGGGATGGAGCGCTTCGAGGTTGCCGCGTCCAGCGCCCAGGACGACGTGATCGGTGGCGAAGAAGCCTTCCGCCTGTACGACACCTTCGGTTTTCCGCTCGATCTCACCCAGGTGATGGCCCGCGAGCGGGGGTATTCGGTGGATGTGGAGGGGTTCGAGGGGGCGCTGGAGAGACAGCGGGAGCGGAGTCGGACTGTCCCGATCGGCGTCCCGGAGTTCGAGGGCGGCCGGGGCCAGATCGGACCTTGGCGGCAAGTCGACTCGAACGCCGAGCAGACCTTCGTAGGGTACGACCATCGGGGGGTGGCCACAGACGTCATCGCGGTGCGCCAGGGCGACGCTGAATGGGGCATGCAGCTTCGCGAGAACCCGTTCTACGTGGAGGCCGGCGGCCAGATCTCCGATCGGGGCACGGTCACCGGCGATGGGTGGCGCCTCACCGTCGAGCGGGTCGAACGGGTGGAAGGCCGGACCGCGCTGATCGGGCCGCTGGACGGGGATCCGCCGCCGATGGATTCAAGGCCGCTGGCCGTGCACGCCCGGGTCCCGGAGGACGACCGGCACGACACCGAGCGGAACCACACCGCGACTCACCTTCTTCACGCGGCTCTTCGGTCGGTGCTGGGGGAGCACGCGACCCAGCAGGGGTCGCTGGTGGCCCCGGACCGGCTGCGCTTCGACTTCGCCCACTCCGGGCCGATGACGGCGGACGAGGTCGAGCAGGTGGAGTCCTTCGTCAACGAGGCGGTGTGGCGAGACTATCCGGTCGAGGTGGGCGAATCGACCTACGACGAGGCGATCGCGGCGGGCGCGATGGCGCTCTTCGGCGAGAAGTACGGCGACCGCGTGCGCACGATCACGATTCCCGGCATCAGCATCGAGCTGTGCGGCGGAACCCACCTGCGCCATACCGGCGAAGTGGGGCTCTTCAAGGTGGTGAGCGAGGGCGGCGTGGCGGCGGGCGTGCGCCGCATCGAGGCGGTCACCGGGCCGGGCGCCCTCAGGCACTATCAGTCCATCGAGGCGGAGCTCGAGGAGGTATCCGGCCTGCTGCGGACGCCGGTGCGCAACGCGGTTCGGCGGACCCGCCAGCTCATCGACGAGAAGAAGGAGCTCGAGCGGCTGCTGGACGAGATGAGCAAGGCGGGAGGTGGGCGCGAAACCGTGGTGGTGGCCAGCGAGCTCACCCTCGGCGACGGCGACCCCTTCCGGGCGGCCTACCGGGCGGTGAGGATGCGGGCGCGCCGCGCTGACGAGGTCCGGAGCTACGGGGACGAGTTCCTGGCCGCCGAGCCGAGCGGGGTGGCGGTGGTCGCCGCCGAACTCCCCGGCGGGAAGCAGACCCTGTTCAGCTTCGTCGGCACCGCCCTCATCCGCCGGGGGATCAAGGCGGACGCGGTGGTGCGGGGGGTGGCGGCGGTGGTGGGAGGACGCGGCGGCGGGCGGCCGCACATGGCGCAGGCGGGTGTCGCGGATCCCAGCCGGCTCGACGAGGCGCTGGCGGCGGGTGAGGCGGTCGTGCGCGAACTTTCCGGCCGCGGCGGCCGGCCGTGACCGCGCTCCGGGACTGGCTCGACGCCCGCCGTCCGGCCGTACCGGACGGACTGAAGGAGTCGCTCGCGGTCGAGGGCGAGGTTCCCGCCTCGGTCGCCGCCCTCGCCGACCTGGGCATCGCCGCGCTCGACCGCGCCGAGGTGGCGCAGCAGCTCGACCGCCACGCAGCCTTTCAGCTCCTCGCGGCGGACGCGCTTCTCACGTACGCCTGCGAAGCCGCCGTCGATGAGCCGGAGGTCGCCTCGGGGCTGCACCTCATTCTGGATCGCTGCGCGGCTGCCTGGCAGTGACGGAGGGGAGGGAGCGGCCGGCCGCCCCGGACTCGGTCCGGTGGGTGATTCGAAAACTCGAGCAGGCCGGCTTCGAGACGTGGGCGGTAGGGGGCGTCGTACGGGACGCGCTCGCGGGGCGTCGCGCGGACGCCGACTGGGATCTGGCCACGCGCGCCCGGCCGGAACAGGTGCGGGGGGTGTTCCGGAGGGTCGTGCCCATCGGGTTGGAGCACGGAACCGTGGGGGTCCTCACGCGGGGGGAGATGTACGAAGTCACCACCTTCCGGCGCGACGTGGAGACCTTCGGGCGCAGAGCCACGGTCGAGTTTGCCGACAACATCGATGAGGACCTGGCGCGGCGGGACTTTACCATCAACGCCATCGCGTGGCACCCTCTGCGCCGCGAGATGCGCGATCCCTTCGGCGGCGCCGACGATCTTGCCGCCGGGATCCTGCGCACGGTCGGAGACGCCGGGACGCGGTTCGCCGAGGACTTCCTGCGCATCCTGCGTGCGTTGCGTTTCGCCGGACGCTTCGCCTTGGCCCTTGAGCCGGAAACGTGGTCCGCGCTCTGTGAGCACCGGCAGCATCTGGCGGACCTGTCGCCCGAGCGGGTCCGGGAGGAGTTGACGAAGACCCTCCGCTCCGCGCATCCATCGCGCGCACTCTCTCTGTACGCCGCTTCCGGCGTGCTCCCCATCCTCTACCCGGAGCTGGCGCGATGCCTGAACGGGCGCGGGGACGGCCGGCTCGACTCGTGGAGCGCCGCCCTTCAGATGGTGGACATCGTCTCCCGGAGATACCCGCTCGCACGTCTGGCATGCCTCCTGGGCGGGATCGGCGTGCCGTCAGGGGACGTGGGCGAGGAACTGCCTCCGGAGGAGCGCGCAGGGATGCGCGCGGCTGAACTGATGGAGCGCCTGCGCTATTCCCGCGCCGACACGGAGGGCGTGAGCGCGCTGGTGCGCGCTGCCGCGGCCAGCCCTGAAATCGGCGCTGGACCCGCGTTGCGCCGCTGGCTTCATCAGACCCGGCAAATGGACCGCCGCCACCTGTTTCGCATCTGGATCGCCCGCGCCCGACTGGACACCGTTCTGGGAGCCCGGAACCCGGAGCCCGCCGTGCTCTCCCGCTGGAGGGCCGTCCGGGCGGAGCTGGCCACGCATCCCCCGCTTACGCTGGCGGATCTGGCACTGAGCGGGCGGGATCTCATCGAGATGGGCATGCGGCCCGGTCCCGGTTTCGGCGCCGTGCTCGCCCATCTGCTCGATCTGGTCCTGGATGATCCCGCGTTGAATCGTGGTCCGATTCTGGCATTTCGCGCCCGGCTGTACGTCGACGCCCGCGCCCGGGCATCGCGCACCTCCGAGTGGCCCTCGTGAACGAGCCCACTCTCTTCGGTGATGTCGGAACCGGGGTGGGCTCCGATGGATCGGGGGGAGCGGCTCCGGCCGGCCGTGACCCGCGTCCAGGACGGGCATCCACGGCCGGAGCCGGGGCCCCGCTCGCGGCTCGCATGCGCCCGCGCACGCTCGCCGAGTTCGCGGGACAGGCGCGTCTTCTGGAGGACGGAAGCCCGCTCAGGCGCATGCTCGAGGGGGGTGCTCTCTCGAGCCTCATCCTCTGGGGTCCGCCCGGCAGCGGCAAGACCACGCTGGCGCGGCTCCTGGCCCGCCGCGGCGACGCCGCCTTCGTCGCGTTCTCGGCGGTGACGGAGGGGGTGGCGCGCGTCCGGGCGATCATCGCGGAGGCCCGGGAGCGCATCGCCGCGACCGGCCGTGGCACGATCCTCTTCTGCGACGAGATTCACCGCTTCAACAAGGCGCAGCAGGACGCCTTCCTCCCCTTTGTCGAGGAGGGGGTGGTCTTCCTGGTCGGCGCGACCACCGAGAATCCGAGCTTCGAAGTCATCCGTCCGCTGTTGTCGCGGGCCCCGGTGTTCGTGCTGGAACCACTCTCGGCAGGGGAGCTGACGGACATCCTGAGGCGCGCGCTGGAGGATGGCGAGCGGGGCCTGGGGCGGGTGCCGGAAGACGCCTGCGCGGGTGTGCTGGACTGGATCGCCGGACGCGCCGACGGGGACGCGCGGCGCGCGCTCGGGGTGCTCGAAAGGGCTGGCGACCTGGCCGGGGCCGGGCGCGCCATAACCCTGGAGCACGCACGGCAGGCGGCCCAGCACCGCTTCTCGCACTTCGACAAGGCCGGCGAGGAGCACTACAACACCATTTCCGCCCTGCACAAGGCGGTGCGCGGCAGCGACCCCGACGCCGCCCTCTACTGGCTCGCGCGCATGCTTCAGGGCGGACAGGACCCGCTCTACATCGCGCGGCGGCTGGTGCGCATGGCCTCCGAAGACATCGGGCTCGCGGACCCCGGGGCGCTGGCGGTCGCGCTCGCCGGACGCGATGCCTTCCACTTCCTCGGCTCACCCGAAGGGGAGCTGGCCCTGGCCGAAGTCGTCGTGTACCTGGCGTCGGCGCCAAAGTCTAACCGCCTCTATCGGGCGTGGCTCGATGCCGGACAGGCGGCGCGACAGACGCCCGGGGCGCCGGTGCCGCTTCATCTCCGCAACGCGCCCACAGATATGATGAAGCAGCTTGGGTATGGTGCCGGGTACCAGTACGATCCCGATGCTCCGCAGGGTGTCGCCGCGCAGAGCTGCCTCCCCGGCGAGCTCGATGGCAGGCGTTTCTACGCCCCCGGGACTGCGGGCGAGGAACGGAGTATCGCGGCGAGACTCGAGCGTTTCAGATCCCTGCGCGCCCGGGCTTCATCGCATGGGGAAGAGCGCGGTTCGAAACCGCCGCCGGTCTCCGGAACGTAGGCGAGGCCGGACGCCTGAACTTGCCACGGGCGGTCCCGGTCCCGAGGCTTGCAGGCGCAGGCGGAACGAATCCCGGGGAAGCCCGCCACCCACGGAGGCACTGCCATACCTGATCGATTCATCGACAATCGCCCCACGACCGATCGTGCGATTCTGGTCGGGGCGCCCCGCGGGCGCATGCGGCAGGTCACCGCGCGCGAGCACCTCGAGGAACTCGCCCGTCTGGCGGATACCGCCGGCGCAGATGTTGTGGGGACGGTGCAGCAGCGCATCCGCAGCCCCCATCCCCACTTCTATATCGGCAGGGGCAAGGCTGGCGAGCTGCGCTCGACGGCGCGGGCGGCGGAGGCCGACCTGGTCATCTTCGACGACGAGTTGAAGCCGGATCAGGCTCGCCACCTGGAGGACTTCCTGGGGATCCGGGTGATGGATCGTGCCGAGCTCATCCTGGATATCTTTGCCACCCGCGCGCGCACCCGCGAAGCGCGCATGCAGGTGGAGCTGGCGCAGCTCGAATACCTGCTGCCGCGCCTCAAGCGCATGTGGAGCCACCTCTCGCGCATCCGCGGCGGGATCGGGCTCAGGGGGCCTGGCGAAACCCAGCTCGAGACCGACCGGCGCCTGATCGGCACCCGGATTTCGGAGCTGAAGCACAAGCTGGAGGGGGTCGCCCGGTCTCGCGCCACCCAGCGCAAGGGACGCGCCAACTCCTTCCGGGCGGCCCTGGTCGGATACACCAACGCCGGCAAGTCGTCGCTCCTCAGGGCGCTCTCGGGAGCCGACCTGCTGGTGGAGGACCGGCTCTTCGCCACTCTCGATTCCGCCACCCGCGTCGTGCCCGTGGGAGATGGGCACCAGGCTCTGCTGACGGACACCGTGGGCTTCATCCGCAAGCTCCCGCACGATCTCATCGCCTCCTTCCGGTCGACGCTCGAGGAGGCGCGCGAAGCGGATCTGATCCTGCACGTGGTGGATGCCGCGGCGCCCGACTGGGAAGGCCGGCTCTCCGTCGTGCACGAGGTGCTGGAGGAGCTTGAGCTCCTGGACGCGCCTCGCGTGCTCGTGTTCAACAAGACCGACCTCATCACGCACGGCGAGGAGGAGGTGCTGAGGGAACGCGTTCGGGGACGAGAGCATACTCCCTCCGTCTTTCTGTCGGTCTACCAGCCGGAGACGCTCGAGCGGCTGCGCAGCGTGCTGCTGGCGCGCATCCGGGCAGCCCTTCAGAGCGTGCAGGTGGTGCTCAAGGTGACCGACGGGGGGACGCTTGCAGCGCTTTATCGCGAGGGTGAGGTTGTGAAGACGACGCGAAACGGCTCCGCCCTGATGGTCACGGCACGACTTCCCGCGCCGGCCCTGGGCCGCCTCCAGGCCCGCGGGGACGTCGATATCCTGGAGGTCGCCGCCGGAGCGACGTCCGAGGACATCGTCCCTTCATCCGGTTGAGGCACGCCATGCGCTTCTACGTAAACATCGACCACGTGGCCACCGTCCGGCAGGCGCGCCGGACGGACGAACCCGATCCCGTGCGCGCGGCGGTGCTGGCCGAACTGGGAGGCGCCGACGGGATCACCGTGCACCTGCGCGAGGACCGCCGCCACATCAGCGACCGCGACGTGCGGCTGCTCATGGAGACGACGCGCACGGGGATCAATCTCGAGCTGGCGACGGCCCCCGACATCCTCGGCCTGGCGTGCGAGTTGGCGCCGATGCAGGCCACGCTCGTGCCCGAGCGCCGCGAGGAGGTCACCACCGAGGGCGGACTGGCGCTCGGTTCGGCGGAGGTGCGCGCCGCCATGCGGGACGCGCTCGTCCGGCTCGCAGACGCCGGGGTGCGGACGTCGCTCTTCATCGACCCGGACGAGGACGCGATCGAAGTCAGCGCCGAACTGGGCGCCGATGCCGTGGAACTGCACACCGGAGAGTACGCGCTGGCGGACATGCACGGCCGTCCCGCCCAACTGGGTCGCCTGGTGTCGGCGGCGCGCGCCGGGCGGGCCGCGGGACTGGCGGTGCACGCCGGGCACGGACTGACCTACGAGAACGTCGTCCCGGTGGCCGCGGTCGGCGAGATCGAGGAGCTCAACATCGGTCACAGCATCGTCTCGCGTGCGGTGCTGGTGGGGCTCGAGCGGGCGGTGCGGGAGATGAAGGAGATCATCCGGCGCGCTCCCGGGATGATGAGCGCCGAGGGCTGGCTGCCTCCCATCGGCTTCTGAGGCCGCGCCCGTGACATCGTCCTGGAAGCCCCTCCTGGGGCTTTCCGTCAGCGGCCTGCTGCTCTGGTGGGTATTCCGCGGCGAGGACCTGGGCGCCATTGCCGCCGAGGTGGCGGCCGCCAACCCGTGGTGGCTGCTGGCGGCGGTGTTCGTCGCGACCGCCGGCTACCTGTTGCGCGCCATGCGATGGCAGGTGCTGCTTGCCCCGCTCCGGTCCCGGATCGGCCTGCGGGCCCGCTTTGCCGCCACCGCCATCGGCTTCATGGTCAACAACCTGCTGCCCGCCCGTGCCGGCGAATTCGCCCGCGCCTGGTCGCTCGCGCGCATGGCGAAGATGCGGACCTCCGCGTGCCTGTCCTCCCTCGTCGTCGAGCGCCTCTTCGATGGCATCACGGTTGTGGCGCTGCTGGTGGTTTCGCTGTCGCTGCCGGGGTTCCGCGCGGACTCGGAGCTCGCGGGCGGAATCGTCGGCGGAGCGGTGGCCGGGTTCGTGGCCGTGCTCGCGATGGTCATCCTGGTCGTGGTGCTGGTGCTGGCGTGGCCGGACGTGGTGCGGGCCGCCGCGCGTCGGCTGGCCTCCCGACTGCCGGGCGCGGCCGGGGACAGGGCGCTGTCCATTCTGGACGGGCTCATCGAGGGGCTGGGTGCGCTTCGAAGTCCAATACTGGTAGCGCGCACCGCGGTGTGGAGCCTGGTCTTCTGGCTCTGGCATTCGGCGTCGTTCTGGCTCGGCTTCCGCGCCTTCGGCATCGATGCGGGATATGCGGAAGCGCTCTTCCTGAACGGGATCACGGCGCTGGCGGTCGCGCTGCCCTCGGCGCCGGGGTTCTTCGGTCCGTTCGAGGCCGCGGTACGGGCCGCGTTGGTCGAAGTCCTGGGCTTTGGCGAGAACCCGGCGCTCGCGTTCGCCGCGGGGTACCACATCACGACGTTCATTCCGGTGACTGCAATCGGGCTCTGGTACTTCTGGCGCATGGGGTTTTCGTTCCGGCAGATCGGGCTGGCGCGGAAGGGCGGCGAAGGAGCGGTCGCGGCGCTGTGAAGCGCGCGGTCGTGGTCGAGGCTCCGGCCAAGGTCAACCTCGTGCTGCGCGTTCGCGGGCGGCGCGCCGACGGGTACCACAACGTGGACACCCTCTTCGCGGCGGTCGGACTGGGCGACCGCCTGCGGGTGGAGCGCGCTGCGGCGGGCATCACCGTGGAGGTCACAGGCGCCGACCTGGGCGACCCGCGCGACAACCTGGTGTACCGGGCGGCACGAGCGTACCTCGACGCGCGCGGTGAGCGGGGCGGGGTGGCGATCCGGCTGGAGAAGCGCATTCCGGTCGGTGGCGGGCTGGGGGGAGGCTCCTCGGACGCGGCGGCGACGCTCCGCTGCCTGGACGAGCTGTTCGAACCGCCCGTGGGTGTCGCCGCGCTCACCGGGATGGCGCGCGGCCTCGGCGCCGACGTCCCCTTCTTCCTGTCGCCGTCGCCGCTCGCACTGGGTGGCGGCCGGGGCGACCACCTCACGCCCCTGCCCCCGCTGCCGTCCCGCCCGGTGCTTCTGGTGGGATCGCCGGAGGGGGTCGGGACGGCCTGGGCGTACGGTCTGCTTGCGCGCGGGAGGGGCCGGAGCGTGGAGTTGCCGTCCGCCGGGCAGCCGGTCCCCCTCACCCCGGCCCGCTGCCGGGACTGGCCGACCGTGGCCGGGATGGCCCACAACGACTTCGAGGCGCCCATCTTCGCCGTCCGGCCGGACCTCCGCGACACGATGCTCTCGCTGCGCGACACCTCGCCCCTGCTGGCGCTCATGTCGGGTAGCGGCAGCACGATCTTCGCGGTCTACCGGCACGAGGAGTCGGCTGCGCGAGCTCACCGCCAGATCCAGCCGCTGCACGGAGACGGACACGTCCATATGACGACCACCCTTTCGAGGTTTCCCGCGCTGCAACCGACGTAGCGCTCCCCGGTTCACTCTTGAGACCGCAGCGGCGCACGAGTAGGATTCCGAGAGCCATCGTGGGTGGCCCGTCGTCTAATGGCAGGACACCGGTCTTTGGAACCGGCGGTGGTGGTTCGAATCCACCCGGGCCAATCCGCTCCCGCCTCGAAGGAGGAGCCCTCATCGCGAGTCCGGTTCTCGCTCCCGCCCCGCTCGCGCTGGCCGCGACCCTTGCAGTGTCGTCCGTTGCGGCCGCGGTTCCTCCGCCGGAGGACCGCAACCTGCCTCCGGATCCATCTCCGCAGGAGGCACTGGTTCAACCCGATTCCTCCGCGATCCACGACCGGGCCCGCGACGCGCAACGGCGCTTCGAGCGTGTGCGCGTGCAGCATCTGCCCCTGTCCGCGGAGCCCGGATCCTCCCCGTGCGACGAACTCATCGGCCGCATGTGCTACTGGCACGGGGACAATCACCACGAGCCGGATCCGGAGGCCGTGGAGATCACCGTAGCGCGCGAGGAACTTCTGGATACACTGGCGCACGCCGCGCGGCGGCTGCCCGGCGACGGCTGGATCGCGGGCCAGCGCGTCTTCTACCTGGTGGAGGCGGGCCGGGCGCACGAAGCGCTCGAGGTTGCCCGCGGCTGCGCCGCTCCAGAGCCTGATCTGTGCCACCTGCTGCGCGGTCTCGCGCTCCATCGGCTGGAGCGGTTCGAGGACGCGGAGCGTAGCTTCCGCCTGGCGCTGGCAGCGATGGATCCGCGCGACGCCGGAGAGTGGGTGTCACTGGCTCTCCTGCTGGAGAGGACGGATGAATCCGGTCTGGACCGCCTCGGTTCGCAAGCGCGCGAGGCTGCGACCCGCAGGCTGTGGGCGCTCGCCGATCCGTACTACCTGGTGCGCGGCAACGACCGCTGGACCGAACACATGAGCCGGCACGCCGTCAGTCGCATTCAGCGGCGCGCGCGCAATCCCCACGGGCTGCCGTGGACATCCGGCCTCGATGAACTCGCCATTCGCTACGGGCAGGAAACCAGCTGGACCCGATACGTGCCCACCAGCGGCTCGAGCATGCGTCCGCGGGTGACCGGGCGCCATCCTCCCCACTCCGAGCGGTACATGCCCCCGGACGGCGCGCTGACCGGCGTTGCGAGCCTGCCCCCGGGCATGGTCTGGGGCGACCCGGTCGAACGGCCTCGCAGCGCGTATGCGCCATCCTATGCTCCCGAACTGGGGACGATGTACACCGTGCTCGCCCGCTTCCGGCGCGGCGACTCGCTGCTGGTTGTGGCGCCGTTCCGGTTCGAACCGCGGGACACCTCCGGAGCAGTGCCGGGCGCGGGCAGCCCGGAAGCAGGGAGTGGGCATCGGCGCGATGTTCAGGCGGGACTGTTCCTGGTGCCCTGGGCGGAGACCACCGGGGAGGTGCGCCCGCCGACGCAGCGGATGCTTTCGGACAGGGGCACGCTTTCGCTCGTGGTGCCGCTCGGCAGCTACGTGTACAGCGTGGAAGCCCTCGACCGCCGGGCCGGTCATGGAGCGCGCTTTCGGGGAGACCTCGCGCTGGGTCCGCATCCGGATGACATCCCGGATCTCTCCGACTTCCTGATCATCGAAGCTTCGGACCGGATGCCCGAGTCGGTCGATGACGTCCTGGAACATGCGCTGCCTTCCCTGGCGCTCGGCGGGTTGCAGGAGCTGGCGGTCGCGTGGGAGGCCTACGGGCTCGGAACGGGCGAAAGCCGGATCGCCTACAGCCTCGGAGTCGAGCCGCTCGACCGGTCGTTCTTCCGCCGGCTGGGAGAGTTCCTGAGGTTGGTGGGGAGGGGGGATCCCCTGACGCTGGAGTGGATCGAGCCGAGCCCGGGGCAAACGGGTGCGCACTTCCGCTCCGTCGATCTCGATTTCAGAAACCTGGAGCCCGGGATCTACGAGCTTCGGCTGGAACTCCGCGTCGACGACTGGGCTCCCGTGATACGACGCCGGCGCGTGCAGATTGTCGGGTAGCGCGGGCGCGCTTGCGCCCGAGCAAAGCGCGCGTTGACGCTTCTCTCCGGGGTACCTACACTTAACGGCTACCGTCACGTCGAACGCCCCCTGAACGCCAGCTTACGGTGACGCCCCCATGGACGATCAATACCGCCGCGGTCCGCTGTTGCTCCTGGCTGGCCGGGCCAACCGGCCGCTGGCCGCGGAGATCGGGGAGAGGCTGGGCGAGTCGGCCTTCGGCGCCACGGTGCGGGATTTCGCCGACGGCGAGATCTTCGTCCGGCTGGACCGCAACGCCCGCGGCCGCGATGTCTTCATCATCCAGCCGACGACGACGCCGGCCGACAACATCATGGAGCTTCTGCTCCTCGTCGACGCTGCCGTCCGCGCCTCGGCCGCCCGGGTCACTGCCGTGGTGCCCTACTTCGGCTACGGACGCCAGGACCGCAAGGACCAGCCGCGGGTCTCGATCGGCGCCAAGCTGGTCGCCAACCTGATCGTCGCGGCCGGAGCCGACCGGTTGCTGGGCGTCGATTTCCATCAGCATCAGATCCAGGGATTCTTCGACATCCCCGTGGATCACCTGTACGCCGCGCCCGTGCTGACCCGGTACTTCAGCGACATGAACCTGGATGATCTGGCCGTAGTCGCGCCGGATGCGGGGTCCACGAAGATGGCGCGCGGCTTCGCGCGCCGCCTCGGGGCGTCCCTGGCGGTCATCGACAAGCGCCGGCGCACCGCGAACGTGGCGGAAGTGGTCAACGTGGTGGGCGAGGTTGAGGGCAGGACCTGCCTTATCGTCGACGACATGGTCGACACCGCTGGCACCCTCACCAACGGCATCTACGCCCTCAAGGAACGCGGGGCGGCCGCGGTCTATGCCTGCGCCACCCATGCCCTCCTGTCGGGAAGGGCGTCCGAGCGGCTGCAGGGAGCGCCGGTCGAGGAAGTCGTGGTCACCAACACCATCGGCATCGCCCCGGAGTTGCGCTTCCCCAAACTCAAGGTGCTGTCCGTGGCCGGGCTTCTGTCCGATGCCATCCGCTACATTCACTCCAACGCCTCGGTGAGCCAGTTGTTCAGGATGCCGGCCCGCGAGGCGCCGATCGTGGTTGAGGCCGCTGACGGCGATCCCGCGTCGGCAGGCGCGTGGATCGATGCGCGCAGTCAATCCCCCCTTACAGCTTCCTGAAACCGACCAAGAGCCCGAAATGAGCGTAGCAGAAGCATCCCTCCAGGCGAGCCGCAGGAACAGGACCGGCAAGGGCGTCGCACGCCGCCTGCGGCGAGCGGGGCGTATCCCGGCGGTCGTGTACGGCAAGGACATGGATCCCATCCCGCTCTCGCTGGACGAACAGGAGGCGGTCAACCTGTTCCAGTCCATACCGGTGGCAAACACGGTTCTCCAACTGGACATCGGAGGTGAAGAGACGTTGCGGACGCTGGTGCGCGAGATCCAGACCCATCCGTTCCGCCCCGACATCATCCACGTCGACTTCATGCGTCTGCGTCACGGCGTCGCCGTGGAGTTGAACGTGCCGATCACGCTCTCCGGCACTCCGGAAGGGACCCGCGCCGGCGGTCGCCTGGACATCGCCGTGCACGAAGCGCATGTGCGCTGCACGCCCGCAAGGATACCGGAGTCGATAGAGGCCGACATCTCGCAACTGGGCATCGGAGAGTCGCTTCGGCTCGGTGACATCGCCCTTCCCGACGACGTCGAGCTGCTCTCCAGCCGGGATACCCTCGTTTGTCACATCGCGACAGCCTGGGCGCCTGAGGAAGAGGAGGATGCTCTGGAGGTCGGCGAAGTCGAAGAAGCCGGCGAGGATGTCGAGGAGTCCTAGTTGAAGGTCATCGTGGGTCTCGGAAACCCGGGAGCCCGTTATGACGCCACGCGCCACAACGTCGGATGGTGGGCCATCGACCGCCTGGCGTACGACTGGAATCTCGGGCCCTTCGAGAGAACCGCGGCCTCGTTGCTGGCCGACGGGTTCGTCGATGACTACCTCGTGCACTTGGTGAAACCGGTCACCTGGGTGAACCGAAGCGGGGCCGCGCTGGCGCCGTATCTCGATGCCGGGGAGTTCCGCCTCGCGGAGGACCTTCTGGTCGTGGCCGACGACGTCAACCTCGACGTCGGGCGGCTGCGCCTGCGGCCCGGCGGCGGCGCCGGCGGACACAAGGGCCTCCGGTCGGTGGCCGGTGTGCTCGGCACCACGGATTACCCCCGGCTGCGTATCGGCGTGGGCGCCCGTCCGGAAGACATGGATCTGGCGGACTGGGTGCTCTCCCCCATGGCGGAAGACGACGAGGGCGAGGTGGTCGCCCTGCTGGGCGAGCTGGCAGCCGCGGCCCGACTGTGGATGTGCGAGGGCATCGAGCCCGTGATGAACGCCTACAACCGATGACCCGCCCGCGCTACGCGGGGACCCGAACCGCCAACCCCAACCGGAAACGGACCCGATGAACAACTTGGTACCCCTTGCGAACTGGGCCTGGATGTTCGGCATCCTCGGGCTCGCGGCAGCCGGCGGCGTCTTCGCCTACCTGAGACGCCAGGACCCGGGCTCGGCCGTGATGATCGACCTCGCGGACCGGATCCACGACGGAGCCATGGCCTTCCTGCGCCGCGAATACACGGTGCTTGCCGGGTTCGTGGTGCTGGTCGCCATTCTCCTGGCGGTGGCGATTCCGGGGTGGACCTGGGTGGCGTACGTGGCGGGCGCCGTCTCCTCGGTGCTCGCCGGCTTCTTCGGCATGAAGGCGGCCACGCGCGCCAACGTGCGCACTTCGGCCGCGGCCAGCAGCGAGGGCCAGGGCAAGGCGCTCCGCATCGCCTTCGCCGGGGGCGCGGTCATGGGTCTCTCGGTGGCGGCGCTGGGCTTGCTCGGCGTCGGGATCTTCTACTGGATCTTCGCCGCCGGCGCCATTCCCGGCACGAGCGACTTCCCGCGCTTCTCCGAGATCGTCGCTGGCTTCGCGATGGGGGCCAGCTCGATCGCGCTCTTCGCGCGCGTTGGGGGAGGCATCTTCACCAAGGCGGCGGATGTGGGCGCCGACCTGGTGGGCAAGGTCGAGGCGGGCATCCCGGAGGACGATCCGCGAAACCCCGCCACCATCGCCGACAACGTGGGCGACAACGTCGGCGACGTGGCCGGCATGGGCGCCGACATCTTCGAGTCGTACGTCGGGTCGATCATCGCCACCATCGCCATCGCGGCGACATCCCAGCTCACCTCCGCCAGCGTCGCCGAGACGGTGGCCCTGCCCCTGCTTACGGTGATGGCGGGGCTGGTCGCATCGCTGCTCGGCATCGCCGCCATGAAGGTTCTGGAACGCAGCAGTCCGGCCGGCGCCCTGCGCAACGTCACCTTCGTCGCCGCGGGCCTGTTCCTGGTGGCGATGTACCTGATCGTCGGGTCGCTCGACCTTCAACTGGCCGATGTCGACACCGTGTATTCGCCGATGGGACCGTTCTGGGCGATCCTCGCGGGCACCCTGGTGGGGATCTTCATCGGGCTGGCCACCGAGTACTACACGGCCGGCAAGCCGGTGCACCGGATCGCCAGCGCCAGCGACACCGGCTCCGCCACCAACATGATCACCGGGCTGGCGGTGGGCATGGAGTCCACCCTGATCCCGGTGCTGCTCATCTGCGTGGCCATCTTCGTTTCCTTCATGGCGGCGGGGCTGTACGGCATCGGCATCGCCGCGGTCGGCATGCTGGCCACCGTGGGCGTCACCATGTCGGTCGATGCCTACGGGCCCGTCGCGGACAACGCCGGCGGCATCTCCGAGATGAGCGGCCTCGGAGAGGAGACCCGCAGGATCACCGACTCGCTGGACGCGATCGGCAACACCACCGCGGCGATCGGCAAGGGCTTCGCCATCGGGTCCGCCGCGCTCACCGCCCTCGCGCTCTTCTCCGCCTACACCACGAAGGTCGGCCTGCAGGAGACCGGGATCAGCATCGTCGATCCCCTGGTCGTGATCGGCCTCTTCCTGGGCGCGGCGCTGCCCTTCCTGGTGGCAGCGCTCACCATGACCGCCGTGGGACGGGCCGCGGCCGGGATGGTCGCGGAGGTGCGCCGCCAGTTCCGCGAGATCCCCGGCATCATGGAGGGCCGCAACAAGCCCGACTCGGCCCGCTGCGTGGACATCTCCACGCGCGCGGCGCTGCGCGAGATGATCCTCCCGGGGATCATCGCCGTGCTGTCTCCGGTCGTGGTCGGCTACGCCCTGGGCGTGGCGGCGCTCGGCGGGCTGCTCGCCGGCGCGACGGTGACCGGCGTGCTCATGGCGCTCTTCATGGCCAACGCGGGCGGCGCCTGGGACAACGCCAAGAAGTACATCGAGGGCGGGGCGATGGGGGGCAAGGGCTCGGAGCCCCACAAGGCCGCCGTCGTGGGAGACACCGTCGGAGATCCCTTCAAGGATACCTCGGGCCCCTCGCTCAACATCCTCATCAAGCTGATGAGCGTGGTCGCCCTGGTGCTGGCTCCCTGGTTCGTGCGCGTGCATGAGGAAGACGGAATCGGCATGTCATGGATCCAGGACCTGCTGGAGATCTTCCCCGGATAGTCCCCGCGCCTGCCCTCTGGAGCCTGAGCCGATGAACCGCGAGCCGACCTTCGAAAACGCCCTGGCCTTTGCCGGGGATCTGATCCGCATCCCCTCCATGAGCGGGGAAGAGGGCGAAGTCGCCGCCCGCCTCGAGGAGGAGATGCGCGTGCTGGGATTCGACCGGGTGGAGGTCGACGGGCTGGGCAGCGTCGCCGGCGTCGTGAAGGGAAGGGGCGACGCGCCCCCGGTGATGCTCTCCTGCCACCTCGACGTGGTAGCCGAGGGGGCGCACGAAGAGTGGGAGCATCCGCCCTTCTGCGGCGATGTCGTGGACGGCCACCTGCACGGCCGCGGGGCGATGGACATCAAGGGCCCCATGGCGCTCCAGGTCTACGCCGCCGCCGCCCTCGCGGACCGCGCCCCCGGCGACGTGATCGTGGGACAGGTGGTGTACGAGGAGCGGGGCGGCTGGGGCATGGAGAACCTGGTGCGGTCAGGCCTGGTGAACCCCGCAGCGGTGATCATCGGCGAGTCGACGTACGGCGACATCGCTCTGGGTCACCGCGGCCGGGCGCAGCTTGAGGTCGTGATCCGTGGTCTCGCCAGCCACGCCAGCGCCCCCGACCGGGCCCGCAACGCGCTCGACCTGCTGCCCGGCGTGCTGACCGGGGTTGCCGCCCTCGCGCGGCGGCAGGAGTCCGATCCCGTTCTGGGCCCCTCAAGCCTCGCGCCCACCGACGTCCGGGTGCGCCCCGAGAGCCCGAACGTCATCCCCGACGAAGTGATCGTGGTGCTCGACTGGCGCATCCTGCCCACCGATACCGAGGCGAGCCTCATCGGGCGCGTCGAGGACGCGATCGCCGAGGTGATTCCGGATGTGCCCGCGGACTACGCCATCGAATGCCGCCTCGCCTCGGAACGCCAGACCTCCTACACCGGCCGGTCCGCCGACCGCAACCTGCTCACGCCGGGCTTTCTGATGGAACCCGATCATGCCGTGGTGACCGCGGCCGCCAGCGCGGTGGGGCGCCGCGGCGACCCCGACACGGCTGCCCACTGCCGTCCCTGGACCTTCGCCACCGACGGAGGCTGGACCTGCGGCGTGTTCGGCATACCGACCATCGGCTTCGCCCCCGGGGAGGAACGCTACGCGCACACGAACCGCGAGCGGCTCGACGTCGAGGAGGCCCGCTGGGCGTTCAGCCGGTACCCGTCGCTCGTTCTCGCCGTGCAGGAGGCGGTGGCGAAGAGCTGACCTTCCCCGGCCCGACCCGCGACTCGCCGATTCCCCGGAAACGCCGTGCCCGTGGGGCACCTCTGGAAATCGCCCGGTAGATGGGTATATTCCCGTGCCGATCCCGCCTCGGCCCCGGAGCGAGTCTTCTCGCAAACAGCGCTCCCGGGAGCGAGGCCCGTCAACGCGCGGACCATGGGAGAGACCATGCGCGACTACGAACTCGTTGTGATTTTCCATCCCGCCCTGGGCGAGGATGCAATCCAGCAGAAGCTGGAGCGATTCCACGGCCTGGTATCCGGCGGGGACGCCGAAATCAGGGTCGTGGACCACTGGGGCGGCCGGCGGCTGGCCTATCCCATCCAGAAGCAGACCTCCGGCTACTACGTCGTGACGCAGTTCTTCGGCGATCCCACGAGCCTGCCCGAACTGGAGCGCATCATGAAGCTCGACGAGGGCGTGCTCCGGTATCTCATTGTCGTCAACGAGGGCCAGCCATCCACGGGCATGTCCGTCGTGGCCGAGGCCCCCGCGGCTTCCAG
This sequence comes from Gammaproteobacteria bacterium, assembly GCA_009840525.1. Lineage (GTDB taxonomy): Bacteria > Gemmatimonadota > Gemmatimonadetes > Longimicrobiales > Gaopeijiaceae > BD2-11. Next base: position 35,591 of record VXNP01000035.1, read on the forward strand.
TGGTTCCGAGGAATCCCGCCAGGAGGACAATGCCGACGACCGGAAAGAGGACGGGGACCAGGAAGATGACGCCCGGTCGCGAACGAGCCCGCCCGAGTTCTCCGGGGGGCGCGGTCACCGCCGGCGCATCGAGGGCCCCCCGATCACCATCCTGAACTACAAGGATGTAGCCACCTTGTCGCGCTTCGTCACCGAGCAGGGCAAGCTGCTGCCCCGGCGCACGACCCGCGTGGCCGCCGGATTTCAGCGCAAGCTCGGACGGGCGGTAAAGCGGGCGCGCTACCTGGCCCTGCTTCCCTACGTGCGCCGTCACGAGGGATAGCATCGCCCGTGGTCCGGGCGACGACCCCGTTGCGGGGCTGGGGGCGGGCGGGAGCACTCTTTTTCGCCACGCTGATTTTCTCCGTCTTCGGTCCCCTCGTCCTGGTGTTGATCCCGTTCGCCTGTCTCGTATTCAGTTCGCCTGTGAAACGGGTCTCGCCCGTGATGGCCGGCGCCCTGGCGATAGTGGTCGCCCTGGCCGGCGCCACGCGATCCGGATTGTGGTACGTGGAGCGTGGTTGGACGATCATCCTGGGCGGCTGCTTTGCCGCGGTGACATTGCGTTGGCCGGAACGGAAGTTTCTGCCCCGTGCCCTGCTGGCTCTCGCGATTTCCGGTGCCGGCGCATGGGCCGCACTGGGGCTGAGCCCCCGGCGCTGGGCGATTATCGACGGGATGGTGGCGACCAGATTGCGCGACGGAGTGAGCACGTCCCTCGAAGCGCTGCGCGTCCTCCGGGACGGAACTCCGCTCCCCGGGACCGTGATCACCACGGTTTTCCAGGCGGCGGAGTGGCAGAGCAACCTGTTCCCGGCCATGCTCGGACTGTCCTCCCTGGCCGCGTTGGGCACCGCCTGGTGGCTCTACGACCGCCTGGTGCGCGGGAGCGGGGAAGGACTCGGCGCGCTGCGCGACTTCCGGTTCGACGACCAGCTGGTGTGGCTGCTGGTCGCGGGCGCGGCACTGTTTATCCTGCAGCCCGACGGCGCCGCGGGCCGGGTGGGGCTGAACCTGCTCGCCTTCATGGGCGTGCTCTACGCGTTGCGCGGCGCCGGCGTGGCGGTCACGCTGACTCGCGGCGTATCGGCTCTCGGATGGATCCTGCTTGCGCTCGCTTTCCTGCTGCTGGCACCCTTCCTTTTTGCGGCAGCGCTGCTGATCGGGCTGAGCGACACCTGGATGGACATCCGCGCACGGGCCCGACGAACCTGACCGACAACCACCGGCCCGCGTGGCGCCTCACGGCGCGGGCCCGCATGTTTCGACAAACCAGGAGTGGATGGTGAAACTGATCCTCAAGGAATCCGTGGACCGCCTCGGGGAACCGGGCGATGTCGTGAACGTGAAGCCCGGGTACGCCCGCAACTTTCTCCTGCCCCGCGGCCTCGCCTACGAAGCTTCCGCGGCCAACGTCCGACGCCTGGAGCGGGAGCGGCGCATAGCGGAGGAGCGGGCTCGCAAGGACTACTTGGAAGCGCGGCGGCGCGCCTCCAGGCTGGAGGGCATGCACCTCGTTTTCCGGGCACGCGCCGGCGAGTCCGACAAGCTGTTCGGCTCGGTTACGGCAGCGGACATCGCCGAACGCGCGGTCGGTTCGGGGCTCGACTTCGTTCTCGACAAGCGGCACGTCATGCTGTCCGAACCGATCAAGATGCTTGGCGACTTCGAAGTCCCGATCAGGCTCCACGCGGAAGTGGAAGTCACTGTGACCGTGCACGTGGAAAGGACGAGCTGAGCGCGCCGGGCGCCTTTCGCATGGTCGACGCTGCTTCCTCCGGCGATTCCCGTCTCCCGTCCGCGGTCCGTCGGGCGGCCCAGTTGACGCTCGAACGCAAGGCCAGCGACGTGGTCGTGCTCGACCTGCGCGGCATCTCCTCGGCCACCGACTACTTCCTGCTCGCCACCGGAACCTCCGATACCCAGGTCCGTTCGATCTCGGACCACGTCACGAAGGAGCTGCGCAACGAGGGTACCCGCCCCGCGCACACCGAGGGGGGCCGGGAAGCCCGGTGGGTGTTGATCGACTACATCGATTTCGTAGTCCACGTCTTTCACCCCGAAGTGCGGTCGTTCTATCAGCTGGAGGCGCTCTGGGGGGATGCGCCCAGGCACGAGCTTGCAGCAGACGCGGAGCTCGGCCCGCCATGAGCCCCGGTGCCGCCCCATCCGCTCGAGCCGGACGCGGCCGTTCCGCGCTGCAACTGCGACCCTTCGATTTTTCCCGGGGCATCCCCTCCGGCTTCGCGGAACTCGATCTTCCAGTCGGCTCGGAGCAAGGGCGCGTCATCGCGGTCCGGGCCAGCCCCGGGGCAAGGCAACAGGATTGGGCTGCCCACGCCGCTGTGGCGATCGCGGGGAACTGGGCCTCCCGGGGCGCCCGCGTGCTGCTTGTCGACCTGTGTTTCGACGAGCCCCGTTTGCACCGGGCGTTCAACGCCGCGAACCTCGAGGGCATCACCGACGCCATCGAGTACGGCGCTTCCCTGAGGCGAATCGCTCGCCCCGCCAACGGAGAGACGTTCTGGGTGGCAACGGCGGGGACGCTTGTTGCGAGTTCGGACAGTTTGCTCGACCGGACGGCGTGGCATCGCCTCCTTGCTACCCTGGTCGAGGGCGGCGTGACGGTCGTCACCTATCAGGTAGCCGAGTCGCTCTGCCATCCGCGCGGCACACCTTCGATCGTGCTGGCCTGCAAGGGCGAGCCGATGACCGCGCTGGGAAAGGTGGGGCTCAGGGATGCGGTCGCTCTGCTGGGTCCGGCACCCAACGGTACTACGGTCACGACGGTGACCGGAAAGAAAGAGAACCGCCTCGGGAGCCAGACCTATCGGGATTCGCTGTGGGATGGATTCGAGGACGACGCTGACGCGGAGGAACCCACCGAGGCCGAAGCGGAGGAACCCACCGAATCCGAAGCGCCGGAACCCACCGAAGCCGGAGCGGAGGAACCCACCGAGGCCGAAGCGGCGTCGGCTCCGGCAGCTCCGGCTGCCGCCCACGAGCAGCCCGTGGACGACGCGGGGCCTGGGACCGACTCCCGAAGCCGGGGTAGGGGCCTCAGCATCTCGGCGTTCGCGGTGCTCGTCCTGTTCGCGGCGGTGATGATCCTGATGGGGATCGACAATGCCGGGATCGCCGAGGTGCCCGGAGCCGATCGGCTCCGGGAGCTCTTCGAGAACCTCCTGGCCTGGGTGAGCGGGTTCTTCGCCCGATGAAGCTCGCCTCGCTGAGACTGCACGGGTTCAAGTCGTTTCCCGAGCGCACGGACATCGTGTTCCACGAGGGCATCACCGCGATCGTGGGCCCGAACGGATGCGGAAAATCCAACATCAGCGACGCGGTTCGCTGGGTGCTGGGCGAGCAGCGGCCCACGGTTGTGCGCGGCTCGCGCATGGAAGAGGTGATCTTCCAGGGCACGGTCAATCGGCGGCCCATCAACCGCGGATCGGTCGTCCTCCGGGTCACCAACGAGGACGGCGTGCTCCCGGTTCCATTCGGCGAGGTCGAGATCGGACGCACGGTCTATCGCGATGGGGGAAGCGAGTACTCGATCAACCGCACCACATGTCGCCTGCGCGATGTCCAGGAGCTTTGCCGGGACACCGGACTCGGCGCCAACGCCTACGCGATCATCGAGAGCCGAATGATCGACGCGATCCTCTCGGAACGGGCGGAGGAGCGCCGTGGGTTGTTCGAGGAAGCCGCGGGCATAGGCAAATACAAGGACCGGAGCCGGATCGCGGGACGGCGGCTGGCCCGGGCCGAACTGGACCTGGAGCGGCTGGAGGATGTGATCGCGGAGGTGGCGACCAAGGTCCGCTCCCTGGCGCGGCAGAAGGGGAAGGCGCAGCGCTATGACGATCTGAGGAAGCGGCACCTGTCGGTCGAGGTCGCGGTGGTGTCGGCGGACCTCGTGGAATTCGAGGACCGGCTGACGAAGGTGCGGGAGCTGCTCGCGCGCGAGGAAGAGGCGCAGCAGACGACGCTCATCGAGCTGCGGACCGCGGAGACCGAGCGCGAGGCCTCGCGGGTGCGGCGCCTGGAGGCCGAGAAGTCGCGGGCGGACGCCGCCGTGGTGCTGGACAGCATCCAGAAGGATCTGGTGCGCTGGGAGCGGGACCTGGCCGTCGCGCGTGAGCGCATCGTCTACGCGGAGCGGCGACTCGGGCAGATCGGCGAGGATCAGGCCACGGCGAGCACGCGCGCAGGTGAACTGGCGAGCGAACTGGCCGAGCTGCAGAGATCGCGCGCCCGCATCGCGGCCGAACTGGCCGAAGCGGGCAAGGAATCGCGACAGGCGCGGCAGGCCACCGCGGGCACCAGGGAACGGCTCCGGCGCGCGCGCGCAGCGCTCGCGGAGGCGCGCGGCACGGAACGGAGACTGCTGCGCCGGGTGGCCGGCATGGAAGGGACCGTCGCCGCGTCGCGCACCCGGCTGGACGAATTGCGCCGGCGTCTGGTCCGACTTGAGGAGCGGGCCTCCCAGACCGAGCTCGAACTGACCGGGATGCGCCGGGAAGGCGGGGAGTCGGACGACCGGATGGTCCGGCTGGAGGCCTCCGTTGCGCGTGCGCGCGAAGGGGTGAACGAGGGGCTGCAGGACTTCGAGGAGGCACGCACCGCACAGACGCGGGCGCGGGCCGCGGAGGTAGAGGCGGCGGACCAGGCTTCAGCCCTCGAGGCCCGCCGGACGGCTCTCGCGGCCATGGAACGGGATGGAGCCGGCTACGAGCCCGTGGTGCGGGCGGCCCGCAAGGCGCATCCGGACCTGGTTCTGGGGACGCTGTCGCAGTGCATGGCAGGTCCGGCCGGGGCGCTGGCCGCCGCGGAATCGTACCTGGGTCATCTGGCGCAGGCGTTGCTGGTGGAGGACGGCGAAGCCGCCTCGCGTCTTCGGCGATGGTTTGCGGGCGAGTGGACGGAGGGCGGGGGGATCGTGCTGCTCCGGCTGGACGAGACTGGCGAACCGGGTCCGCCGGGGACGCTGCTTCGCGAACTCCGCCCGGAAGGCCCGGGCGCCTCCTGGGTGCGGGTGTTGCTGGCCGGAGTGGACCGCGCCGAGGCGGTGGACTCCGCCGGCGGGGCCGGGGCGGCCGGGCGGGACCGCAATCCCGCGACCCGGCCGGGCGAGGCCGCGAAGGCCGGTCCGCCCGTCTCGGTGGACGCGCGCGGCGTTCTGGTCGTAGGCAACCCCGCCGGGACCGCCGGCCTCCTCGAACGCCGCGGCAAGCTCGCGGCCCTCGAGGAGGCTGCCGTCCGCGCCGCCCGGGAAGCCTCCCGTGCCCGGGAAGCGCGCGCGGCGGCGCAGGCGCGCGTCGCGCGGGCAGAGAAGGTGCTCGAAGAGCGGCGCGCGGCCCTGACCCGCGCGGAAGACGACCTGCGCGCCGTCCGGGCCGACCGGAACACGCACGACGAGCGCCACACCCGCCTCGCGCGGGCCAGCGACGATCTGGCGCAGCGTGTGCGCGACACCCGGGAAGCCATCGCCGCCGCGACCGGGCAGGAGCGGGCCAAGCAGAACGAACTGCAGCGCCTCACCGCGGAGGCCGCCGCCCTGCGCCGCAGCGGAGAGCGCGCGGCCGAGGTGCTGGAGGTGGCGGAGGGGGACTGGGAACGGGCGCGCGTGGAAGAGGCCCGGCTGGCCATCCAGTCGAACCAGCACAAGGGCGAACTAGCGCGCGCCGACGACCGTCTGGACGATCTCGGCAGGGCGGAGTCACAGGCCTCCTCACAGCTCGCGCGCCTGGAGAAGGAGGAAGCGCAGCTCGGTCGCGAGCTGTCCGAAGCCCGCGCGCTGCTCGCACGGGGCGGCAAGGCGGTCGAGCGGCTCTTCCAGCGGCGTGACCGCGCGAAGGAGACGCTCGCGGAGGACGACGCGGCGCTCGAGCGGGCGAAGGATGAGGTGAAGCGGGCGGACCGGCGGGTCGAAGTCGCGCGCGCGGCCGAGCGGGGCGCCTCAGACCGGCACCACGATCTGAGCCTGGAGGAGCGGGAGCTCGGCGGGAAGATCGTCCTCATCCGCGAGCGCGTGGAGGCGGAGTGGGCGCGACCGTTCGAGAAGCTGGTCGAGATGTCGGAGCCGGTGGAAGGAGACCGCGCCGAACTGAAGGAACAACTGGCCGGGCTCGTGCAGCGCATCGAACGCCTCGGGCCCGTCAACATGCTCGCCATCGAGGAGCACGCCGAACAGCACGAGCGCCTGACATTCCTTACCGGGCAGCGCGATGACCTCGAGCGTGCGCGCAACGACCTGCGCGCCGCCATCCGCGAGATCGACCAGACCGCCACCAGGCTCTTCCTCGAGACCTTCGAGGCGGCGCGCGAGAACTTCCGCAGGATCCACCAGCGCCTGTTCGAGGGTGGAGAGTGCGATCTGCGCTTGGGCGACCCCGACGATCCGCTCAGCGGGCCGGTCGACATCCACGCCTCTCCCATGGGCAAGAGAACCCGGCGCATCGATCTGCTGTCGGGGGGAGAGAGGGCGCTGACCGCGCTCGCGCTCCTCTTCGGCATCTACCTCGTGAAGCCCAGTCCCTTCTGCGTGCTCGATGAAGTGGATGCCCCGCTTGACGAGAACAACATCGACCGCTTCGTTCAGCTGCTGCGCGAGTTCAAGCAGCAGAGCCAGTTCGTGGTGATCACCCACAATCCGCGCACCATCGAAGCGGCCGACTGGATCTATGGGCTCACCATGGAGGAACCGGGGGTGAGTTCCGTGGTAGGGGTTCGTCTCGAAGCGGGGACGTCCGCGTAGCCATATCGAAACCACGAGACCCACATGCTCATCGTGATGAAGCACAATGCAACGCCCCAGGAGGTCCAGGGGGCCGTAAGCACCATCCACGCGATGGGGTACCAGGCGCGTCCCATGCCCGGGAGCCAGCGCACCGCGATCGGCCTGGTGGGCAATGACGGGCGGGTCGACAAGGCCCGGCTGGTGGGACTCCCGGGGGTTCTGGAGATCATCCCGGTCAGCCGCCCCTACAAGCAGGTCTCGCGCGAGTGGCGGGAGGAAGACACCGTGGTGCCCCTCGCCAACGGCACCGTCATAGGCGGGCGCGAGGTCGCCGTGATGGCCGGCCCCTGCTCGGTCGAGTCGGAGGGCCAGATCATGGAGACGGCCGAGCGGGTGGCGGCGGCGGGCGCCACCATCCTGCGCGGGGGCGCCTACAAGCCCCGCACCTCCCCGTACTCCTTCCAGGGACTGGGGGTGGAGGGCCTCAGGCTCCTGGCCCGCGCCCGGGAGGCGACCGGCCTTGCCATCGTGACCGAGGCCGTCGACCCGGAAAGCCTGGACTCGGTGGAAGAGTACGCCGACATCGTTCAGATCGGCGCCCGCAACATGCAGAACTACCCGCTGCTGCGGCGCGCGGGACGGTCACCGCGGCCCGTCCTGCTGAAGCGCGGACTCGCGGCCACCATCAAGGAGCTGCTGCTCGCGGCGGAGTACATCCTCTCCGAGGGCAACCCCAACATCATCCTGTGCGAGCGGGGGGTGCGCAGCTTCGACACCGAAACCCGCAACCTGTTCGACCTTGCCGCGATCCCGGTGGTGCAGTCGCTCTCGCACCTGCCCATTATTGCCGATCCCAGCCACGGCACCGGCATTCGCGACAAGGTGACGCCCATGGCGCGCGCCGCGGTCGCCGCAGGGGCGGACGGCCTCATCGTGGAGGTCCATCCCGATCCTTCGAAGGCGCTGTCGGACGGAGCCCAGTCGCTTCATCCGGAGGAATTCGTCGAGATGATGGCCCAGGTGCGGGGGATCGCCGATCACATCGGCCGGCCGCTGGTGGCGCCGCTCGCGGGGGCGCGACAGACGGTGTGAAGGGGGAGGGAGCCAGGTGGGCCGGGTCGCAGGTCCGGCGCGAGCGGCATGGCGGCACGGCTCGCGGTCGACCGAATCCGCGAGGCCGACCGCACGGAGTGCCATGGATGACCGTTGACCGGAGCGAGGTTCCGGCGTGAGCGAATCGATCCCGGTCGGGCGGGTCATCGGGACGGACCCCGCGACGCCGCTCGAGTTCTGGGTCGCGGTGGCCGAGGGGACGTTCCTTCAGCTCGACGACGTGGTCGTGGTCGAGCGCAGCCTCCCCGGCAGGGACGATCCGATTCGCATTTATGGGATGGTGGCCGACCTGCGCGTCCGGCACGAAGGGGCGCGCTTCGACAGCGACGTCTTCCTGATTGAAGACGGTGTGCTCCCGGCGCAGGTGACCGAGGCGGCCAAGGTGCTGGCCACCCGCTTCGAGCCCGAGGTGTTCGTGCCGCCGGTGCCCGGCCAGATGGTGCGCAAGGCCGTCGGCAAGGAGCGCGACGAGGCGCTTTTCTTCGATGGTATGGAACGCAAGGTCCCGGTGGGCCTCTCGCGCGACGACGAGGTGGTGTACGCCAACGTCGAGTTCCTGGACGGCACCCGGGGCGCCCACGTCAACATCAGCGGGGTCTCGGGGGTGGCGACCAAGACCAGCTATGCGGTATTCCTCCTGCACAGCCTCTTCACGTCCGGCCAACTCGGTGCTGGCACCCACAACACCAAGGCGCTGATCTTCAACGTGAAGGGCGAGGATCTGCTCTTCCTGGACAAATCCAACCGCAACCTCGATCCCGAGCAGGCGGGACGCTACGCTGCGCTGGATCTCCCCGCCGAGCCCTTCCGAAGCGTGGAGCTGTGGGCGCCTCCGCGTCCCCGGGATCCCTCCGCCGCGCCCCGCACCGGAAGCCGCGCCCACGGGGTCACCTCGTTCTTCTGGACACTGGCGGATTTCTGCCGGGACGAGCTGCTCCCGTTCCTGTTCGCCGACGCCGAGGACGAGCGCCAGCAGTACACCATCGTCGTGCACAACGTGACGGCGCGGCTGCGCCGGGACGCCACGCCTCTCGACGACGGCGGCGTGCGGATCGCGGGGACCACCTGCCGCACCTTCGGCGGCCTGATCGAAGCCATCCGCGAACGGGTGGAGGATGCTGCCGATCAGCCTGACTGGGCGGGCCGCTCCATCGGCGGCGGCACCATCAACGCCTTCGTGCGGCGGCTCTACGCGGCCCGCCGCGACGCCGAGCACCTGATCAGGGGCGATGTGCCCAACCCGGTCAAGCACCGTATCGGCATGCAGGCGCAGGTGACCGTGGTCGACATCGCCAAACTGTCGCGGCGCGCCCAGCGCTTCGTCGTGGGGGTGGTGCTGCGCAAGACCTTCCAGGACAAGGAGGAGACCGGCTCGCGCGAGCCGCTGCTCTTCGTGGTGCTGGACGAACTGAACAAGTACGCGCCCCGGGACGGCCGGAGCCCCATCAAGGAGATCCTGCTCGACATGGCCGAGCGTGGCCGCTCGTTGGGAGTCATCCTCGTCGGCGCCCAACAGACCGCGAGCGAGGTGGAGCGCCGGGTGATCGCCAACTCCTCGATCCGGGTGGCGGGGCGGCTGGACAGCGCGGAAGCCGGGCGTCCCGAGTACGCCTTCCTTCCCACGGCCCAGCGCCAGCGCGCCACCATTCTGAAGCCGGGCACGATGATCCTGTCGCAGCCCGAGCTGCCGGTCCCGCTGGTGCTCGAGTTCCCGTTCCCGGCGTGGGCCACGCGGCCGGATGAGGCGGGAGACGCCGATGGAGGGGAAGACGGCGGCGTTGGCGGTCCTGATCCCTTCGAGGGGCTGGAGTGAAGACCTCGATCCTGCTCGAAGCGCCCCCCATGACTCCGTTCTCGTGAAGATCCTCCACACCGCGGACTGGCATGTCGGCAAGACGCTCCGCGGACGCAGTCGGGCCGACGAGCACCGGGCCGTCCTCGACGAGATTGTCGCCATCGCCGAGCGGGAGGCCGTTGATATCGTGCTGGTCGCCGGCGACCAGTTCGACCGCGCCGTGCCCAGCCCCGAGTCGGAGGAAATCGTCTACGATGCGCTTCTGCGGCTGGCCCGCACTGGTGCCCACGTGGTCGTCATCGCCGGCAACCACGACAACCCGCGACGGCTGGCCGCGGTCAAGCCGCTCCTGGAACTCACAAACGTCACGGCCGCGTCCAGGGTCGCGCGTCCGGACGATGGTGGCGTGGTCCGCGTCCCCACGAAATCCGGCGAAACCGCCTGCATCGCGCTCTTTCCCTTCCAGTCGAAACGCGGGATCGTGACCGCGGAGGCGCTCATGGGGGGTGACCCCGACGACCACCAGAAGGAATACAGTGGCCGCTGCCGCAAGATCGCGGCCGCGCTTTGCGAGCAATTCTCTCCCGAGACCGTCAACCTGGTCGTGGGCCACCTGACCGTGGTGGGCGCCGCGATGGGAGGCGGCGAACGGGAAGCTCACATCTTCGACTACTACCTCCCCGCGGACATCTTCCCCACCAGCGCCCACTACGTCGCCCTCGGGCACATCCACAAGCCCCAGATGATCCCCGGCAAGTGCCCCATCTGGTACGCCGGCTCGCCCTTCGCGCTCGACTTCGGCGAGGCCCATGGAGAGAACTGCGTCCTGGTCGTCGAGGCGGCGGCGAATCGCCCGGCGCGCGTGCAAGAGATCCCTCTGACGTCGGGGCGGGCCCTTCGCACCCTGCGCGGCAGCAGTCTCGACCTGGACGCCCTGGAGGGCACGACCGGCGACGACTTCCTCCGCGTCATCGTCGAGGAGGCGCCTTCACCCGGCCTCGCCGAACGGGTCCGTGGGATGTTCCCGCATGCCGTGGACGTAATCGTGGCGCGTCCGAATGGAGCCGGAGACAGTCACGAGCCCGTCGATCCCCGCAAGCTGCGCGATCCGCGGACACAGTTTCGGCGCTATCTGAAGGAGCGCGACATCGCGGGTAAAGAGCTGGCCGGACTCTTCGACGAGCTGCTGGACGAGGAGTATGCGTCCGCTACGGCTTGAGCTGGAGAGCTTCACCTCCTTTCGCGAGCGGACGGAGGTGAGCTTCGAGGATACCGACCTTTTTGTCTTCAGGGGAGCGACGGGGTCCGGCAAGTCGAGCCTCATCGACGCGATGATCTTCGCCCTCTACGGCTCGGTCCCACGCTACGACAACCGCACCCTGATCGCCCCGGTCATCAGCCAGGGCATGGTCCGCGCGAGGGTTCGCCTCGACTTCGAGGCGCGGGGCAGGACCTATTCGGCGGTCCGGGTCGTCCAGCGCACCGCTTCCGGCGCCACCACGAAGGAAGCCCGCCTTGAGGAGAGTGCGAACGGCGGTCCGGCGAAGACCCTGGCGGCGACCGAGTCCGAACTCTCGGCCTGCGTCCAGAACGACGTAATCGGGCTGGGCCTCGACCACTTCACCAAGTGCGTCGTGCTCCCGCAGGGCGAGTTCGCCGCCTTCCTGCGGGCGAAACCCGGCGAGCGGAAGCAGCTGCTCGAGCGATTGCTTGGGCTCGGTCTGTACGAGAGGCTGCGCAAGGCGGCGAACCGGCGGTGGAAGGAAGAAGAAAACCGGGTCGCCAATCTTCAGTGGCGGCTTGAATCCGCGCTGACTCACGCGACCTCGGACGCCGTTCGCGACGCCGAGACCCGCGTCGCGACGCTGGACGGACTTAGAGAGCACATCGACGGCGTTTCGGGCAAGCTGATGGAGTTCACTGTGGCGATCGAGGCCGCGGACGAGCGGTGGTCGAAGGGCGCCGAGCAGGTGGAGCTGTTGGCGGAGGTCTGCGTTCCGGAGAGCATGGCCGAACTCGCGACCGCGCACAGGGAAGCCGAAAGGGAACTCCGCCGGGCTTCCGAGGCCCGCGAAGCCGCAGCCGCGAGCTTGCGCGCCGCCCAGGCGACGCGAGCCGCGTTGCCGGAGAGGGCAGCCGTTGACAAGGTCGTGAAACAGAGGGCGGATCTGGAGCGCCTGGACACGGAGATCGATCGCACCCGGACCGAGCTGAATGCGGCGGCCGAGACCGCTGCCGAAGCTGTTGCGAATGACAAGTCGGCCCGAGCGGAGCTCTCGAAGGCCCGGGATGCGCGAGGGCGGCTCCCCGGGAAATCGCAGCTTGAGGGCGTCCGCGAGAAACGGAAGCAGCTCTCCAGCACGGAGGACGACATCGAGCGCGCAGGCCGTGACCTTGGGCTGGCCGAACAGGCGTACACCGCGGCGCACGGCCGAAAATCCGAAGCCGATCGGGCGATGGAGGCCGCCGCGCGGGCGTTTGAAGCGCTCCGCGTAGCGCACAGCGCGGCCGATATGGCTCACCACCTGGAGGAGGGCAGGCCGTGCCCGGTCTGTCTCCGGAATGTGGCCCATCTCCCCGACCACGACGTTCCCGAGGACCTGGACGCCGCTCGAGAGCGGAGGAAGGCGACGAAAGACGAAGCAGCCCAGGCCCGTGCCGAAAGGGATCGCCGCAGGTCGGCGCGGACCGCCTGTGAGACCACCCTGAAGCTCCGCGTGCAGTCGGCTGAATCCCTGCGAGAGTCCTTGTCCGGGTCTCCCACGGACGAAGAGATCTCCGAGCTGATGGCCGAGATCGCAGCGAGCGAAGCCCGCATCGAGCGCTTGGCGCGCCGCGTTGAGGAGGCGGCCGGAGAGCGAGCGGAGTCGGACGGCCGGCTGAAGAGCGCCAGCGCGACGCTGAGGCAGCAGAAGGCCTTCGCGGCGAACCTGAGAGCTGACCTGCAAGAGGCTCCCACCCCGGAGGAAACCGCCGCCCTCCTGGAGGCTATCGGCTCGGCGGACGAGTCGTTGCGGAGGGCGGGCGTGGAAGAGGAGCCGGCGCGGCGGGCCCACGAGCACGCGAAGAAGGAGCTGGAGCGGGAGCAGACGCGCCTGGATGCCGCGTGGTCGGAGTACCGCGCGGTTCGCGATGTCGTAGCCGAGATGAAGCCGCCTGCTTCGGTCGAGGGTAACCTGGCCCGCTCCTGGACAAGGCTGTCGGAATGGGCCGACCGGAAGTACGGGGCAACGCAGGAGGCGATGGCCCGGGCGGACGCGGCGCGGAGGGCTGCCTCCTCGGGAAAGGACGGCCTCGATGCCCGGCTCCGGGAACGGTGCGGTCACGATGGCCTCCCCCTGGGACCCGAAGAAGATCCCGCGAAGAAGTGCGCGGAAGAGCTGGGAGCCGCCCGCAAGGGTCTCGATCATCTTCGCGAAGCCGCACGGGAGAGAGAGAGCGTCGAGGAGCAGCGGAAGCAGGCGCGCCAGCACTCGCTGGTCGCTCGGGACCTCGGCAACCATCTCAATGCCAGGAACTTCGGCGCCTGGTTGCAGAATCAGATCCTGGCCTGGCTGGTCCAGGGGGCGACGGCGCGGCTGCGGGAGCTCTCCAGCGGCCAGTACTCGCTGGATCTCTCCGGAAAGAACGAATTCCTGGTGATCGATCACAGGAACGCCGACGAGCCGCGCCTGGCGAAGACGCTGTCCGGGGGCGAAACCTTTCTGGCCTCGCTGGCGCTTGCTCTCTCGCTGGCGGAGCAGGTGGCTGAACTGGCGGCGCGCGGGAGCGCGAAGCTCGAGGCGCTTTTCCTCGACGAGGGCTTCGGCACGCTGGACTCGGAGACGCTGGATGTAGTGGCGGCCACAATCGAGCAACTCGGCACCGAGCGCATGGTGGGGATCGTCACCCATGTGTCCGAGCTGGCCGACCGTGTTCCGGTCCAGTACCGGGTGAAGAAGGTGGGAAACTCGTCCTCGGTGGAGCGGGTCGAGACGTGAAGCGCTTCGAATCCCTCGCCATCGAAGGCTGGTCCCCGGAGTACGGCTCTCCGGTCGAGATGGAGCGGGAGGAGATCCCGGCCGAGCAGGTGGACGCCGGCGTGGAACTTCCCGAGGGCGAATGGCGCCCGCTTCCTTCCGACGAAGCCGAAGCTGTCCCCGGGAGGGTCTACTTCATCGACGGCGTGCGCCGAATCGAGGCGCGCGTCTGGATGAGCGCCGCGGGTGACCCCAGTCTCGGGATCTGCGCCTCGTACGCCGCCGGGATGGTACGTTGCGGCCGCAAGGCCGAGATCGTGGCGGCGGAGGTGCGCCGCGGGTTCTTCGGACGGGCCGGGGTCCCGGACTTGGTGACCCGGGTGGGGACCTTCGCCGCGAGCCCGGTGGCGGAGGACGACATCCAGCAACTCATCAACGGCCTGCAGGAGCGCATGGGCCAACTGGAGGTCAAGGTTGCGGGTGGGTGGGGCGCCACGCGATCGCGTGGCCGTTCGGCGCGCGTCGGCCTCGGCTCGGATTCCAACGGCGCCAATCCCCCTCTGCATCCTGGTGCCCTGATGCTGATGGACGGCCCCCTGCGCGGCGGCCAGCGCATCCCGGGAGCCATCGGCTACGTGAAGACCCACCGCGTCCAGTACCTGACCGGGGCTGCGCGCGCGGTGGTGGCGCGGCTCGCCGCCCGGGAGCGGACTCCCCTGTTCCTCATTCAGGCGAAGTGGACGCGATACTCGTGGTATCTGCGCCTCACGGAAGCGCGGGGGCACCCCTGGGCGGGCATCGTCCGCTGCGAAGCCTGGCCGGAGACGGAGCTGGAGCAGGTGCGGAAGATCGCGGACGCGACGGCGGTGGTGTTGCCGCGCTTCGCCTCCGAGCCCCACAAGGACGACCGGGCGCCCCAGAACCTTTACCCGATCGCCGGGCTGGAGCGTGAACTTCACCACAGGCTCGGGGATCGCGGAGTCGTGTTCCGGGCGCTTCATCAGGCGGCAAGGGCGTACCGGGCGACCGGTTGATCCGGCGCGTCGCAGTTGCAGGCCTCCCTTTGCGCGGCATGGGATTGCCAAATATATGGTTACCATATACCATATACCCCATGAAGACGATCAAGACGACCGTGTACCTGAATGCCGCCGACTATCGTACGCTCAAGTCGCTGGCGGTCGATCAGAAGCGTTCGGCGGCGGAACTGGTTCGCGAAGCGGTGGCCGAGTACGCGGCTCGGGCAACCGAGCGTCGATGGCCACGGTCCATCGGCATGGGAGACAGCGGCGTCGCCGACCTGGCCGAGCGGTACGAGGACATGATGGACGGCTTCGGTGCGGAGGGTCTCGCGGTTCCGGAGGATACCGGAAGCACTCCGGCCGAAGAGCACCGCCCGCACCCTGAGTCCAGGGATCCGATCCCGTGATCGTGGCCGACACCAGTGCCCTGCTGGGACTTCTCGATCGGCGCAGTCGTTCCCACGGAGCCCTGGCCGAGGCGTTCCATGCCTGTCGTGACCGATGGGTGTTGCCGTGGGCGATTCTTCCCGAGTTGGACTACATGATTCCCCGGACACTCGGCGCCGCCGTGCACAGGGCATTCCAGGCCGATCTGGAGGAGCGTCGCTTCGCCGTCGAATGGGGTGGCTGGGCCGACGTGCGGAGGGCGCTGGAGCTCGACCGCGCCTATGGCGGCCTCTCGCTCGGGCTGGTCGACGGGGTCGTCATGGCGGTAGCGGAGCGGCTGGAAGCGGAGGCGATCGCGACCCTGGATGTGCGCGACTTCGGAGCCGTCAACCTGAAGGGCCAGCCGGCGATCTGGCCCCGGGACCTACGCTGATCGGCGAACCCGCCATGGCGAAGGCATTTTGACGGGCGAGTCGTCAAATTGACGGGCAAAATGACGACAGCGCCGTCATTTTGCCGAATCAGCGGACTAAATCGCGCAGGGAAGCCTCCACGTCCCGGATGTAGAGGGATACGCCCCTATCCCCCCAGCCTCCCGAGCGCCTCCCGAGCCTGCGCGTTGCCCGCCGCGGCCGCCCGCCCATACCACTCCCGGGCTCGCTCCAGGTCGAGCGGCACGCCCCGGCCCGCCTCGTAGGCCTCGCCGAGGCGGAGCTGCGTGATCGCGTCTCCCCGCTCGGCGGCACGCAGCCACCATTCCGCCGCGAGCGCGTGGTCTTCCGCCACCCCCCGTCCCGCCGCGTACTGGTTCCCCAGGTTGTGCGCTCCCAGCACATGCCCCCGCTCGGCGGCGCGGCGGTGCCAGTTCGCCGCCTGCACCGGATCGACCGGCTTGCCCAGCCCCTCGTCGTAGGCGGTGCCCATCAGGAAGACGGCTTCCAGTACGCCTGCCTCGGCCGCGCGCTCCACCTCGTCGATGACCTCCGCCGCGATCGCGCGTGCCCGCTCCTCGTCGCGGGGGAAGCCCATCCGCCCGGTGGAATGGACGCGCGCCAGCCACATCATGGACAGCACGCCCCCGCGATCGACCGCTTGCTCGAGGAGTTCGCGGGCGCGGGCGTCGTCTACGGTTCCTGCCACCCCGGTGTACCAGTCGATGGCCTCGACCAGCGCGGGGTCGGGATCGGCCGGGGCAGGGTAGCAGGCGGCGGCGAGGAGCAACAGGCACATCGCTTGGCGCGGACGTCCAGCGTACCGCCCGGCCATCCTCAACCCCCCACCTGTCCCAGCAGCCACGCGCACGCGAGCGCCCCGTAGATGCCCAGGATGTAGCCCGCTACCGCCATGAGCAGCCCGATCGGGGCCATGGCCCGGTGATACACGCCCGCGACCACCGGCGCGGACGCCGCCCCGCCGACGTTGGCCATGCTCCCGGTGGCCACGAAGAACAGGGGTGCGCGCACGATGCGGGCGGCGATCAGCAGCACAACCAGGTGGATGGCGATCCAGACGGCTCCCGCGGCGAGGTAGAAGGGAGTCTCGAGCACCGCTCTCAAGTCGGCCTGGGCCCCGATTCCGGCCAGCAGCAGATAGAGCGCCGTGTAGCCCAGGTGTGACGCCCCCACGTTCTCGAGCTCCCTCAGCCGGGTGAACGACAGGATCAGCCCGCCGGTCACGACGATCAGGATGGCCCAGGTGGTGCTGCTGATGATGGTGGGATCGCCAACGGCCGGGAGCATCGCGCCGAGCTGCCGGGCGCCCACCGCGCACGCCATCCCGAACCCGATCATGACCACCGCGTGGCGAAGCGACATCGGGCGCCGTTCCCGGTTGATGGCTTCCAGCCGGCGGTTGGTCTCCTCGATGGCGCCGGTGCGGGCGCGCGTGCGCTCGTCGAAACGGCCCTGCAGCCCCACCATCGCGATCAGCATCCCCATCCATCCATACCCGACCACCGTGTCGACCACGATCGCGGGCCCCATGGCGTCGGGCGACGTCCCCACGCTCTCGGCGATGGCCACCATGTTGGCCGTCCCCCCGATCCAGCTTCCGGAGAGTGCCGCGAAGCCGGTCCACGCGTCCGGGGGCAGCATGTCCCTGAAGATCATGAGCGAGATCGGGCCCCCGATGATAATGCCAACCGTGCCGGCCGCGACCATGAAGAGCGCCGTCCCTCCGAGCTTCAACACGCTCCCCAGATCCACCGAGACCATCAGCAGCAGGAGCGCGAACAGGAGCAGGTAGGGCACCGTCCAGCCATAGAGCGGCGATTCGGCGGGCGTGATCCCGGCGGTCGTGGCCAGCATGGGCAGGAAGTAGACGTAGATGACGGGCGGAACGACCTCGAACACCTTGCGGCAGCGGGGCAGTTCCGAGACCCAGAAGACCAGAGCCACGATGGCGGCCAGGAAGGCGAATACCCCCATCGGGTCGGTGATGAGTGCCGTGCTCTCCTGACCCATGCGTTCTGCTCCCATAAAGATGTCAGTAGATGTCAGTTATGATACCAGTAGATATCACTTTGCTGTCAATGTCCGCGAGCAAGGCCGGTGCAGCACCTTGCCACGACGGCAGCATGAAGCACAAGTGGCCGGCGGGCTCATGCCTGCGTCACGTCCAATGCGCGATGCCCGCCCCGATCCGCCTACGCTCGTGCTACAAGTCCTTCAATTCCAAGGATGGCAGCTCCGGAACGGTGCGCCGAGGAGGTCCGGGCCCGTCGGTCGTGCTTGCAGGCTGTTCGGCGATCACGGTAGTATCACGAACACAAGCCACGAGTCGTGATCCAGTCGCACAATGTGGCGGGCGGCGACGTATCGGTGGCGGTCGCGGTTGTCGCCGGACAGGTTTGGGCGTGGCCGGCCCGCAACAGCCGAAGCGAGTAGAGAGTATGGCCGGAGCGGACAGGTTCGGGCGGGTCGTGGAGCAGCTGTACGCGGCGGCGCTTGGGGACGTCAGCTGGGCTTCCGCAGCCGGCGCGATGAACGACCTGATCCGGACGACCGGCCAGAGCATTACGCACCTGGACATTGGTCCCGGGGGTGAGCCAGAGCTTCAGCTGTCCCGTTTCTATGTGGGCCCGGAATCGCGGGACGATCTGCGCGAGCTGTATTACCGCGACTACTACTGGCGGGATGAGGCGATTCCACGGCTCGCCGGACTGGACGATGGCGAGCTGGCATGGAAGTCGGATCTTTACACCGACCGGGAGATGAAGACGTCCGCCGCGTACAATGAGTTCCGCGTGGCCAACAGCACGCAGAACGGGTTCTTCACCGCAATGCACGGGTTGGACGGATCGGTGATCGTCTGGTCCTGCGGCAACTCTACCGAGCGGGAAGGATGGGGGCACGATCAGGTCCGGGTCATCAGGCTCCTCGCGCCTCACATACGCCAGGCTGCGCGTGTTCGCCGTGCGATAGCGGATGCCGGGGCGTTGGGCGCGTCACTGGCCGGACTGCTCGAGAACGGGCGGGTGGGATCGATCCAACTGGATCGTCGTGGACGCATCATGGAGGCGAACGACCGCGCCAGGGGTATCCTCGTCGAACGCGATGGGCTCCGCGATGCGGGAGGTGTGCTGACCACCGGGCACGCGGGGGAAAACGAAGAGCTTCAGCGCCTGCTGGCCCAGGCACTGCCCCGGTCCGGTGTTCCGGGAGTCGGGGGTTCCATGGGAATCACGCGCAGAAGGGCTCGAACGCCGTTGATCCTTGAAATCCATCCCGCACGGAGCATGGGTGTGGATCGTCGTGCGGGCCAGGTCGGGGCACTGGTGCTCGTCGTGGACCCCGCGAGCCGACCGCGGGTCGATCCGGGCCTGGTGGCAAAGCTCTTCGGGCTGACACCCATGGAGAGCGGCGTGGCGGTCGCGGTCGCGGCCGGTCAGACGGTACCCGGTATCGCGGTTTCGCTGGGCTGCGCGGAGAGCACGGTCAAGACGCACCTCAAGCGGGTCTACCGCAAGCTGGGGATTCGCAAGCAGACCGAGTTGGTGCGCACGGTCATGTCGCTGGAAATCCTGCGAGGGTCAACCCGCTAACGGATAACGGAAAACCCTCGCTCCGGGCCCGCCCGCATTCCATCCCATTCCGGGGCGTCCCCTGAAGAGGGGATACCCGTGCGCATGCCAACTCCACATCCTTATCCTTGGCGCGTCCCGGTGAAGTCTCTGTATGGTAACCGTTGGAATCCTGTCAATCATGGCTTGATCGCTGAAACAAGGGCACCGTGATACTATGGTCGCGTCAGTCAGGTCGCCGCAGGGGCGAAAGTGAATGAAGGAGGCTGACCAATGTTGAATCGCTTCTGGCCCGGTGCGGCGGTGGTGTGCCTCGTGCCTGCGGCCTGCACTTCGGACGCCGCAGAGGTAGTGGCGCCAATTGCCGAGACCGCGCCCTACGCCGCGGCGCAGGCTCGGAGTGCGGTGGCCGATACGCTGACGGACCGTGAAATCCTCGAAGTCTTCTATCACGCCACCGGAGGTCCGGACTGGGACTACCAGGGCGGCTGGATGTCCGAACCGTCGATCGAGGACTGGGAAGGCGTCGGCGTGGATACGGCCGGCCGGGTGCAAGCCTTGTGGCTGCCGTACAACAACCTGTCCGGGTCGATTCCGGCGGAACCACGAGAGATTTTGCAAACTAATACATAACAAAGTTTTATAGAACATCGGGTTAGCGATGTACCACTCACGATATGCAGAAATGCACTGGAATACATGAGACCGCATCGGAAGTCAGCGGACGCTCGTTTCGGGACGCTACGACAGGGTCGATAGGTCCAAACGGGCTGTCACCGCACCTCGACGGGCAGCCTCCTCACGACCACGCTGGCCACGTCGAACTCATCGAATTCGATGAAAGCTGCCAATCCATCGGGACCGAAGGCGTCCGGCATCGCGGTCGCGTCGGTGGAGTAGGTGCCGACGTACTCGCCATCGGCGGTCACGACATCGATCGGTCCGTCACTCTCCGGGTGTTCACCGCGGCGCTGCACCCAAATGCGGCCATTCCATGAAGTGGCAAGGCTGCGGAGCACGGGCACCTCGGGGAAGTACCTCTCCTCGATTTGGAAGGATGCCCGCGTCGGACGACCGGGATTGGGATTGGCGCCCGTCCCACCTTCGCGCACGGCCATCATTCGCGTGCCTAACACCTGCCCCATGTCCGCGTCCCGGCGGGCGGCCGCCCGTCTTTCCTCGTACTCCCTCTCGACGTCGGGTGTCACGGGTTCGGGACGGAAGGGCCGCCGGATGATTCTTGCAACGTCCCTTGCGTCCGGCGGGGTGATCTTGAGCGTATAGGTTGAGGAATCGGAGTGAACGATCCCCCCATCCGGCAGCACCCCCACCAGCATCTCGGGCTCGAACACCGTGGGCATGGTCATGCTTCCGAGCATTTGCCGGACTTGAGCGGGCACATCGTTGGGTGCGAGATCAGTCATGTCGCCCCGCTCGGGCAACCATCCGCGAGCCACGGTGTCCGCCTGCATGGTCTCGCCGCCGAGTCCGACGCGCATGACCGGACGGGACGTGGGCGGAGCCGCCGGAGCGTCACCCAATCCCGAGATGGTGACGCCCGGCCCCCCGAAGGCCCCCGCGAAGACGGCTACGCCGCGCGGATCGGGCAGAATCTCGCCCAAGACCGACATTCCGTTGAGGTCGTCGCCGATGCGGACCATGCGGATCAATCCACCGGAGTCATCGAGGAGTTGGAACGCACGGTGGCCGATGTCGCTCACCACCACGGTTCCGTCCGGCAACACCGCGAAACCGTTTGGCCGGTTGAACTCCCCCGGACCTCCGCCCGAGGAGCCGAACTCGCGCAAGAAGCCTCCGTCGGCGTCGAACACCAAGACCCGCAGACTGCCGCCCCCGAGCAACCCGGAGGTCCCGTCGAAGACGTACAGGTTGCCGTCGGCGTCGAAAGCCACCTCCGAAACCTCGGCGAACATCTCCCAGGACTCGCCTTCGAGGACACCGACACGGAAGACCTCCTCGAAACCGGGTTCGATAGACCGGTCCCGGCCTGTGACCTCGACGATCTCTTGAGCGAGGAGAGTGGAGGGGACCGCCAAGACGGCCATCAGAAGGGACGAGTGGATCGAGATGGACCTGCTGGCGTGCATCGTGATTCTCTCTGGTTAGTCGAATGTGGGAGTTGGGACGGACCAACTCACGATACCACCGATTGGACGCTCTGTCGCGGCAGTGAGGTTGCCCCCCACAATGTGCCCGGATCGTCCCGGCCGTCCAGCGTGCCGGGGGTCCGACCACGCAGCATTGCGGAGACTGCCGCTCTACATGGGACGGTGCGACGCGCTAGATTCGGGTATGATACCGATCCACGGAGGGCGACTTCATTTGCGAGACAGACGAGCAGTGAGCGCCGATGGCGATTGATCTTGCAGACCACGAGAGAAAAGCACGCGACGCGGTCAAGACGTTCTGGAGGAGCCGTGAGCGGGCTCGGCGGAAGCAAGCGGACACGCGCCTGCCGGACCAAGGGGAACGGGCAAGCGTGACGGCGGGCAAGAACATGGATGGGTTCATCGAACTCGTTGTGGATCTCGTGAGGGCCAACGGTCTTCAGAATGCCTCGATTCACTTGGAACGCGCCCTTCTGACCCTTCCCGGCTTCTTCCGGCCCACCAAGCTGTGGGATCTGATTGTGCTCAACGAAGGTCGTCTGGTGGCGGCCATCGAACTGAAGAGTCACGTCGGGCCGTCGTTCGGAAACAACTTCAATAACCGGGCGGAAGAGGCCATCGGGAGCGCGTGCGACTTGTGGACGGCCTACAGGGAGGGGGCGTTCGGCGACCACCCACGACCGTTCGTGGGTTGGCTGATCCTCGTCGAGGACGCACCGGGCTCCCGGAGCGCGGTGCGAATCCGGTCGCCTCATTTCCCGGCGTTCCCCGACTTCGAGGGTGCCTCGTACCTGAAGCGGTACGACTTGCTTTGCCGACGGCTGGTCAAGGAGCAACTCTACACGACAGCGGCGGTGATCTCGTCTCCCAGATCGGCCGCCGAGACGGGAGAGCACGGAAGCCTCTCGGTGATGTCGGGGCTGAAGACCTTCGTGACCTCTCTGGCGGGTCACGTAGCCGCCGAGGCGGCCCGGACCTGAAGCGCGAAAGCTACTGCGCTACAGGCCGCCCGCTGTTGGAATCGAGAGCCCCGATCCGCACGTCCACCGTGCGCAGCAGGCTGGCAGCCTCGCCCAGCATTCGTTGGACCGCCTTGCCGTGGTACACCGGGTCGACTTCGATTCCGATGCTGTTGCGGCCGGTGGCGGCGGCTGCGACTTGAGTCGAGGCCGTTCCGGTAAAGGGGTCGAGCACGGTGTCGCCAACGAAGCTGAACATCCGAATCAGGCGATCCGCGAGTACGACCGGATAGGGCGCGGGGTGATCGCGTGTCGACGCTCCCGGGATGTCGCTCCAAATCTGGCGGAAGTGAGTCTTGAAGCTGGCCTCTGGCAGCAGGGAGAGCGTCCGCGCGGCTTGGGTCGGCTTTCGGTAGCCGCCCGGCTTTCTCTGCATCAGGATGAACTCGATGTCGTTTTTGATGACGGCGTTGGGCTCGTAGGGCTTGCCCAGGAATCCGGCGGAGCCTCTCTGCACTTCATGGGCGACGTTGGCGATCTTGTGCCAGATGATCGGTGCCAGATTGTCGAATCCGATCCTTCGGCAGCGGTCCTGAATCGAGGCGTGGAGGGGAACCACGGCGTGTCGACCGTTTCGCCGTCGCGATAGACATACATCTCCCACCACGCAGATCAGCCGTCCGCCGGGGACGAGTGCCCGATGGGACATGCGCCAGACGGCGTCCAACTCGTCGAGAAACTCCTCGTAGTCGGCAATCCAGCCCAACTGCCCCGAGGTTCGACGATACTCCTTGAGCGTCCAGTACGGTGGAGACGTGAGGACGAGGTGAACCGACTCGGCGGGCAGGACCGCGCGGCGCGCGTCCCCCAACAAAACCTGATGGTGTGACGGCACCTGCTCGACAGCGGCGGCGATTAACGCCATGCTCGGCGGATCCTTCGCGAGGCGCGGCAGATCGCGGGCGGGGTCGTCCAGATCCCGAAGGGGTTCGGGAACCAAGTCGTCGAGCGGTGGCGTGACGCTCATTTGCTTCTTGGACGCGGAAACGGCGTTCATCTTCACCCCTGAAGACTAATCTGGACGGATGCGGCCTGTCGATGCCACCGAGTTACGCGGGAAGCCAGCGGCCCGCCCGAGCACGGACTTGACGGACCGCCCACGAGTGAACGTAAGTTATTGCCATGCAAGGACAAGACTTGGGTACACACGGAACGAAGAGAGAGGATGACTAAAGCGGACCTCGTTGAGGAGGTTGCCGAGACGGTCGGACCCCGGCTCACCAAGAAGGACTGCAAGCGAGTGATCGAGGCGTTTCTCGCCTCGGTGCAGGACACGCTTGTGGGGGGCGAGGGCATCGAGATCCGGGGATTCGGCACGTTCAAGGTGCGAAACCGCAAGGCGCGCACGGCTCGCAACCCACGAACGGGGGAAGCGGTCGAGGTTCCACCCCGCAGCGCCCCGGTCTTCCAGCCGTCGAGCCTTTTTGTTGGCCGGATGAACCGCCCGCACGGATCCCCGGAGGAAGCCGGAGGCTCCTAGCGCGAGCCGCGAACGATCAGCGGCTTGGTCCAGAGTCCCGGTCCGGCCCCGGCCGCCGTATCCTTTCCAGCAGTTGCCTCGTCATCTCCACCTGCTCCCTGGCCCTGCGCCGTACGTCCCGGAGTAACCGGTCAAGTCCGTCACCCGCGCGTTCAGCCGCTCGACTTGCCGCTGCAAGGCTTCGACCTGTTCTCGCAACGCTCCGATCTGTCCGGAGTGCCGCCGCTGTTCCGTTTCGTACTGCCCGGACAACCTTTCCAATGCGGCCGTCAGCCGCCGCTCCATATCGGTCACGCAGCTCCCTCCTCACTCTCTCGACAGCTTCAAGTAGGGCCGCCCTTTCATGGTGAAGGCCGGACGGACCGCCGTCCCGGCGGGCAGCGACACGTACCGGTCCCCGCTGCTCTCCAGCAACTCGACGCCCCACGTCGTCTCCTCGATCTCGGCCAGCGTCGCGCGCGCCCACCCGGTCCGCGTGTCCAGCTCGTCCAAGGTCTCGATCCGGTCCTGGATGCTCCTCGACAGCCAGTGCATCGTCCCCAAGCTTCCGAAGCAGATACCCAGGAAGAGGCTCATGCCTACCACGAAAGGCCGGAGCCAGGCCTTCATCAGCAACTCGCGCATCTTCCCGGTCGCCTCGACCGTATCGGCCTCGATGGTACGCAGCGCGCCGCTTGCGACGGCGCTCAAGTTCTCGCCGAGCCGCGCGAGCTCGCGCGCGGCTTCGTCCTCGATCCGCCTCCGGTCGGCCTCCAGCCTGCTCCTCAGCCGGGAGGTCAAGTCGCCCGGGCTCGAAGTCTCGTTCATACAGTTCTCCTCTCAGCCGCCACCGCTTTCCGCTGTCCGGATCGCGCGCGGTGACGTAGTCCTTGCCTTGGCGGGTCACGTCGAGACCAACGTCCTCCAGTGCGGAGACCACGTCGGCTCGGTCCTTGACCGCGCCGTGCTCGACGCGCTGCACGAGGTAGTCGCGGATCAGCGTGCGCGGGTCGGCCTCGTGCTCCAGCCCGGCCCGCAGCCTTGACGCCTCGATGTAGGCCACGTGGCCCGGACGCTGCGCCCTGGCGCGCCTCGGGTCGTCCGGTCGGCTCCAGCCGTGTTCGTGGTTGAAGGCGTCGCGCAGCGGGGCGAAGGTCTTCTCCCAGCCGGGGGGCGCGATGTTCAAGCTGCGGCCGGTCTGTAGGTCGCACTGCGCGGCCAAAATGTGGACGTGGACGCCGCCTCCACGCTCGCGGTGCAGGACTGCGGTCCACGCGTAGCGGTCGGGCTCCAGTCCCGCCCACGCCGTCTTCTCGAACTCGTCGAGGACGGCTTCGATCTGTTCGCCGGTGGGCTGGTCCTCCGGCGCCCACGCGATCACGGCGGACGTGTACTTCCTCTCGAAGTCGAGCGAGTCGGCCACGGCGGCCACCATGTCCGGGTTCCCGCGCCACACTTCGACGCCCTCGCGCTCCCGTCCCTCGGCGTCCAACTCGCCGACGAGGTACTTGGCCGCCGCCTTGGCCGAGCCCTTCCCGTGGGACAGGAACCTAACGAGCATCGTCGGTCTCCCCGCCGATGCGGGCGACACGGAGCAGCGAGCGCTCGAAGGACACGATGTGGGCGATCACGGAGACGGCCTCGGCCGCCGTCCTGTGGGTGTTCGCCCAGCGAACAAGCTGGTTCAGGTTGTTCCCGATGCGCGCGATCTGGCGCGTGCGCTCGCGCTCGACGGACCGCGCCGCCGCGGTCCACGTATGCGTCCGCGCCATCGCCTCGCGAAGCAGCGCGGAGGGGGACACGCCCGCTGCGGCCGCCTTCTCTCGCCACGCAGCGTGCTCCGCGGGCGTGACGCGCGCGGCGACCATCACGGTGCGATTGCCGTCAGCCACAAGCGCACCCGCGACGGGTTTCGGGGGCCTCGCCCCCGCGCGTCCGCCGCTCCGTCGGCGGCGCGACAGTCCGGGGGTCTAAGGGGGCCGGAACGCCCCCTTGCCAGCCCGCCGTGTTCAACACGGCGTGTGCTGGCTGCCCGACCAAAGACGCGCCCGACAAGCTGTTTCCCGGCCGCCGCGAAGCGCGCCGAATCACCTTACCTGGCGGACCCCAGCCGCCCGCCAACCGGCCTCCGGGATCCCGTGCGCGGCCTCGCCGCGCTCACGGGTCTCAACGCCGTCGAACCGGCTCTCGGCGATCCGCTCGGCGACCCACTCCTCGATCTCGGCCTCGATCCAGCCCACGGCGCGCCCGCCCAGGGCGACCGGCCGGGGGAAGCGCCCCGCGGCCAACCGGACATAGATCGTGCTCCGCGACAGGCCCGTGCGCGCCATCACCTCGGGCAGCCGCAGGAAGCGGGTCGGAGGGTTCGTTCTCTCGTTCCTCGGATTCTCGGCCATCGTCCTGCTCCTTCTCGCTGTGCTCTGTTTGCTGGTCGGTCGTCGGTGTCACGGCCTTCTCGGGGGATCGCGCCCACCGCCCGATGCCCCGTCGTGCTCCGCGATGAACGCGAGAATCCGGTCCGCCGTCCTGAGCGACGGCGAGCGGCCACGGCCGATCTCGCGCATGAGGTTCGGGTCGCCCAGCGCCTTCATGCCGAGTGCCGTCGGGCTCACCCCCGAGTCCCCGAGAAACGCGCTCACCCGCGAAATGAACTGTCCTTCCAGCGTCTCCATGCCCGAACGCTGAACGAAAATCCATGAGCTCGTCAACCCCTTGAGAATCAGCTAAGTGGCTATGACGTATCATGTTGTGTCATAACGTGTCAGAGCCTCGGAAGAGCTCCGCCAGCGGCGCGGCGGGACGCCCCCTTGGCGAACCGCATGGTGATCGTCCAGAGGCGTGGAATCCGGCCCAGCGAGACCCGGTTCGACTGGTTTGCCGTCGTGGGTGGCGGCAATGCGGTTTGCCCGCCGAACCGCGCTGCGGAGAGGCGGAATGGTTGTGTCGGCGGGTGGCGAGGGTGGCGAGTAGCTACCCGATGTAGTCGTTCCACCCCTGCATGACTTCGGCCCGTCGCGCCAGCAGGTCGGAGCGCTGGTAGGCCTGAACGACTTGGCTTTTCGGAACATGGGCGAGGCAAGCCTCCGCGACCTCCGCCGGGATGCCCGACTCGGCCATCCACGACCGGGCGCTCGACCGGAACCCGTGCAGCGTCGAGTCCACCCCGGCACGCCGAAGCACCCGGAGTGGAGCCTTCGACGGAAGCGGCCCGCCGGTCCGCGACGGGAACACCAGCGACGACTTGCCCGACAGCTTGCGAGCCCGTCCGAGCACGTCGAGCGCGCCCGTGTTCAGCGGGACGGCAAACTCGCGGCCCGCCTTCATCCTCGAAGCGGGGATCGTCCACACGCCCGCGTCCATGTCGATCTCGTCCCAGCGCGCCCCGCGCGCCTCTCCAGGCCGAACCGCCGTCAGCACGATCAACTCGACGCACGGAACCGCCGAAGGGTGCGTGTCGCTGGTCCCGCGAACCGCGCGGAGCGCGGCCCCGACCTCGCTGTGCGGGAGCGCGCGATGATGGCTCGTGGTGTTCCCGTTCACCTTGGGAAGCGCTTCGACGGCCCGGTCGACCGGGTTGTCCGGGCGGTAGTTCCGACCGATACACCAGCGAAACACGGCGGCGATCCGGTGCCGGGCCTTCCGCGCCGCGGCGGGCTTCGAGTTCCAGATCGGCGACAAGCAGCGCAGCACGTCCGCGCTCTCGATCCGGTCCACCCGCTTGTCGAGGAGCGGGGCGGCATGGAGGCGGAAGGTGGACTCCCACTGCTCGGGAAGCGGGCTCCCCTCCTTCCACGCCTCGCGGTGAAGCTCGATCGTCCGCTCGGCGGCCTCGGCGAAGGTCGGGACGCCGCGTCCGCGCGGGTCCTGGCCCAACAGGACGCCCCGGCTGTTGTCCAGCGCCTTCTGGCGGGCCTCGGCAAGCGTCACCTCGGGATATGGCCCGAGTCCGATCGAGGTGAGCCGCCCCTCGATCCTGACGCGCTGCCGCCACGTCTTGGTGATCCGGCCGTCCAGTGTCCGGTGTACGCGAAGGCTCAGCCCGCGTCCGCCGCGTCCGTCGCCGTAGACTCCGGGTCGGCTGACCGTTCGCACGAAGGCGGCGCTCAGCGTCCTCGGTCGCTTCGTCATGGTGTTCCATCCTTATGGTGTATCACTTATTGCAGCACTACATCTGGAAGAATACACGGGATGGCGATGGACGGCAAGAGACGGTAAAGCGCCGTGGATACCGCAGAACACGTTGTCCAGTAAAGTGTTATGACCTACCCATTAGACCTTGTCGGACTACACGGGAAGATGCGTGGCGAGTTCCGGCGGAATCGGACCCGTCAGGTTGTTGGCGCTGAGCCACAGCCGGTCGAGTTTCTCGAGGTTTCCCAACTCGCGCGGGATCGGTCCCGTCAGGGCGTTGGCTTCGACCCGCAGTCCCTCGAGGTTGGAGAGAAGACCCAGCTCGGACGGGATCGGGCCCGACAGGTCGTTGTGTTGCAGCGCCAGATCACGGAGCCGCGAGAGGCCGCCCAGTTCGGGGGGAACTCGATACGTATCGTCCGAAGCGATCCGATGCCGTATCGTATGGTGTCCATAAGACGTTGTTAGACAACGTATTGTAGGTAACTCCCGAACCCTCATCGTCCCTTGAAGTCCATCGCAATCCGGTGTATTCTTCTCGGTGTAGTGCTGCAATAAGTGATACACCACAAGGAGAAAACCCATGATGAAGCGGCCCAGAACACTCTCCGCCGCGTTCGTGCGGACGGTCAACAGACCCGGAGTCTACGGCGATGGCCGCGGCGGGCGCGGGCTGAGCCTCCGGGTCCACCGGACGCTCGATGGCCGGATCACCAAGACGTGGCGTCAGCGCGTGAGGATCGAAGGCCGCCTGACCTCGATCGGACTCGGGCCGTATCCCGAGGTGACGCTGGCCGAGGCACGCCGGAAGGCATTGGACAACAGCCGGGGCGTCCGCTTGGGCCAGGACCCGCGCGGGCGCGGCGTCCCGACCTTTGCCGTGGCCGCCGAACGGACCATCGAACTGCACCGCGAGGCGTGGAAGGCTGGGAGCCCGCTTCCCGAGCAGTGGGCATCCACATTCCGTCTCCATGCCTCCCCGCTTCTCGACAAGCCGGTGGACCGGATCGAGAGCGCGGACGTGCTCCGGTGCCTCGCGCCGATCTGGAACTCGAAGCCCGCAGCCGCGCGCAAGGCCCGCCACCGGATCAATGCGGTCTTCCGGTGGTGTATCGGCCGGAACTACCGGACGGACAACCCGGTGGACCGGGCGGTCGAGGCACTGCCGAAGGCGAACGGCTACGCGCCGACCCACCATCGAGCGCTGCCTCACGGTGAGGTCGCGGCGGCGCTGCGCGCGGTTCGGCGGACGACGGACACACACCCGGCGGCGGTGCTGTGCGTTGAACTGATCGTGCTGACCGCCGTGCGTCCCGGCGAGGCACGGGGCGCGCGCTGGGACGAGATCGACATGGAAGCGGCGCGGTGGACGATCCCGGCCTCTCGGATGAAGGCGGGCCGCGAGTTCGCGGTCCCGCTCAGCACGGGCGCGCTCGACGTGCTTCGGCGGGCGCGCAGGCTGTCGGGCGGGTCTACGCTAGTGTTCCCATCCCGGACGGGCGCGACGCTGCCGAGGAAGGCGCCGCTACGAGTCCTCAGGCGAGCCGGGGCGGCCGCGACGCTGCACGGCTTCAGGTCGAGCGCCCGGTCGTGGATGGCGGAGTCCGGGGTCTCCGCAGAGGTCGCCGAAGCCTGCCTCGCCCATGTGCCGAGGAGCAAGGTCGTTCAGGCGTACCAGCGCTCCG
>VXNP01000075.1 GCA_009840525.1 Gammaproteobacteria bacterium
CCCCCGCCGCCGCCTCGTGCACGGTGGCGGCCGTGATGCGGTTCAGGTCGCCCTCGACCAGCTCGGGCAGAGTCGACCGCGTCCCCCCGGCCAGCCCCTCGACCGCGGCGCGCGCGATGGCCGGCCCGGAGGCGTAGGCCTCGAGGCACCCCCTGGCCCCGCAGGTGCAGCGCCGGCCGCCGTACTCGACCGTCGTGTGCCCGATCTCCCCGGCGGCGCCGGTGGCCCCGGCGAAGGGCCGCCCGTCCATGACGATCCCGCCGCCGATTCCGGTGCCCAGCGTGATTCCCAGCACCGACCGGAAGCCGCGTCCCGCTCCTTGCCACCATTCTCCGTAGGCGGCGCAGTTGGCGTCGTTCTCCACGATGGTGGGCAGGCCGGTCGCGGCCTGGACACGGTCGCGCAGCGGAAGCCCGAACCACCCCAGGTTGTGCGACTCGAGCACCACGCCGCGGGCGCGGTCCAGCGATCCCGGCGCCGCGACCCCGACGCCGGCTGCCGTGGCGCCCGGGCCCTCCGTGCGCGCCAGCTCATCCACGGCCGCGCGGACCATCGCGCCAACCTGGGCGATCACCGCATCTCCGCCCTGCCCACCCGCCGTGTCCTCCACCCGGAGCGCGCGCGGACGCCCTCCCTCCGCCGGAACCATCCCCACGGAGAGCGTGGTCCCACCGATATCGACCCCGGCGATCCACTTCGCCATCAGAGCCATCCCATAGGGTCCGCCTTCCCTCCACGGCGCGCCCGACGAAGCATCATCGACATCTGCTGATATCTACTGATGTTTACTGTTCAATAGACAGCACGGCTAGAAACGCCTCCTGCGGGATCTCGACCGACCCCACCAGCTTCATCCGCTTCTTCCCCTCCTTCTGCCGTTCGAGCAGCTTGCGCTTGCGCGTGATGTCGCCGCCGTAGCACTTGGCGGTCACCGCCTTGCGCAGAGCCTTCACGTTGGTGCGCGCCACGATCTTGGACCCGATCGCCGCCTGCAGCGCCACCTGGAACTGCTGGCGCGGGATAAGCTCCTTCAGCTTGCGCACCAGGTCGCGGCCGTAGAGTTGCGCGCGGTCGTGGTGGATGATGACGCTGAAGGCATCCACGGGATCGCCGTTCACAAGGACGTCCAGCTTCACCAGGTTCTCGGGCCGGTACTCCGCGAACTCGTAGTCGAGCGCCGCGTAGCCGCGCGTGCTCCCCTTGAGCCGGTCGTAGAAGTCCAGGACGATCTCGGCCAGCGGCAGTTCGAAGTCCATCTCCACGCGCCGGGGATCCAGGTAGCGCATCCCCTTGAACGTCCCGCGCCGATCGTGGCAGAGCTTCTGCACGTTGCCGATGTATTCGGCGGGCGACACGATATGCGCGCGCACCCAGGGCTCCGCGACCGACTTCAGCTTGCCGCGGCCCGGCAGGCGGGTGGGGTTCTCGATGGCCAGCTCGCTGCCGTCGGTGAGCGTGACGTGATACTCGACGTTGGGCACGGTGGTGATCAGGCTGACGCCGAACTCGCGGTCCAGCCGCTCCTGGACGATCTCCATGTGCAGCAGCCCGAGGAAGCCGCAGCGGAAGCCGAATCCCAGGGCGGCCGAGGTCTCCGGCTGATAGTGCAGGCTGCCGTCGTTGAGCCTGAGCCGGTCGAGCGCGTCGCGCAGCGACTCATAGTCGTCGGCGTTGCTGGGATAGAGCCCCGCGAACACCATGGGGCGGACTTCCTTGTAGCCCGGCAGCAGTTCGGTCGCCCTGCGGGAGGCCTCGACGACCGTGTCCCCCACCCTCGTGTGCGTGACCGATTTTATGGCTGCGACCAGGTAGCCCACTTCGCCGGGGCGGAGGGCATCGCGGGGCACGCGCGCCAGCCGCGTGTAGCCCACCTCGGTCACCTCGTAGGCGGCGTTCACGGTGCCGAACCCGATGTCCATCCCCGCGCGCAGCACACCGTCCACCACGCGCACGCTCGGGACCGCGCCCAGGTACTGGTCGTAGTAGGAGTCGAAGATGAGCGCGCGAAGGGGCGCCTCCGGGTCTCCGTCGGGAGGGGGCACCCGTTCGATGACCGCTTCCAGGATCTCCGAGGCTCCGGTGCCCTCCTTGGCGCTCGCGAACAGCACTTCGGAGGGATCCACTCCCAGCAGGTCCGCGAGCTCGTCGCGGCGGCGCTCCGGCTCCGCGCCGGGAAGATCGATCTTGTTGATGACGGGGATGACTTCCAGGTCCGCGTCCAG
The DNA here is from genome assembly GCA_009840525.1 of Gammaproteobacteria bacterium. GTDB lineage: Bacteria > Gemmatimonadota > Gemmatimonadetes > Longimicrobiales > Gaopeijiaceae > BD2-11. The sequence continues at coordinate 2,223 of VXNP01000075.1, forward strand.
CGCCAGGAAGAGATTCGAGATGGTCTGGGCCTGGACGCCCTGGCTGGCGTCGACGACCAGGATGGCGCCCTCGCATGCGGCCAGGGAGCGCGACACCTCGTAGGTGAAGTCGACGTGTCCGGGGGTGTCGATCAGGTTGAGCTGATAGCGCTCGCCGTCGCGTGCCGTGTAGTGCATGCGCACGGCGTGCAGCTTGATGGTGATGCCCCGTTCGCGTTCCAGTTCGTTGGAGTCGAGCACCTGGGCGCGCATCTGGCGGGCGTCGAGCGCGCCGGTGAGTTCCAGGAGCCGATCGGCCAGGGTCGACTTGCCGTGGTCGATGTGCGCGACGATGCAGAAGTTGCGGATGCGGTCGAGCTGCACGGCGTCTCCTCCGCTAGCCTCGGCAGGCCGCGCGCAAGGCGCGGCGCATGATGTCGAGCGCGCGCTCCACGTCGGGCGCGGAGATGTCGCGGTGGGTCACGGCCCGGACCCCGGCCTCGCCCTGGGGCAGGAGGTGGAGCTCGCGTTCATGGCAGCGGAGCGCGAACGCGCCCGCCGGTAGTGCGGTCACCCGGAAGCGCACCAGGTTGGACTGTACGTGGTCGAGATCGACCTCCAGACCGTCGATGCGGGCAATGCCGCGCGCCAGGGCGCGGGCATTGGCGACGTCGGCCGGCAACCCGTCGCGGTGGTGCTCCAGCGCGTGCAGGGCGGCGGCGGCGAGGATTCCCGCCTGGCGGAAGCCGCCTCCGAACTGCTGCTTGAAGCGCCGCGCCCGCGCCACCAGCGCCCGCGAGCCCGCCAGGGCGGAGCCCACGGGAGCGCCGAGCCCCTTGCTGAAGCAGACGTTGACCGTGTCGAAGGGAGCGCAGTAGCGGGCCTCGGGGATCCCCGTGGCAGCGGTGGCGTGCCAGAGGCGGGCTCCGTCGAGGTGGGTGGCGAGGCCGTGGCGGCGGGCGGCCGCGCAAACTTCCTCGACCTGGCCCAGCGGCCACACCGTCCCCCCTCCCCCGTTGTGGGTGTTCTCCACGCACAGCAGCCGGGGTGGCGACTCCAGGTGGATGGGATTGAAGGGGTGCTCGGGCTCGATGGTGTCGTCTACATCGGCCGCGGTGAAGACGCCGCTACGCCCGGGAAGGGGCTTCAGGGTCACCCCGCTGAGCGCGGCCGGGGCACCCGACTCGCTGCGAACGATGTGGGCGCTCCGGTCGATCAGGACCAGGTCGCCGGGCTCGGTGTGGGCGCGCACCCCGATCTGGTTGGACATCGTGCCGGTGGGGACGAAGACCGCGGCCTCCTTGCCCAGCAGCTCCGCCGTGCGCGCCTCCAGCGCATTCACCGTGGGGTCGTCGCCGTAGACGTCGTCGCCAACCGGGGCGGCGGCCATGGCGTCGCGCATGGCCGGGGTGGGGAGGGTCACGGTGTCGCTGCGCAGATCGATCATGACCCGCGATACCCCGGGCAGGACCGCTGGTGTCGCATCACCGCCGGCGGCCGGAGGGACCGAATCCGCCAACGGGCGATCCGCCGGAAGGCGCCAGCCGCACACCGGCGATCTGCCGTCGCAGCGCGCGGATGCCCGCGGGACCGACGCGACAGCACCCGCCGACGCCTGCCGCACCGCGGGCGATCCAGTCGCGCGCATCCGGGAACGGCTCGCCGCCCCCGCCGGCGCCGTGCGCGGGCCAGTGCCACGTGCCGGTGGGGGCGTCGTACACCTCCCCCGAGTTGGGATAGGCGACCAGGGGAAGATCGGTCACGGTGCGGATTCGCCCGATGAGCTCGCCGACATGGGCGGGGGCGACACAGTTGACTCCCACCGCCACGACCCTGTCCGCCCGACCGCAACGACGCGCGACCTCCTCCACCGGCGTGCCGTCCCAGAGCCGCGCGCCATCCGCGCAGCAGAAGCTCATCCACACCCAGGCATCCGGCGTCTCCTTCAGAATCCCGAGCAATGCCTCGACCTCGAGACCCGAGGGGATGGTCTCGCATAGGATCAGGTCGGCGGCCGAGCGCGCGAAGAGCCGGAAGCGGCGCCGGTGGAACTCGTCCAGCACCGCGAACTCGACACCGTAGCGCCCATCGTACTCCGACCCGTCCGCGAGATACGCCCCGTACGGGCCGACGCTGGCCGCCACCAGCGGCCGGAGCCGCCCGCTGCGGTTGGCCTGAACCGCCCAGTACCGGTCGCGCGCTTCGACGGCCAGCGCGACCGAGAGCTCCAGGAAGGCTGCTGCCTGGGCATCGCCGTACCCCTGCTCGCGGAAGCCGGGAAAGCTTGCCTGGTAGCTGGCGGTGGAGACGCAGTCCGCGCCCGCCGCGAGATATTCGGCGTGAACGTCCCGGATGGCGTCGGGGTTCGAGACGAGAAGCTCCGCGGACCAGAGCCGGGTGTCGAGCCGGTGCCCGCGAGCCTCGAGCGCCGTCGCCAGACCTCCGTCCGCGAGCAGGGGCCTCCCGCGAGCGAGAAACGGCGCAAGAGGCCCGTCCCCCTCCGCCGGGCTCATCCCTCCGGGCTGAGCAGCGTCGACAGCATCTCCGCGTTGTATCCCACCAGCAGCCGGTCCCCACTGCGCATGGTGGGCGCGCGCAGCTTTCCGAAGCGGCTGCAGAGCAGGCCTACCAGGTCCTCGTCGGCGGGGCGCGCGGCGTTCAGATCGACGTGCACGATCTTCTTCCCCCTGGCGACGTAGAGGTCGCTCACGCCCTCGAGCAGGCCCAGGATCTGATCGCTCGTCACGGGGTTGCGCGTGGCGCTCTGCAGTTCCGCCGTCACGATCTCGTTCTGCGCAAGAAACTCTTGCGTGCGCTTGCAACTGGTTCAGCCCGGGCGGTGATACCGCCATTCAACGGACGACGTGGCCATGGGTCCCTCCGGTGAGTGTGCGGCGCGAATGGAAAACGGTCGGGAGAGCAGCGCCGGTATGCCCGGACCTAATGTCGAACAACCGGCCTTGCGGCGCTATCGCGCCGGTTCGATTCTTGGGGCGCACCCGGGACGCGGGCCGACGCCGGAGGAACACCCGGCTACGCCGCCCTGCGACCCGAACCCCTGGAGACCAGGATGACCGTTTTCCGATGCGCGGCGCTGGGCTGCCTCGTGGTCCTGGCGGCCGACGCCGGCGCGCAGTCCCTCGAAGACGCCCGATCCGCCTACGCGGAAGGCCGCTTTCTCGAGGCCGCCGAACTCGCCGAGGCGCTTGGGACCTCCGACGGCTACGCGCTGGCAGCGCAATCGCTCGCGATACACGCCCACTACTTCGCGACCGAGGATGAGTGGGAGGAGTTGGTCGACCGCGCGATAGAGATGAGCGACGAGGCCATGGGCGCCGACTCCACCAATGCCGAGGCACACTATCAGGCGGCCCATGCCCTCGGCCGCTACGCTCAGGGCATTGGTGCGTTCACGGCGCTTCGCCAGGGCCTCGCGGGCAGAATCCGCGAACGGCTGGATGCGGCGATTCGCCTCGATCCCTATCTCTGGGAAGCCAGGCTGGCGCTCGGCGGATGGCATGCCGACATCGCGGCGGAAGGATTCATCGCGCGGCGGATGTACGGAGGGAACAGGCCAGCCGCCGTCGTCCTGTTCGAGCAGGCGCTGCAAATGGCGCCGGAGTCGCGGGTCGTGCTCTACGAATACGCGATCCGGCTGCCCGACCTCGACGAGGAGAACGGCGCGGAGCGGGCGCGGGAAATGCTCGACACGGCGGCTCGATTGCCGATCGTCGACGCCTATGACGGACTCATTCAGGAGCTGGTGCTGGAGGCCGTCGCGGACCGGGAGAGCGGGTAACCCGGGCGGCTCCGGCAGATAGCCATGCGCATTGCGATCACCACCGGCGGCGGGGACGCTCCCGGGCTCAATGCCGTCATCCGTGCGGCCGTGCTCGCGGCCAGGGCACGCGGATGGGAGGTCTTCGGGATCCGCAGGGGCTATTCGGGTCTCTTCCAAGCGGGCTACGGCGGGGTGGTGGTGCTCGACGAAGCCGCGGTCCGCGGGATCACCCACGAGGGCGGCACCATCCTGGGGACCACCAGCCGGGGCAACCCGTTCTCGTTCCAGGTCACGCAGCCGGACGGATCGGTGCGCACCGTGGATCGTTCCGGCGAAGTCATCGATCGCTTCCGGGAGATGGGAATCGACTGCCTCATCGCCATCGGTGGCGACGGCTCGCTCAGGATCGCGCGCGACTTGGCGCGCCGGGACCTCAACGTCATCGGGGTGCCCAAGACCATCGACAACGACCTGGACGCGACGGTGGTCACCTTCGGCTTCCACACCGCCGTCCAGACCGCGACCGACGCCATCGACAAGCTTCATTCCACCGCCGAGGCGCACGAGCGCATCATGGTGGTCGAACTGATGGGACGGCACGCCGGCTGGATCGCGCTCTTCGCCGGCCTCGCCGCCGCCGCGGACGTGATTCTCATCCCGGAGATCCCCTACCGCCTCGACCGCGTTGTGGAAGCGATCGAGGCCCGCTGGAGCCGGGGCCACGAGTACGCGATCGTGGTCGTGGCGGAAGGCGCGCTTCCGGTCGGGGGAGAAGCTTCATACCTGGACGACCACGCCGGCCTTAAGCGCCGACTGGGAGGAGCCGCGCGGCTCCTCAGCCGCCAGCTCAGGGAACACACCCGCCACGAGACCCGCAGCCTGGTGCTGGGACACCTGCAGCGGGGCGGCGCGCCCACCGCCTACGACCGCATCATCTCCCTGCGATTCGGATCCGCGGCCATCGAACTCGCCGAGCGCGGACGGTTCGGCTGCATGGTCGCGCTGGAGCCGCCCGACGTGAAGGCAGTGCCCCTCGCGGACGCGGTGAGGCATCTCAAGACGGTCCCTGCCCGGGGAGATGTCGTGCGCACTGCCCGGGCGGTGGGGATTTCGTTCGGCGACTGATCCGGAGCAATGGAGAGGGCTCCGGGCGAGCTATTCCCGGCCGATCCCGGAGGGGCCCCGGCGGCCATCGCCGAGTCCTGCGAGCTGCAGGAGCCGCAGCGCGTTGGTCGAGGTGGCGATACCGGTCCTGAGACGATAGTCGAAGGTGAGCCCCTCGTTCCCGTCGCCGACGGACTCGGTCAGGTGGACGGGGACGGCCCTCGCGTTCAGGTCCTCGGCGTCGGCCAGCGACAGGTCGTGGGTCGTTACGGCCCCGATCGCACCGGAGCGGAGCAGCCTCCGCAGAACGGTTCGCGCGGCGATCCTGCGCTCCGCGCTATTGGTGCCCTGGAGGATCTCGTCGAGGAGATAGAGGACTCCGGGGCCGGGCGTCGCGCCGGCTGTCTCGGCCGCATCGACGATCTGCTTCAGGCGCTGCAGTCCGGCCATGAAGAACGACACGCCGTCGGCAAGGGAGTCCGTGACATGGATGCTGGTGACGACGCGCAGCGGTGGGATGCGCAGGGCTTCGGCGCACACCGGTCCGCCCGCCTGACCGAGCACGACGTTCAGGCCGACCGCCTTCACGAGCGTGGACTTCCCGGACATGTTCGATCCCGTCACCAGTAGAAACGAGCCTGCCGGGCCCACTTCCACGTCGTTGCGCACGCAGAGTTCCGGAGCGAGGAGAGGATGGCCCAGCGCCCGCCCCCGCAGAGTGGTGGCTTCGGCGTCCAGCGTGGGCATGGCCCAGCCGGGATGATCGGCGGCGAGGGCGGCCAGGGCGGCCAGCGCCTCCGCCTCGCCGACAACGTCAAGCCATGTCCGGACGCGAGCGCCGGACCGCTGCTTCCAGCGTTCGAGGGCGGCCAGGACGTGCACGTCCCAGAGGAATACCAGAGCCAGCGGGATGTGGAAGAGGGGCGACCTCCTGGCTTCGGCCATGTCCAGCAGCCGGCGCAGCGTCGCGATCTCTCGAGGGGCGGGTCTCGTGCCGGCGCCCAGCCGTTGTCGGAGGTCCGCCGCGTAGCGTGAATCGAGCGGCGCATCGGCCAGGAGGCTGAGTAGCGCACCGTAGTGCCGCACACCCGATTCGCCATCGTCGGCCTCGGAGCAGGCCCGGCTGATCGCCTTCCACGCCGGCGCCATCACCAGAGTCGACAGCAGCAGCGGCCACGCGACGGCAGCCGTGGGCACCATCCCCAGAGAGTAGAGAATGATGGCGGCCAGATTCACCGGCGGAAGCAGGACCGCCGCCGCGCGCAGCCAGGCGCGCCCGGACAGCGAGTCCGGACTCTCACACCAGCGCAGGAAGTCCTCCACGTCCTCCACCGAGTCGCTGTTCATGAGCCGGGCTTCGGCCGCGATGCGATCCCGGTAATCGAAGGCGCCGGCCATCTCGCACACCGCTTCCTGCCGCAAGGCGATGGTCCTCGGGTCCGCCGGAGCGAGCAGCCAGGACCAGAGCGTCGACCGGCCGGGTGCGGTTCCACAAATCCCTGCCAGGTGAACGAGCGACGCGTGACCGTGCAGGTCCAGGTCGTCCGCGTAGTCGTGGTTCCGCGGCACGGGCGGACTGAACGGCCGCGGCAGGTCGGACCAGCGCCGCTCGACGCGCGCGATCCCCTCGCGATTGAAGTCGGCCATCAACTGCGCGCGGCGCACCCGCCGCCGGGCGGCCCGGTGTCGCGCGACGACGATCACGAAGGCCACGACCGCCCCGGCCATGAGCAGCCAGACCGCCTGGCCGCGTCCCTGGGAGATCAGAAGCCAGGCGCCGACCCCGGTGGCCACGAAGACCACCAGCCGGAGCCGCTCGCAAAACCGGACCACGCCGGCCCTCCCGGCCGCCTCTCCATCGAAGCGGCGGGCGCGGTCCGCGTATCGGGTGGCGGGCTGTTCGCCGGACTCCGTGGCGGGTAAGGGTGGCTCCGTTCGGCTCGTCACGAGGTGGCGCCGAGTTTCTTCCCGCCACCCGCCACCCGCCTCTTCTCCTCTTCAAGGTCCTGCAGGGACACGCCCTCGGTGATCCATGACGGGGCCGGATCACCCTTCAGGTAGTGGCCGAACCACTCCAGGATGCGGCGGTGGTAGTCCTTCTGGTTGGCCTCCTCGCGCAGTCCGTGGTCCTCGCCCTCGTAGACCAGCAGCACCATCTGCTTCCCGGCGCGGCGCGCGAAGTTGTAGAACTCGGTGCCCTGATCCCAGTCGACGACCCCGTCGTCGTCGCCGAAGGCCATGAGCAGCGGCGTCTCCAGGTTGTGCACCTCGTGGATGGGCGAGTTGCGGCGGTGCGCCTCGGGATCCTCCCAGAAGGGCACCTCCATCCGGGCCTGGCCGGTCTCCCAGTGGTCGACCTCGGGGATACCCGGGTTCCAGTGAATGGCCCCCATGAAGCTCACGAAGTTGGTGAGGGGCGCGCCCGCCACCGATGCGGCGAAGATGTCGGTCCGGGTGGGCAGGAAGGTCGCCTGATAGCCGCCCCAGGAGTGCCCGATGAGCCCGACCGCGTCCGGATCGGTCACCCCCATGTCAACCACCCTGGCCACCGCCGCCCGCACCGATTCCAGCGCGCTCACGCCCGGGTCGCGGGCCCGGTAGACGATGTCCGGGAGGAGCACCGCGTAGCCGTGCTGGGTCCACGCCGTGAAGTTGTAGTAGTCGCGCTCGCTGGGGGCGATGAAACGGTGCATCCGGGGCGAGAGCATCTCGTAGGTGTAGACGATGGTCGGCACGGCCGTCCCGGCCTCGTACCCTGCCGGGTAGAGCAGCACCGCCTGCAGGTCCCGCCCGCTCTCGCTCGTGAAGTCCACCAGCTCGGCCCGGCCCCATGCGACTTCGGCGATGAACGGGTTGATGTCGGTGACCTGGACTCCGTCGGCCGGATCGGGATCTCGAACGAAGTAGTCGGGCGGGTCGTCGAAGGCCTCGGCGCGGTAGAGCAGCATGTCGGCGCTGTCCGCGCGCGCAAGACCGCCCACCAGCGCGTCCTCGAATACGAGCGTCTCCGCGGACCCGTCCCAGCCCGGCGCCAGGCGCGCGTACCCCCGCTGCTCCGTCCTCTCGTCGTACACGGTGAGGAAGAGGGAGGCACCGGGGTCGATGCCGGGGGTGTCGTCATCCGGCAGGCGCGCGATCCGGTGCGTGACGCCGGCCTCGGCTCCGGCGGTGAGCCGCGTCGCGCCGCTCCCGTCCAGCGCCACCCGCCAGATGTCGTGCTTGTCGTAGAGAAGGACTCCGGCGTCATCCTCCAGCCATCCCCCGGGCCCGAAGGCAAAGGGCGGGATAACATCGGTGGGTGTGTCGTATTCCGCGTCGGTGAAGGAGGTCGGCAGGTTCGAGGTCAGGTCGCGCCGCTCCCCGGTCGCGACCTCGAGGCTCCAGTAGTCGGCCCCGTCGTACGAGACCAGCCAGCGACCGCCCGCAGCCGGCCACTCGTAGCGCACCCGGGTGAGGAGCCGGCGCCTTTCGCCGCTATCCACGTCGACGGACCAGACGTCGTGATACGGACGGCCGAACATCGTGCCGAAGGGATAGGGCTCGGCGATGTCCTCCAGGGCGAATGCCCAGCCGTGCAGCAGGGTTGCTTCCGCCATCAGGTCCGAGCCGATGGTAACGACCCGGTTGTCGTCCAGATGCCAGACGGCCAGCAGGGTGCGGTTCGCGTCGCGGCCCTCTGCCGCCTTCTGTCGCGGGAAGATGCGCACATCCCGGCTGTGCCATATCTGGAGCCCGGGCAGGTCCGGCTCGTCGTTCTGCGAATCGGCCGACCCCGTCTCGTCGGCGTCGGCCTCACCGCTCCCGGTCGCGCCGGTATCCTGCGCATCTTCTTCTTCCCGGGGCCGGAGCCCGACGGAGATCATGGCGCCGTCGTCGGACCACTGCGGCGCCCGGTCCACGACCTCCAGGGCGTCCGCGATGCCGGCCGCGCCCTCGCCCAGCACGACCATCTCCGGTCTCCGGTCGAGGCCGCGCCACGCAAGCACGTCGTAGGCGGTACCCCCGGCCGAGGCGTCCTCACGCGAGCGCAGAGCGGCCAGGTCGTCCGCGTCGTCGCGCCAGGCCAGCCCCTGGTAGCGGGCACCCGACGCGTCCACGGACTGCAGCGTGCCCGGGCCGGCATCGTAGACCTGCACGCCGTTCCCCAGATCGGTTCCGGTCGCGATCACCATTGCGATCCGCGATCCGGAGGAGCTCCACGCCATCTCCGCGACGTTGCCGAAGCTCGTCTCGGACCCAGTGGGCAGCATCACGATCCGCAGGTCGGCCCCCTTCCCCGCCGGCTCCTCGGGCGGGTTTCCGCGCAGCGCAAGGAATCGTCCCGACGAGTCGAAGCTCCACCCGGACACCGATTCGAACTCGCGCAGCTCGCCGGTGGCCAGGTCGAGCAACGCCGCCCCCTCGCGGAGCGCCTCGCCCTCCTCTTCGAATCGCTCCGTGTCCTTGGGCGAAAGCCCCACGGTCCACGCCAGCCAGCGTCCGTCCGGCG
>VXNP01000126.1:0-12819 GCA_009840525.1 Gammaproteobacteria bacterium
CGCAGTAGCCGGACGCCGCGATCACGGCCTGGAAGGTCTCGCCGCCGAAGCTCACTGCCGCGCACGACATGAAACCGCCGTAGCTGGTGCCCGTGGTGCCGATGCGCTCCGGATGGACGTAGGGCAGGGTCCGAAGATACTCGGCGGCCGCCACCGCGTCCGCGAAATCGCACTTCCCCCAGCAGCCGTCGTTGGCCTCCTCGAAGTCGCGTCCGTAGCCGGAACTCCCGCGCACATTGGGCAGCAGGACGACGTAGCCACGCTGCGCGAAGTACTGGATCGAGCGTTCGAAGCTGTCCTCCCACTGCGACGTGGGTCCGCCGTGAGTCCAGACGATCGCCGGATGGCGGCCATCTTCATCGCCCGAACCCTCGGGTGGCCGGTAGAGGTAGGAAGGGATGGTCAAGCCGTCTCCGCTCGTGAAATCGACCTTCGTCGGCATGACCAGCCGGCTCTCGATGCCCTCGACCGGCATCGAATCGGTCAGCCGGGACTCCTTTCCCGAATCGAGCGAGTGGATGACCAGATCGCCGGGGCGGGTCGGCGTCTCGAGCGTGTAGGAGATGCGGCTGCCGTCCGGCGACCACTGGGGCGAGCCGATGACTCCGGATCCGGGACGGGCGACGACGCGGGACTCGCCGCCGTGCGCGGCCGCGTTCCGGAGTTGGTAGGTGCCGCCGTGGTTCTCGACGTACGCGAACGAGTCGCCGTCGGGCGACCACACGCCGTCCGTCTGGTCTGCCTCGCCCGGAGCAAACGGGCGCGGTTCACCTCCCGAGCGGGGGACGCTCCAGTAGTTGATCCAGCCTGAGCGGTAGGACGGGAATATCACCGTGGACCCATCCGGCGAGACCAGCGGATAGCCGAACGTTCCTCCTTCGCCGTAGTCGAAAAAGTCTTCGTCCTCGATAATCACCCGTTCCTCACCCCCGTCGGCTGGAACCTCGACGATGGTGTGGTCCATCCATTGGTCATCGAGTCTCACGAAGAGGACAAAGCGCGAATCGGGGCTCCAGGTCGGGTAGACCTCCAGTTCGGGGCCATCGGTAAGTCGCCGTGCCTCGCCGGAAGCGACTACCACCGTCCACACGTCATATTGTCCGTGGCGATTTCCGGCAAATGCGATCCGACTTCCGTCCGGCGACCAGGAATACCCCTTGATCAGCCGGCCGCCGTTGCCCGTAATGCGCATCTCTTCGCCGTCCTGCGGCGACCAGAGCCAGATTTCCGGCGTACCGCTCTTGTCGGATACATAGGAGATCCACCGCCCGTCCGGCGACCAGCGGGGTTCGGCCGAGGCGAGAAAGTGACCGCTTCCGCCCGTCGAGACCGGCAGCTCGCTAATGGTGCCGACTTCGGGACGAATCAGGCGCAGGTTCGGGCCACCCAGGAGGATCCAGTCGCCGCGGGGCGCCCAGCGCGGGGTCTCGCCGCCGACCGCGGACGAGAGCGACAGCAGCATTTCCGCCGGGAGCGGGCCGGTCGCGTCCTGGGGGAAAGGGAGAAGCGCGGGCGGGGCGGATGTGGTCGCGGCCAGACAGAAGATGACCGGAACGATTCTCAGCATGTTCTCGGCGGGTCGTCGCATGGCTGGACTCCAGGAAGGGCAAGACCGAATCGGTTCGGACGTGGATAGCAGATCGCATGGACCAGAACTTGCAAGTAATGTAGGGCTGTCGCACGGCTGAGCCACAGATCCCGGAAGCCGGGGCATTTCAGAACCGAGGGCTTCCGGCATCCAGGCCGGACTCGAGGCCCGAAGACCAGGGGGCCACGCTGTTGAGCGCAACGTGCAGGTCGGCTTTGAACGTGGGCAGCCCGCGCGTTCGCCGAGCGGGGATCATGACGGCTGTGTTCCTGACGGCCGCCATCTGGTCCTCCGCGTGTGACGACGCGGGTACGGAGCCAACGGCAGCCGATCGTCCCCACCCCGCGGTGGTCGCGGTGGTACCCGCAGCCGTAACGTTCAGGACTCTCGGCGACACTGCGCGGGTTTCCGCGGATGTACGCGATCAGTACGGGACCGCGATGGCGGGTGCGCACGTTTCCTGGCTCAGCCGGAATCCCACCATCGCGGAGGTAGACCCGGCGGGGCTTGTGACGGCGGTCGGCAATGGCACGACGACGGTCGTCGCCGAGACCCGGCACTGGGAGGTGCGCGGAGGCCGAATGAAGGCCACCGGCGGTACTTCGGACTCGGTGGCGATCCGGGTGGATGCCCCATCGTTCACCCTGTCCGGCACGGTGACCGACAGCCGGAGACCGAGCCTGATCCTGCCCGGCATTCACGTGCGCCTGGAAGGGTGGAAGCGGACAACCACGACCACCGATTCCGATGGGCGGTACAGCTTCCCTGGTGTCGGGGGAACCCTGCAGGTCACGGCCCATGCGGAGTTCAGCTACGTCAGCCAGACGGTGGATGTGCACGTGGACAGGGACCTGACGCGGGACTTTGCGATGGAGCACAACGGCGTGACGCCATTCCGGTCCACATCGCGGATCTCGCCGTTCATCCTCGGACCGGACTCCACATGGTTGCAAAGCGTGACTTACACCGGCCGCGGGGTACGGACGGTATTCGATCGGCGGTTCGACAACTGGATCCGCACCAGAGCGTTCCTGTTCGACGCACACATCGCCGAACAGGTAGTGGAATTCCGAGTCAATGCCGAGTTTGCCGACGTCGAGGCGGCCAGGACGGAAGTCGACAGGTTCGCCGCCGCCGTGGGACGGCTGCCGGCGGCATTCCTTTCGAATGTCGCGTGGGTGGCGATCAACGGCGGCTACGGGGCCTGGGGCGGCGGACGGGACATGGAACTGGCCGGGATGATGCTGATCCACAAGCACTCCGCCTGGGACGCCATCCGCCGCGGCTTCCTCGAGGAGATCTTCCTGCACGAAGCCGCGCACGCTTCGCTTGATCACCCTCACGCAAGAGCCGATGGCTGGCGCGCCGCGCAGGCGGCTGACGGCGTGTTCATTTCCGACTATGCCCGGAATAATCCCGTCCGAGAGGATATCGCGGAGACTGGCATCATGTACTTCGCAGTGCGATATCGACCGGAAAGCCTGACCCGCGACGAGCGGTGGATCATTCTGACCTCCATACCCAACCGCCTCGCGTATCTCGAGGAGCAGGATCTGGACATGTGGCCATACGTCGAGACGGGTTCGCTGATCCCCGGTCTCGAACCCGGCTCAGTCGCCGGCGATCTCCGGGGAAGGGTCGCCGGCAGCTTCGATAGAACAGTGCTCCCCGCACCCGAAGCGGCGGCGGTTGCGGGCGAAGTTTCTGTAGCCCCAGGCGAAGAGGGGCCGTGCGAGGGGGAGCCGGAAGACCCAGCCCAGCCTTGGACCGCGAGGGAGTACCCGCAGCAGTTGCTCGATGGCCCGTGCGCCCTCCCAGGTGTCACGGGGAGCCGAGCCAGGCGCCACTAGCTGCAACGCGTCCTCGAAGCGGGCCGGGTCGATCCACGGGAAGCGGGCCGGTACGCCGTTTTCCTGATACGCGACGATCTCGATCGTGCCCGCTGGGTCGCGGCGCCGCAGGTAGTCGATGAAGCGCAGACAGACGGCACAGTCGCCATCGTAGATGACGGTGTAGCCGGGGGACGTGCGCGGGGTCATATCGGCATGCGCGGGATCATATGCCTCGGGTTCGCGGGTAGGAGTCCTGCAGAAACTACCCGCAACGGGCGAAACAGTGACGGAAACAGCAACCGCCAGGCCCGATTCGCTATCTTTGCGCCGGAACGCGTCCCTCTCGTCCCCCTGGAGAAGCGTGGATACGGCGGAATTCTGTCGCGAGCTGGAGCGGCGCCTCGGGCCGGGCCGGATCGAGCGCGACGTGCCGCTCGGCCCCATGACGACCTTCAAGATCGGCGGACCGGCGGACCTGTTCGTGCGGGCGCGCACCGCCGACGAGCTGGCGGACGCCATCATGGCGGCACGGGAACTCGGGATTCCGCACTTCCTGCTGGGCCGGGGCGCGAACATTCTCGTCGGGGACGGCGGCTTCCGCGGGCTGGTGATCCGCTCGGAGGTGGGCGGAATCGATTTCCTCGACGACCTGCGGGTGCGCGCCGGCGCCGGCGTGGACAGCTTCCCGGATCTCATCCAGGCGACGGTGAGGCGCGGACTTGGGGGGCTCCATCACTTCGTCGGGATCCCAAGCACAATCGGCGGGGCCATGTGGCAGAACCTGCACTTCCTCGCCCCGGAGCGGGACCGGACGGTCTTCCTCGAGGAAGTGGTGGAATCCGCCGAGATTCTCACCGAGGAGGGAGAGCGCAGGCGCGTCGATCTGGACTACTTCCGGTTCGGGTACGACTACAGCATCCTGCACGAGCGCGACGATATCGTCCTGACCGCGACCTTCCGCCTCGAACCCACTCCCGCGCGTGAGTTGCGGCGGGTCATCCGCGAGAACCTGCGCTGGCGCGACGATCGCCATCCCGACCTGTGGCTGTACCCTTGCGCGGGGTCGATCTTCCAGAAGATCGAGGGCATCGGCGCGGGGCGGCTCGTCGACGAGTGCGGGCTCAAGGGTTACTCCCACGGCAACGCCCAGATCTTCCACCGGCACGCGAACATCATCGTCAACCTGGGTGGGGCGTCGTCCGCCGAGGTGCGCGCGCTGATCGACCTCTCGCAGGAGACGGTTGCGCGCGAGACGGGTTACGAGCTCGTCCCGGAGATCGTGTTCGTGGGAGAGTTCTGAGGGCTTCCCGCCTACGGCAGGGCCAGCGCCACGTACTCAGCGGGGCTCTCGCTGCCGCCGACGGCGACCACGATGTACTGCTTGCCCTCGTGCATGTAGGTCATGGGGCCGCCGGTGGTGCCCGACGGGAGGTCCATCTCCCAGACGACCTTGCCCGTCGCCTTGTCGTAGGCCCGGAACTCGGTGCCCCAGTGGGTATCCGGGGTGCCGATGACCGCGTCGCTTCCCTCCCCGATGAACAGCAGCGTCGCCGTGAGCAGCGGCGCCGGCCGGTTCGCGTTGCCGAGGGGGGGCAGATCCAGGCCCTCGAGCAGGGGATGATCGTTGGGGGCGTCGCCGTTGGGCGCCATCCAGAGATGTTCGCCCCGGTTCATGTCGATGGCGGTGATCCGTCCCCAGGGCGGCCTGACGATGGGCAGACCCTCGATCTCCGCACGGGGCCATCCGCCCTGCGTGCCGAACTCCATTTCGCCCGGTTCATCCGTCCTCGACAGGCGCCAGACGTTGGGCAGCGTGAGGGAGACGGCGTAATAGGTGGCCGTTTCCGGATCGAATGCACCGGTGTGCCAGTTGCCGGCGCCCCAGGCCCCCGGGACGACGTAGGTGCCGATCTTCCCCTCGATCGAGCCTTCTTCCATCGGGGGCGTGAAGAGAGGGCCCAGGACCAGTGAATCCGCCAGCGCCAGGGCCCGCTTGTGGATCTCGGGGGTGAAGTCGATCAGGTCCTTCTCGGAGACGCCCTGCCGGTCGAACGGCGGCGGCTTGCTCGGGAACGGCTGGGTCGGGGAGGTCGCTTCGCCGGGGACCTTCGACTGCGGGACCGCCCTCTCCTCGATGGGCCACACGGGCTCACCCGTGCGGCGGTCGAAGGTGAAAAGGAAGCCGGTCTTGCTCGCCTGCATCACCGCATCGATCGCGCGCCCGTCCACGTTGATCCGTCCGAGGACGGGCGGCCCGAGGGTGTCGTATTCCCAGATGTCGTGGTGCACCATCTGGAAGTGCCAGAGGCGGTCGCCCGTCACGGCATCGAGCGCCACGAGGCTGTTCGTGAACAGGTTGTCACCGGGGCGGTGGCCCCCGTAGTAGGCCGAGGTCGGGGCGCCGAGAGGCACGTAGACGATGCCCAGTTCGTCGTCGGCGCTGAGGCAGCACCATGAGCCCACGTCTCCCGACAGTTCACGGGATCCGTCGCCCCAGGTGTCCGCGCCGAATTCTCCCTCCCGGGGGATGACGTGGAAGGTCCACGCAAGCTCGCCGGTGTGGGCATCGTATCCGCGGATGTCCTCCGGCTCGCTGTCGCGCCACTCCGTGCCCGAGTCCCCGGCGCCGTCGACGGTGCCCGCGATGACGATGACGTCGCCGACGACGATGGGTCCCGAACTCCAGTTGAAGCGGTCGCGGCCCTCGGGCACGAGGTTCACGCTGCCGCCGTCGCCGAACGAAGCCACGGGCTTCCCGGTCCCGGCGTCGAGCGCGTGCAGCCAGGATCCGCGTACGGAGATGATGCGTCCGCCGGCGTGTCCGTTATCGGAGGTAAGATCCTCGGCGCTGTCCCCTCTCCAGTGTGCGACGCCGCGGAAGCTGCGTCCGCGCGCCTCTTCCAGCGAAGCCGCCTGCTGGACCCAGCGGGTCTTCCCGGTCCCGGGATCGAAGGCCTCCACCAGACCCACCGCGTTGGGCGCGTACAGCGTCCCGTCGACGAGGATCGGGGTCCCGCGCAGGTAGTTGTTGAAGGCGAGGTCGGGGAACTCGTCCTGCAGGCTCGCATCGACGCCGGGGCGCTGCCATGCGATTTCGAGCGACGCGACGTTCTCCGCGCTGATCTGCGTGAGCGGCGAATAGCGGTTGAACGAGTTCTGGCCGCCGTAATTGGTCCACTCGGCGCTGGGTGAAGGATCACGGTCGGGATTCTCCCCGGAACCGTCATTCCCTCCGAGACCGCCGTCCACGCAAGAGGACGCTATGAAGGCGGCCATCGTGACGAAGCAGGCTGCGAGCGCCATCCGGTTGCGGTGCAGGCGTGTTCTCGTGCTCGTCGTTCGACTCGTGCGCATGGAGGCCTCCGTATCCGGTGCGCTGACTTCCGGCTGCTCGGGCTGAACGTAATGCGCGGAGAGATGCGAGGCACCCGGTGGGGAGGAGTCGGAATCAGCCTTCGGGCACGTCAGCTTCGGCGACGGCCAGAAGCGGCTCCGGCGCGATCTCGTGCTCGCCCGGATGAACCAGCACGCGAAAGGACACACCCAGCTCCTTCAACATCGCGTCCTGAGCCTCCTCCTCCCGCCTGTCGCGGAACTTGTCGCGCGCGCCCCGCACGAACGTGACGTGCACGGCCTCAAGTCCGGCCGCGAGGGCATCCGGGGCCAGATCGGTGGCGAGGCCGGCGCCCCAGAGCACCAGCTCGTGGACGTTCGTGTGCCCCAGCACCACCCATCGGGACGCAGTGTGCGCCCCCTGCGAGAAGCCGAGCACGACCCTGCGGCGGATGGGGGGCGTGGACGCCGGTGCCACCTGCGTGGCGAGCGCATCCAGATACGCCACGTAGTCCGCGATCTCGTTCTCCCGGTCCTCGCGAGTCATCCAGCTCGCCCCCACGCGGTGCTCCGGCCCGTGTCTCCCCGGACTCGGATCCACGTAGAAGCGCGAGAGCGCCTCGGGGACCACGACGATGCGCTTCGGGGCATCCAGCACCTCGAAGCGCCGGGCGAAACGGCGGGCGGCCTGCCGGTAGCCGTGAAGCGCGAACCAGGCTTCGGCAACTCCTTCGCCCCCGCTTGCCAGCGTGTAGTAACGGGCCGTGCGCGCGACCCGGATGTGGCGCGTGGACAGTACAGTGCCGCTCATCACTTCCGCCTCCGGCGTGCGGCGCGCGATCACCTGCTCGAAGATCTCGTCGAGCCGCCCCAGACGGGCTTCCTCGTTGCGCATCTCCAGGAGATCCTGCCGCCACTCGGGGTGCACCTGCACGAACGCGGCCAGCCGAAACGACACTTCCTGGTCCGCATCGAAGTCTGGAGATGCGGGGGATCGGCGCTGAAGGGCGGAGACAGCGGCGCGGAAGAGATCGACGGAAGCCTGTCGCCGCGCCGTCAGCTTTCGCGGGCCGCGCTCGTCGTCGTACTCCGCGACGACGGCCTCGTAGTACGGCTCGCCGGACTCGAGCCCGTCGTGAATCGCGAACCGGCCCATGCCTTTCACCAGGATGAAGGAGCGTCCGTCCTCGAGCCCGTGATGCCGTTCGATCGCCGCCAGCGCCCCGACGCGCCCCTCCTCCATGAGAAAGGGGCCGAAGCGGTCGGAGTCGTGATAGATGAGCCCGAAGCGATGGTCGGTCTCGAGGCAGCGCGCCACCATGCGGCGGTAGCGGGGCTCGAAGATGTGGAGGGGGAGCAGCTCTCCGGGGAAGAGGACGACGTCGAGCGGGAAGAGGGGCAGGCGCCTCATGCCACCCGTCTGGGCCGGGCCGCCCGGGAGGCGGCCGGATCGTCGATGACCACCCGCCCCACCCCGCGGGCCAGCAGGCGGCGGACCCGGATGAAGAGCAGGATGGCCACGGCCCCCAGCCCCGCGGCGAGGCCCCACCACAGGCCGCGCGCCCCCATGTCCGCTCCGAAGGCGAGCGCGGCGCTGACGGGAATGCCGAACACCCAGAAGCCCAGCGCGTTGAAGATGAAGGGCGAGCGGGTGTCGCCCGCGCCGCGCAGCACCCCGGCGGCCACCGCCTGCAGGCCGTCCGCGACCTGGAAGATCCCCGCGATGGGGAGGAGCGCCACCGCCACCGCGAGCACCCCCGGGTCCGCGGTGTACACTCGGGCCAGCCACCCGGGCGCGCCCAGGAACACGCACGCCGTCACTACCATGAACCCGCCGCCCAGCAGGGTCCCGGCTCCGGCGGCCCGCCGTGCTTCCACCATGTCTTCCCGGCCGACGGCCCGCCCCACCAGCACCGCCGCCGCGCCCGCGATCCCCAGCGGCACCATGAACGCGAGCGCCGCCAGGTTGAGCGCCACCTGGTGGCCGGCCATGGTCACGGTTCCGAGCCAGCCCATCATCACGCCGATGAGCGAGAAGGCGCCGAACTCCAGCTGCTGCTGGAATCCCACCGGCGTCCCGAGCCGGATCATGCGGCCTAACGCGAACACGTCGAAGGCATCCCGCCGGACGCGGGCCAGATAGGGCCTGACGACGCGCCAGGAAAGGGCCAGCAGGCACGCGGCCATGAACCAGCGGGCCACGCTCGATCCCCACGCCGATCCCACGGCGCCCATCTGCGGGAAGCCCAGGTTGCCGAAGATGAGCACCCAGTTGAGGAACACGTTCAGAAGGTTGGCGGCCACGATGGTCCACACCACGGGCGCCACCCGGCCCATGGCCTGGAGGCTCTGCCGCAGCACCACGAAGGCGTAGAACGGGAGCATCCCCGGGATGGAGCCGAAGATGTAGCCCGCCCCGACCGGCACCACGTCCTCCGGCTGCCGCAGCCACGCGAACACCGTGCCGGAGGGCAGGAAAAGCAGCGATGCGATCAGCGCCAGAAAGAACGTAAGCACGAAGCCGCGCTGGATGCCGCGCGCAACCGACTCGGCATCATCCGCCCCCACCGCCTGCGCCACGATGGGGTCGAGCGCCATCAGCATGCCGTTGCCGAACACCGCGATGGTGTAGAAGTAGACGTTGCCGAGCGCCACGGCGGCCAGGTCGGTCGCGGACAGCCGGCCGACCATCATCGTGTCCACCACGCCCATGAACATCATCCCCACCTGCACGGTCACGATGGGCAGCGAGAGCCGCACCATGCTGGCCAGATGCGCCCGGCGGGGCATCAGGTCCATTAGGAGTCCCGGGATCCGCGCGGGGGCGGATGTGGAATGCGGTGAGAGGCTCCGGGGAGCGGCGCCTCAGAAATCCAGCATCGAGTCATCGACATCGCCGGGATCGTCCTCTACGCCCATGCGCGCGGCTTCCGCGGCGCGGATCGGGCGGCGTCCGGAGAATCCGGCGTCCACTTCGTGCCACTGCGAGATGCGGGGCTCGCCGCGACGCCAGCACAGGTAGACCCACCGCCCCTCAAAGGTCGTCGGGAAGTCGAGAAGGCCGTGCTCCAGCCCTCCCGCCGGGAATCGGATGCCTCTCCCGAGGATCTCCTCTTCGACGCAGCGCCGAATGCGCGCGCCCGCCTTGCCCACGCCTTCGCGATGCTTGAGGAACTCGGCGTGATCCGGGTTGGTCGGCGCCATCACCAGGCGTCCCCAGAGAGCCTCGAGAATCTTGAGCTGCTCGACGTGGCGCTCCAGGTCTTCGCGCGCTCGGGCGAGGTCGGCGAGGACGGCCTCAAGGGCGGGCAGGAGGGCGTTGGCCTCGGCAAGTGTGAAGGCCTTGCGCGGGGACTTCACCTGGCGCGCGCCTCCAGAGCCGCGAGTCGCCGCTCGATCTCCTCCAACTTGTAGAGGATCATGACGTGGGTCTTCTTGGCATCGATCCCGACAGGGCTGGCGTCGCTGGCGATCTCGTGGGCGATGCGCCGGTAGTCCTTTGCGGATGGCTGGCTGCTCATGCGTCGGCTCCGTGAGTGTGCCGCGAATCCTCGGGGAGAAGCGTCGGATTGGCAAGCCGCACATCGTCCTGGCGCCGATGGCCGAAGCGGCGCACCGGCAGCCGGGTTGGCGGATCGGCGGCCGCAGCGCGATCTTGCCCGAGCGACGCCGTTCGGCTCCGACACTTCGACCACCTCGATACCCCAGGGACGGCAGGCGACCCGATGACCGACATCACGCGCAGAGAATTCGTATCCGGGAGCGCCGCTCTGGCGATGGGCGCGACGGTGGTGCCCCGCCACGTGCTCGGCGGCCCCGGATACCAGGCGCCCAGCGAAACTCTGGCGATCGCCATCGTGGGCGCGGGCGGAATGGGCGCCGAGAACGCCCAGGAGCTCGGCAGCGAGCGCATCGTCGCAGTGTGCGACGTCGATCACCGGCTCGTGGAGAACAAGGTCGAGGAGCGCTCGGTCGACCGCGACGGGAACCCGCGCGAACCGGGGGTGCGCTGGAAAGAGCAGTACGCCGCTGCGCGCAAGTACACGGATTTCCGCGTCATGCTGGAGCAGGAGGCCGAAGTCGACGCAGTGCTGGTTGCGACCCCCGACCATACCCACGCGGTCATCGCCGCGGCCGCCATGCGCGCGGGCAAGCACGTCTATGTGCAGAAGCCGCTGACCTGGTCGGTGCACGAGGCCCGCGAACTCGGCCGGCTGGCGGAGTCGGCCGGGGTGGTCACCCAGATGGGCAACCAGGGCCACTCGAACGACGAGGCACGCCTGATCAACGAGTGGGTCCAGGCCGGCTTGATCGGGGTGGTGCGCGAGGTCCATGTGTGGACCAACCGCCCCATCTGGATGCAGGGGCTGCCGCGCCCGGCGGCGTTGCCCGACAACGCCAGCATTGCCGACCCCGACCGCTCGTGGTGGCCCGGCTCGGCGCAGGAAGCGGTCGCGGCGGGGCTGTGGGCCGACTTCAGGGCGCCCGCGCACCTCCACTGGGACCTGTATCTGGGGCCGATCGCGCGCGAGGTCGCGTACCACCCGATGTACCACCCCTTCCACTGGCGCGGATGGGTCGACTTCGGGGTGGGGGCGCTGGGCGACATGGGAGCGCACCTGATCGACCACCCGTTCTGGGCGCTCGACCTGGGGCTTCCCCACGCCATCGAAGCGACCTCCACTCCCTGGGGCGGTCCGGTGGAGGATCCGGTCTCGTATCCGGTCGCCACCAAGGTGCACTTCGAGTTCGGCCGTCGCGGCGTCCTGCCTCCCGTCGACGTGCACTGGTACGACGGCGGGCTGATGCCCAGGCGCCATCCGTGGCTCCCGGACGACGTGCCGCTGGATCGGGGCGGCGGCGTGCTCTTCGTGGGCGAGCGCGGGCTGCTGCTGCACGAGACCTACGGCCGCAACCCCAGGGTATATCCGCAGGAGCTGCAGGAGGAGGCGGACGCGGTGCCGCCGACCTACCCGCGCGTAGAGGGCACCCACGAGATGAACTGGGCCAACGCCTGCAAGGGAATCGGCGAGGCGGTCTCCCCGTTCTCGTACGCGGCGCCCCTCACCGAGACCATGTTGCTGGGGCTGGTCGCGCTGCGCGCGGGCCAGGGCGAGCGCATCGAATACGACGCGGCCAACATGCGCGTCACCAACCACGAAAAGGCCAACGAATACCTGGTGCGCGAGTATCGGGAAGGATGGAGCATATGAGAACCTGGGCAAGGCTAAGGCGCGAGGCGGTGCTTCGCCCCTCCCTCGGCGCGGTCCTCCTCGGCCTCGCCGTGTCTCCTGAGCTCTCAAGCGCCCAGGAGGCGAACACGTTAACCGCCGCCGAGGAGGCGGCGGGGTGGCGGCTGCTCTTCAACGGGCGTTCGCTCGATGGCTGGCAGCGCTACGACGGCGAACCCATGACGGGGGGCTGGGTCGTGGAGGACGGGGCGCTCGCGCACGTTCGCGGAGGACGCTCCATCATCACGGACGACATCTTCGAGGACTTCGAGTTGGCGCTCGAGTGGAAGGTCGAGCCCGGAGGAAACTCGGGCATCTTCTACCGCGCGGCGCCGGGGGCCGAGGAGATCTTCCACAGCGCGCCGGAACTTCAGGTGCTGGACGACGCGGGGCACGCCGACGGACGCAGCCCGCTCACCAGCGCGGGCGCCAACTACGCGCTGGACGGCGTTCCACGAGGGATCGTTCGTCCCGCGGAGGAGTGGAACCAGGTCCGGATTCTGGTGCGGGGCACCCACGTCGAGCACTGGCTCAACGGCGAGAAGGTGGTGGAATACGAGCTCGGCAGCGACGACTGGAAGGCGAAGGTCGCCGCGAGCAAGTTCGTCGAGTGGCCGGAGTACGGGCAGGCGGCGCGGGGGCACATCGGCCTTCAGGATCACGGGAACCGGGTCTGGTTCCGCAACATCAAGCTGCGGGAGATTCGATGATGGGGAATCAGCGCCTGTCCAGGCGAGCATAGCACGTGAGAGGGACCGCGCGGGCGAGTATGAGGGGGGTCTCGTGACCGGGAAGGCCGCGGGGGGGATGCTGGACCGCCGCCGCTTCCTGGGGG